>NZ_JAUZUQ010000010.1:0-198693 GCF_031844105.1 Acidovorax sp. PRC11 | reverse complement strand
CCGTAACGGCCGCCGGCGCGCTGCCCGCGGCGTCGCGCTGCAGGCGGAAGGCGCCCACCATTTCCGTCAGGCGCCCCGCCTGCTCGCGCAGGCTGCCGGCCGCGGCGCTGCTTTCCTCCACCAGGGCCGCGTTCTGCTGCGTCATGTTCTCGAGCGCGTTCACGGACTGGCTCACCTGCCCGATGCGGTCGCTCTGCTCGTGCGCGGCCGTGGTGATCTCGCCCATGATGGCCGACACCCGCTGCACCGACTGCACGAGTTCGCCGATGGTGGCGCCGGCCTCGGCGACGAGGGTGGTGCCTTCCTTGACCTGCCCGGCACTCGCGAGGATGAGCGACCGGATTTCCCGCGCGGCTTCGGCGCTGCGGCCCGCCAGTGCGCGCACCTCGCCGGCCACCACCGCGAAGCCGCGGCCCTGCTCGCCCGCCCGGGCCGCTTCCACGGCGGCGTTCAGCGCGAGGATGTTGGTCTGGAACGCGATGCCGTCGATCACGCCGATGATGTCGGCGATCTTCCGGGAGCTGGTGCTGATCACATCCATGGTCTGCACCACCTGCGACACCACCTGGCCGCTGCGCGCCGCGACCTGGGCGGCCGAGGCCGTCATCTGGTTGGCCTGCTGCGCGGCGTCGGCGCCCTGGTGGACGGTCTGGGTCAGGTCCGCCAGCGCGGAGGCGGCCTCCTGCAGGTTGCCGGAGGTCTGTTCCGTGCGGTGGCTCAGGTCGAGGTTGCCCGAGGCCACCTCCGAGCTCGCCAGCAGGATGGAGTCGGCCGCGGTGCCGATGTGCCCCACCAGCGCGCGCAGCTGCGCCTGCATGGCGGCGATCGCCTCCAGCAGCCGGCCCGTCTCGTCGTGGATGCGCACCTCGACCGCCGAGGTCAGGTCGCCGCGCGCGATGCGTTCGGCCACCACGACGGCGCGGCCTATCGGCTGGGTGATGCTCGCGGTGGTGCGCCATGCGATGAGCAGGCCCAGCGCCACGGCCAGCGCCACCAGCGCGCCGGCGGTGAGGCGCGTGCGGCTCTGCGTGCGGTCCGCGGCCGCCGCGGCTTCGGCATTCAGGGTGTTCTGCAGTTCCACCAGCTGCGCGAGCTTCTCGCGCCAGACCGCCTCGGGCGGTGCCACCCGGGTCATCAGGCCGAGCGTGGCGCTGACCGTGTCGCCGTCCGTGACCAGCTTGAGCGCGCCCTCGAGCTCGGGGCGGGTCTTGCGCGCCTCGGCCTGGGCGTCGGCCATCAACCGGCGCTCCTCGGGCGTGGCGCCGCTCGACTCCAGCAGGGCGGCGAGGTCGGCTTCCTGCTTGGCATAGCGCTGCAGGATGGCGGTGGCCTTGCGCGCCTGGTCCTCGGCATTGCGTGGATCGATGTCGCCGAGCATGGCGGCCGAGCGTGCGTGCAGGCCGGAGGCGCTCACGGTCTGCAGCATGTCGTTCGCGAGCCGAGCCTTCTCGGCCCCGATGCCCGTGATCTGCTGCATCTGCCGGTTCATGCCGGACACCGACAGATGGCCGAGCACCGCCACGGCGACCACGAGCGCGAGCATGCAGCCGAAGCCGAGGAAGAGCCGGCGGGAGATGGACAGTGAGCGAAGGAGATGGACAGGCTGCATGGTGCGTTCCCGGGACACGGTCCCGTTGTTGCAGTGGCCGCTGCAAGAACGGTGCCAATGAAACCCCTGTTGTTGTTACAACTGGGCGGTGCACGCAAGGCGCTTCGCTGGCATGCTCCGCCCTGGGGCGTTGCAAAGGGCGAAATCGCCGAACCGTTCGGTGCCGTCCAGTGCCGTCGCTTCAAGCTATCGATTTGATAGCTTTTGCTGCGATGTCCAGTATCGTGCCAGAGTCCGGGACGCCACGCCAGGAGCGGCGATGACGTTACATTTATGGCCAGGGGAATCACATGGTGAAGACAGGTATGCAGCGTGCTGTGCAGGTCGCGGTCCTCGGGCTGGCATCGGCGTTCGCGCCGGGTGCGTGGGCGGCGCTGGTGCAGATCGTCGTGCAGGACGGCGCCGGCAAGCCGCTGCCGGGCGCCGTGGCGTTCCTGGATTCCGCCCAGGCGCGCCGGCAGGTGAAACCCCTCGTGGGCGCCGAAGTGGCCCAGGAAAAGCGGCGCTTCGTGCCCGAGGTGCTGGTGGTGACCGCCGGCACGCAGGTGCAGTTTCCCAACCACGACACGGTGCGTCACCACGTCTATTCGTTCTCTCCGGCGAAGAAGTTCGAACTCAAGCTTTATTCGGGCATGCCCGCCAATCCCGTGCTCTTCGACCAGCCCGGGGTGGTGGTGCTGGGCTGCAACATCCATGACCAGATGGTGGGCTGGATCCTGGTGGTCGAGACCCCCTACTACGCCCAGGCCGACGGCGCCGGGGCCGTGCGCATCGACAAGGTGCCGCCCGGTGAATACACGCTCAACGTCTGGCATGCAGGGCTGCCGGCGGGGGCGCCTGCCGTGACCCGGCCGCTGGCCGTGGCCGAGGGCGGCGCCCCGGTGGCCGTCCGGCTGGTGGGGGCCGTGCCGTGAGCTGGAGCGCTTTCCGGCGCAGCCTGATGTTCCGGCTGGCCACCATCTCGCTGCTGCTGCTGCTGATCGTGCAGGCCGCCGGCTTCCTGGTGGTCCGCGCCTCGATTGAGCGCAATGGCCGTGCGCAGGTCGCGCAGGGGCTGGACGCGAACGAGCGTGTCTGGCGCCGCCTCATCGAGCAGAACGCCGAGCGGCTGCAGCAGGCATCGACGCTGCTCGCATCGGACTACGGATTCCGCTCGGCCGTGAATTCCGGCGATGCGGACACCATCGAGTCGGTGCTCTACAACCACGGCGCCCGCATCGGCGCGGCCGTCACCGCCCTGCTGGACACGCGCATGCAGCTGGTGGTGTCCTCGGCCGCGGATGCTTCCGCCGACGCGCGCGCCGTGCTGCGCGGCGTGCTGCCCGCGCTCACGGAGCATCCCGGCGGCAGCCAGATCGCCATCGTGGACGGCGTGCCCTACCAGTTCGTGACGGTGCCGCTGCGCGCGCCGCTCGTGATCGGCTGGGTGCTCATGGGATTCCCGGTCGGCCAGGCGCTGGCTGCGGAGATGCGACAGCTGCAGTCGGTGGATGTGGCCATCGCGGTGCATACCGCCGACGGCGGCGTGCACGTGCCGGTCAGCACGCTGCCCGCGGGCGAGCGGGAGCGGCTGGCGGGATTCACGGGCGGCGGCGAGATCGAGACGGACGAAGGCCCCGTGCTGGTGCGCGCCGTGCCGCTCGACACCGTCAACGGCAAGGCGAGCGTGCTGCTGCTGCGCTCGCTCGACGAAGTGCTCGCCTTCTACCGCCATCTGCAGATGCTGCTGGCCGGCATCACGCTCGCGGGCGTGGCGCTGTTCGCCATCGGGTTCGCTGTCATGGCGCGGCGCGTGGCCACCCCCCTGCGGGCCGTGACGGTGGCCACGCAGCGCCTGTCGCGGGGCGACTATGCCGCGCCCATCGAGCACACGGAACGCACCGACGAGATCGGCCACCTCGCGCGCTCCTTCGACCGCATGCGCATCGGCATCGCGGAGCAGCAGGACGAGATCCGCCGGCTCGCCCATACCGACCGGCTCACCGGCGTGCCGAACCGGGAGCGGTTCCGCCGCATGCTCATGGAGGCGATCCGGCACGGCATCCACACGGGCGAGCCGCTCTCGGTGATCGCGCTCGACCTGGACCGCTTCAAGCACGTCAACGGCGTGCTGGGCTATGCGATGGGCGACCGGCTGCTGCAGGCCGTGGCGGCGCGCATCTCCTCCCACCTGCATGCGCCCCGGGAGATCCTCGCCCGCCTGGGGGGCAACGAATTCGCGCTGATGCTGCCGGGCGCGGACGAAGCCGCCGCGCGCGACACGGCGCAGCGCATCACGCGCGCGTTCGAATCCTCGCTGGCGTTCGACGACCAGACGGTGGACCTCAGCGCCGGCATCGGCATCGCCTGCTGGCCCGGCCCGGCGGAAGACGCCGACACCCTGCTGAGCCACGCGGAGATCGCGATGTACGCCGCCAAGCGGCGGCTGCACGGCGCGCAGGTGTACGACCCGTCGATGGCGTCGTCCAGCGCGGCCGCGCTGTCGCTGCTGTCCGAGCTGCGCCATGCGGTGGAGGCGGGCGAGCTGCGGCTCTTCCTGCAGCCCAAGCTCGGGCTGGACGGCCGGGCCGGCTGCGGCGCGGAGGCGCTCGTGCGCTGGCAGCATCCCGAGCGCGGCCTGGTGCCGCCGATGCAGTTCATCCCGTTCGCCGAGCAGACCGGCTTCGTGCGGCAGCTCACGCTCTGGGTGTTCGAGCAGGCGGCCGTCTTCCTCGCGCGGCCCGACGTGCGCGCCCTGGGGCTGCGCATCTCGGTCAACCTGTCCACGCGCGACCTCATGGACACGGAACTGAGCGCCCGCCTGGGCGCGCTCATGGCACGGCACGGCGTCGGGCCGGAGTCCTTCTGCCTGGAGATCACGGAGAGCGCCATCATGGACGATCCGGCGCGGGCCGAAGCCATGCTCAACCGCCTGTCGGCGCAGGGCTTCAAGCTCTCCATCGACGATTTCGGCACCGGATACTCCTCGCTGGCCTACCTCAAGCGGCTGCCGGTGGACGAACTGAAGATCGACAAATCCTTCGTGCTCGGCATGGCGGCGGACACGGGCGACGCGCAGATCGTACGCTCCACCATCGACCTCGCGCACAACCTGGGCCTCTCGGTAGTGGCCGAGGGCGTGGAGACCGCCACTATCCTGGAGCGCCTGCAGGCCCTGCGCTGCGACGAGGCCCAGGGCTACCACATCGGCCGGCCCATGCCCGCGGAGGACCTGCTCGCCTGGCATGCCGCGGCCGACGCGCGAAAATAGCGCCCATGTCCGATTCCGCTCCCCGCAACCGCCTGTCGCTCCCTCCGGGCGGCCGGCGCGCCGGCCCGCCGGCTTCCGCCTCCAGGCCCGCTTCCTCCCCCTCTGCCGCCCAGGGGCCCGCGCCGTCCCGCCCCGGAGGCCCCCGGCCCGCGGGCCGCTTCACCCTGCGCGCGCCCGAGCCGGGCGCGCCGGGGGCCCCGGTCCGGCGCGCCGATCCCGCCCCGCAGGCTCCGCATCCGCGGGGCGGTTCCGCGGCCCGCGGCCCGGAGAACGGTGCTCCCGGCGCCACCTCCCGCCTCAACAAGCGCATGGCCGAACTCGGCCTGTGCTCGCGCCGCGAGGCGGACGACTGGATCGCCAGCGGCTGGGTGCGCGTGAACGGGCAGGTGGCCGCCATGGGCCTGCAGGTGGCGCCCACGGACCGCATCGAGGTGGACCCCGCCGCGCGGGGCCAGCAGGAGCGGCAGGTGACCATCCTGCTGCACAAGCCCATGGGCTACGTGAGCGGCCAAGCCGAGGATGGCCACACGCCGGCGGTCGCGCTCATCAACCCGCGCACCCACTGGCGCGAAGACCCGAGCCAGCAGCGCTTCTCGCCGCCGCAATTGCGCGGCCTCGCGCCCTGCGGCCGGCTGGACATCGATTCCGTTGGACTGCTGGTGCTCACGCAGGACGGCCGCGTGGCCCGGCACCTGATCGGCGAAGACTCCGAGGTCGAGAAGGAGTACCTCGTGCGCGTGCACTACGGCGACGTCGCGACCGGCGTGCAGTCCGTCTTCCCGGCCGAGCAGCTCGCGCGCCTCTGCCACGGCCTCTCGCTCGACGGCCAGCCGCTCAAGCCCGCGAAGGTGGACTGGCAGAACCCCGAGCAGCTGCGCTTCGTGCTCCAGGAAGGCAAGAAGCGCCAGATCCGCCGCATGTGCGAACTGGTGGGCCTGAAGGTGGTGGGCCTCAAGCGCATCCGCATCGGCCGCGTGGTGCTCGGCAACCTGCCCGTGGGGCAGTGGCGCTACCTGGGGCCGAACGAGCGGTTCTGACGCCGGCGCATCCGCCGACGGCCCGGCCCGCGCCGTGGCGGGTCAGGCGACGGCCGGGGCGATGCCGGCGTGGGGCGCGTCGAGCGCCTCGCGCACGCGCAATGCCAGGTCTTCCAGGGTGTAGGGCTTGCCGATGAGGTGCACGCCCGCGTCCAGCATGCCGTTGTGCACCACGGCGTTGCGCGTGTAGCCGGTGGTGAACAGCACCTTCAGGCCCGGCCGGCGGCGCAGCGCTTCCTCGGCCAATTTGCGGCCGTTCACGTCGGGCATCACCACATCGGTGAACAGCAGGTCGATTTCCGGGTGCGCGTCGATCAGCTTCAGCGCCGTCGCGGCGCCGTCGGCTTCCAGCACGCGGTAGCCGAGCTCGCCCAGGGCGTCCACGGAGAACTGCCGCACCGCGGCCTCGTCCTCCACCACCAGCACCACTTCCTGCGCGTCCCCCAGGGGCAGCGGCGGCGGTGCGGTCGCGGGGGCCTCGTCCCCGGCGACGTCCGTCAGGCGCGGCAGATACACCTTGACGGTGGTGCCTTCGCCCACCTCGGAATAGATCTTCACGTGGCCGTTCGACTGCCGGATGAAGCCGTACACCTGGCTCAACCCCAGGCCGGTGCCCTTGCCCACCTCCTTGGTGGTGAAGAACGGGTCGAAGGCCTTGGCGATCACCTCCGGCGGCATGCCCGTGCCGGTGTCGGTCACGGCGATCAGCACGTACTGCCCGGGCGCCACGCCCAGGTGCTCCGCGGCGTAGCGGTCGTCCAGGTGGGCGTTGGCGGTTTCGATGGTGAGCCGCCCGCCGTCGGTCAGCGCGCCCATCGCGTCTCGGCCGTTGACGGCGAGGTTCAGGATCACGCTCTCGAGCTGGTTGCGGTCCGCATGGATGCGCCACAGCCCGCCCGCGAGCACCGTCTCCAGGCGGATCGCTCCGCCCAGCGAATGGCGCAGCATGTCGGACATGCCGGCGACCAGCTGGTTGGCGTCCAGCGGCACCGGGCTGAGGGGCTGCCTTCGCGAGAAGGCCAGCAGCCGCTGCGTGAGCTGCGCCGCGCGCCGGGCCCCGCCGCGGGCCGCATCGATGTGGCGGCGGGCGCGCGGCTCGCCCGCGGCGAAGCGGCGGTCCAGCAGTTCCAGCGAGCCCAGCACCACGGCCAGCATGTTGTTGAAATCGTGCGCGATGCCGCCGGTGAGCTGCCCCACCGCCTCCATCTTCTGCGCCTGGCGCAGCACCTCTTCCGTGCGCAGGCGCTCGGCCACCTCCAGCGCCACGCGCTGCTCCAGGGCGTCGTTCAGGTCGCGCAGGGCGCGCTCGGCGCGGTGGCGCTGCGTCACGTCCTGGAACAGCACCGCCACCTGACGGCGCTCGGCCGGCTCCACGCGGAACGCGGACAGCTCCAGGTAGCGGCCGGTCTTGACCAGCTCGCGCTCGAAGCGCACCGGCTCGCCCGTGACCAGCACCTTGCGGTAGATCTCCACCCAGGCGTCGGCTTCCTCTGGCACCATGTCGCGCACGCGCTGGCCCACCACGTCGGCGATGCCCGCGTTGGCCTGGTAGGCCGGATTGGCCGAGACATGCACGTAGTCGCTCAGCGGGCCATGGGGGCCGTCGAGGAACTCGATCACGCAGAAGCCCTCGTCCATGGTCTCGAACAGCGTGCGCAACTGCAGCTCGCTTTCGCGCAGCGCACTCTCGGCGGCCTTGCGGGCCGTGAGGTCGGTGGCGGTGCCGAACCATTCCATGACTTCGCCGTCGGCGCCCAGCAGCGGCATGGCGCGTGACAGGGTCCAGCCGATGCTGCCGTCCACGCGGAACACGCGGTGCTCCAGCTCGAGCAGGCCGCGGGTCGCCATGGCCTGCGCGATGGCCGCGCGCACCTGCGGCTGGTCCTGGGCCGGCACGTACTGCTCGATCCAGGAGCGCGTGGGTTCCGCGGTGTCGGCGATGAAGCCCTGGCCGTTGATCTCCAGGAGCCGGCTCCAGTCGGCGTTCATGCGGTAGACGGCATTGGCCGTGGCCAGCGTCAGCGCCCGCAGGCGCGATTCGCTGTCGGCCAGTCCGCGCTGCGCCAGCATCTTGCCGGTGGTCTCCGAAACCGTGCACAGCACGCCCTGCACGCGTCCGTCATCGTCACGCAGGGGCGTGTAGGAGAAGCTGAACCAGGCGGGTTCGGGATGGCCGCGGCGGTTCACGATCAGCGGCAGGTCTTCGCGGTACAGCGCCTCGCCCGCGAGCGCCGTGGCCACGAGCGCGCTCACGTCCGGCCAGACTTCCGCCCATACCGCATCCAGCGCGGAGCCCATGGCCCCGGGATGCTTGTTGCCCAGCATCTCGGCGTACGGCGCGTTGTAGACCATGCCCAGGCCCGGCCCCCAGGCCAGCCAGGTGGGCGCGAGGGAGTCGAGCACCAGCGAGGCCGCGGCGTGCAGCGGCCTCGGCCAGGAAGCGGGGTGGCCCAGCGACGAGGCTCCCCAGTCGCATTCGCGCAGCAGCGCGTGCGCCGGCGTTCCGTCGGGCAGGAAATGGGGCGCAGGGGCGATCATGTCAGCGAATGTAACCGTGCCCGTGCCGACGTGCCAGATGGGCGGGGAATGACCCGATATCGGCGTGGCCGGCTCGGCAGTGATCGCGTACCTCCACCCATTGATAATCCGCACCCGACCCCCATGTGGGCGGGCGTTCCCTTTCGTTGCGAACCTCTTACAAGAGCCATCCACCAACCATGAGCAAGCACACCCATTCCTTCCAGGCCGAAGTCGCGCAGCTGCTGCACCTGGTCACCCACTCGCTGTACTCCAACCAGGAAATCTTCCTGCGCGAGCTGATCTCCAACGCGTCCGACGCCTGCGACAAGCTGCGTTTCGAGGCCCTGAACAACGCCGCGCTGTACGAAGACGCGCCCAACCTCGAAGTGCGCGTGTCCTTCGACAAGGCCGCGAAGACGCTCACGATCACCGACAACGGCATCGGCATGAGCGAGCAGGAGGCCATCGACCACCTGGGCACGATCGCCAAGAGCGGCACCAAGGACTTTATGAGCCGCCTCTCGGGCGACCAGAAGCAGGACGCCCAGCTCATCGGCCAGTTCGGCGTGGGCTTCTATTCCGGCTTCATCGTCGCCGACAAGATCACCGTGGAATCGCGCCGCGCGGGCCTCGCGCCCGAAGAAGGCGTGCGCTGGACCAGCGGCGGCACGGGCGATTTCGAGGTGGAAACCATCACGCGCGCCGAGCGCGGCACGAGCATCATCCTGCACCTGCGCGACGAGGCCGAGGAGTTCCTGAACGCCTGGAAGCTCAAGCAGGTCATCGGCAAGTACTCCGACCACATCAGCCTGCCCATCCTCATGGAAAAGGAAGAGTGGAAGGAGAGCGAGAAGGAGGGCGAGCCCGGCCAGATGGTCAAGACGGGCGAGTGGGAGGCCGTGAACAAGGCCAGCGCCCTGTGGACGCGCCCCAAGAAGGACATCACCGACGAGCAGTACCAGGAGTTCTACAAGGCGATCAGCCACGACCACGAGAACCCGCTCACCTGGAGCCACAACCGCGTGGAGGGCAACACCGAGTACACGCAGCTGCTCTACATCCCGGCCAAGGCGCCGTTCGACCTCTGGAACCGCGACAAGAAGGCCGGCGTGAAGCTTTACGTGAAGCGCGTCTTCATCATGGACGACGCCGAGGCGCTGATGCCCACCTACCTGCGCTTCGTGAAGGGCGTGATCGACTCGGCCGACCTGCCGCTCAACGTCAGCCGCGAGCTGCTGCAGGAAAGCCGCGACGTGCGCGCCATCCGCGAGGGCTCCACCAAGCGCGTGCTCTCCATGCTCGAGGACCTGGCCAAGCACGACCGCCACACCGCCGGTGAAGGCGCCGACGGCGTGACCGACGTGGTGAGCGAGGACGACAAGGCCAAGGAAGGCAAGTACACGCAGTTCTACGCCGAGTTCGGTTCCGTGCTCAAGGAAGGCCTGGGCGAGGACTTCGGCAACCGCGACCGCATCGCCAAGCTGCTGCGCTTCGCCTCCACCACCACGGACACCACCACCGTCTCGCTGGCCGACTACAAGGCCCGCATGAAGGAAGGCCAGGAGGCGATCTACTACATCACCGCCGACACCCTGGCCGCCGCCAAGAACAGCCCGCAGCTCGAGGTCTTCAAGAAGAAGGGCATCGAGGTGCTGCTGATGGCCGACCGGGTGGACGAGTGGGCGCTCAACTACCTGCACGATTTCGACGGCACGCCGCTGCAGTCCGTGGCCAAGGGCGCGGTGGACCTGGGCACGCTGCAGGACGAGTCCGAGAAGAAGGCCGCCGAGGAGGCCGCCGAGGCCTTCAAGCCCGTGCTGGCGAAGCTCAAGGAAGCCCTGAAGGACCGGGCCGAGGACGTGCGCGTGACCACGCGCCTCGTCGATTCGCCCGCCTGCCTGGTGGTGCAGGAACACGGCATGAGCACCCAGCTCGCGCGCCTCATGAAGCAGGCCGGCCAGTCCCTGCCCGACGCCAAGCCCGTGCTGGAGGTGAACCCGGAGCATGCGCTGGTGAAGAAGCTGGACGGCAGCGTGCATTTCCACGACCTCGCCCACATCCTCTTCGACCAGGCCCTGCTGGCCGAAGGCGGGCTGCCGGAAGACCCGGCCGCGTACGTGAAGCGGGTGAACGCGCTGCTGGTGTGAGGCTGGCTGGGTGAGCCGGCGGGCCTGCGTTGCAGGCCTTGGCCGGGCCGAAGCCGCGGAGGGGCGATTCTGCCTTCCGCGGCTTTTTTCTGGAGTGCGTTGTCTGTGCAGGTGCTGCCGTCAGTTCACCGGCAGACGGTCCGGCAAGTCCAGCATGCCGGTGCACTGCCTGCAGCGGAAATAACGGCCCGGTGCCTGCTCTTTGCCCTGCGCGATGGGGGTCAGCAGTGCCGTGCCGGCGTCGTTGGCGATGCCCAGGCTGGCGGTGCGGCCGTCCTGGAAGCGGATACGGGCTTCCGTGTAGCAGTCACCCACCAGGAATTCGTCCTGCAAGGCGGCCCGGCGAGTGATGGGGCGGGCGTGGGTGAGAAAACGGCGCACGTCGCTCTCGGTCAGTGGCCGTGTGCCCGCACATGCACCCGTATCTGCTGCGGCGGTTTCCGGGGTGGCGCGGGTGATCTCAATAGAGGCTACGGGCGCAATGGCGTGGGTTCTGGATGAGGCACGCGGCTGCTCGGGAGGCTGCGCATGGCACAGATGCGAAATGAGAAAAATCGCTGCGCAGGCATATCTTTTCAGCGCCATACCGCAGTACTCGCCTCGGTCGTATTTTTTCTGCTGACATCCGGATGCCGGTGCACCTCTGATGAACTGAAGTGCAACGTGTCGATCAGTTCGCCGACAAGCCATTGCAAAGATATGTTCTGGGCGGTGGTGACGGATTCATAAACGGCTTTCTCCCCAAGGAATGCGTCTTGTTGGACCTTGCTCAGCCCGGCAGGCATGGTGACGCCGGGCGGCAGCGAGGCGGAGCCGACGATCTCTATTCCAATGGAGTCCGTGTTGCTGGGATATCGCAGAGGGACGGATTTCGTCATTTCAATCTTGTTCATGCGCTCCACTGCGCTGGTTTGGGGGAATTTATTCGACTTTTTGAATTTCGCGGCCGTGCAACGATGCTCGGCAAGGCACCGAGCCTTCAACGGCCCTACATGGTGGGTCCTAAGATGCAAGGAGGCCGTCTGGTATATGGTGCCATTCTTTAGGATGAGAAAATGCGCTCCATTGCCTCCTCTTCTGTAGCTGGAAAAAACACTTTGCTCGTCGGATGAGCCTGTTTGATGAATGATGATTCCCGTGACCGAGGTCATGGCGGTTCGTTCAATCACGTTGAATCTGCGTGGCTGAACCCTGGATGAAATCACCATTCCTTGTGAGTCGATATCAAGCATGATTTTCGGTTATTTGTGTCTGCGGCCCTCGACGTGCTCCCTCCTGGTCGCGCCGAGTGTTCTGATGGTAATGACTGCATGCACCAGCGACGCAGGGAATTGGTGACGGATTGTTGAGCTGCTATAGATGAGCGAAAACGTTTTGTAGCGAGGTTGGTGCCCGAAACCGGATGCAGGAGTTGCCGGTTCGCAGAAGAAGAGCGCGCCAGACCAGGTGCGTCCAGACATGCGCGATTCCCCGAAGACCGGCCCTGCCGGATAATGCGCGGCGATCCTCCTCCTTCCGCGGAGCCCCACTGCCATGCTGCGCTTCTTCCTCATCTTCCTCACCCTCCAGCTCACCCTGTTCGGCATCAACATGCTCAACTGGGTGCAGGAGCACCTGGTGCTGCCGTGGACGGCGCTGCTCGCGCGCATCTGCGCGACGATGGTGATGTGGTTCGACAGCTCGGCCGCGGCGGCGGGCAAGGTGCTGTGGAACCACCAGACGGGCTTCGGCGTGTCGATCGAGGCGGGCTGCAACGGCATCGAGGCCTGCATCGTGCTGTTCGCGGCGGTGATGGCCTTCCCCTCCACCTGGCGGCACAAGCTGATCGGCCTCGCGGCGGGTTTCGCGGCGGTGCAGGCGCTCAACATCGTGCGGGTGATCAGCCTGTTCTACCTGGGGCAGTGGAGCACGACGGTGTTCAATTTCGCGCACGAGTACCTGTGGCAGGCGCTGATCATGGTGGACGTGCTCATCGTCTGGCTGCTGTGGGTGCGCGCGGGCAGCAGGCCGACGTCGGCCGGCTCCCCGCCCGGCCCGGGTGCGCCGCCGGCCACGCCCCCGGCCGCGGCCCTGGCCTGAAGTCGCGACTGCGATGCGCCGCGCCGCCAGCCTGAAGGCTTTCGTGATCGGCCTCTTCATCGGGGTCGTGCTGCTCACGCTCGCGTGGACGCGGGCATCGCCCTGGACGTCCTATCCCATCGGCATGGTGGCCGGCGCGGTGCTGGAGCACGCCGCGCCCGGCTGGGTGCGCGAGGCGCGTCTCGCCCCGGGGCGGCTGGAGGTGGATACCTCGGTGGCGATCGCCACGCCGCAGACGGGCAACCAGCCGGTGGAGATCACCCTCGAATCCGACCCGGGCCGCTACGCTTACGGGTTGCCGATCTTCCTGGCGCTGCTGCTGGCCGCGCGCGGCCCGGGGCGCGCCGTGCGGGCGCTCGCCGGCTACGCGCTGCTGGTGCCGCTGCAGGCCTTCAGCCTCTGCATGCAGCTGCTGATGCAACTGCTGCTCACGGCGCAGTTCGACGTGCGCACGCTGCGCGTGGCGCAGTGGCAGATGGAGGCGCTGGTGTACGGCTACCAGTTGGGATCGCTGGTGGTGCCGACGCTGGCGCCGATCGTGATCTGGCTCTGGCTGGACCGGGCGTTCGTCAACGAGGTGGTGATCGGTGCCTGGCGGCGGTCGCAGGCGGCCCGGGGGGCGGGGCCGGAATCGGCCACGGTGCCGGTCTCTGCAGCCCCAGGCGCTCCGGTGGGCCCGGCCATCGGCGGCGGGCAGGAGGTGCCTGCGGGTGCCTCCGCCGCGCGTACCGTGGCGCACGGCGGCGATGTGCCGCCCAACGCAGCCACGCTGGCGGAGGAGGGCGCCGCACCGGCCGCAGGGCTGGCCCCGCGCCCGTACCAGGCGCCGCCAGCCGGCGGCATCCCGGTATCGACCAGCGCCTCGGCGGGCCTGCCGCCGCGACGGCCCCGGCGCTGACGGGGCGCCCGGCAGTGTGGCGGCCGCGTCACACCCGGCATTGCCGACACGGCCGTGCCGCCGGGCGCTGCCAGAATGCCGGCCCATGCGCATGTTCCCGTTCTTTTCTCCGGCCCCGACGTGGGCGGCCTTTCCCGCGGCCCCGGGCCGTTTCCGGGCCCCTTTCCTGACCGCCACGCTGTGGGCCCTGCTGCAGAGCGCCGGGGCCCAGGCCGCGCCCGCCGAGCCGTTGGCCGCATCTGCTTCCGGCATGCCCGCTGCGGCGGCCACAGCTGCTTCCTCGCCCACGGCTGCGGCCGCGGAGGGAGCGGCGGAATCTCCCGAGCCCCGCTTCGCCCTGCATGCCCAGACCACCTACGTCTGGCAGCGCAAGCCCGCCTTCGATGCGGCGTATACCGGCCCGAACAGCCTCGTGCCGGCGCGCGAGCGCTCGTATTCCTTCACGGCCACGGCCGATCTGGCGGTGCGGCCCTGGGAGGGCGGGCAACTGCACTTCAACCCGGAGGCCGCGCAGGGCGTACCGCTGTCCCACCTCACGGGTGCGGGCGGGCTCTCCAACGGCGAGCTGGCGCGCTCTTCGGGCGCGCAGCTCAAGGCGTACCGGGCGCGGCTCTTCTGGCTGCAGCGCTGGAACGCGGGCGGCGAGACGGAGAAGATCGAACCGGATTTCAACGAGATGGGCGGCACGGCCACCGCGCGCCGCTGGACGCTGGTGCTGGGCAACGTCTCGCTGCTGGACTATTTCGATCCGAACCCCTACGCCAAGGACCCGCGCGAGCAGTTCTTCAACTGGTCGTACCTGGCGCCCGGGCCGTGGGACTACGCCGCCGACGCGCGCGGCTACACCTGGGCGGGCATCCTCGAATACCGCACGCCGGAGTGGGCCGTGCGTGGCGGCCGCGGGCTGCAGCCGCGCGAATCCAACGGGCCCAAGCTCGACCGCGCCTGGCGGCAGCACTATGGTGATCAGATCGAGGCCGAATCCAATCTGCCGGTGGCATTGCCTGCGGGCCCGCTGCGCGGGCGTGTGCTGTGGTTCCGCAACCGGGCGGTGATGGGCGCGTTCGACGATGCGGTGGCGCTGGGGCAGGCGACCGGCACGGTGCCCGACGTGGGCGCGGTGCGCCGGCTTCAGACCAAGACCGGCTGGGCCGTGACGCTGGAAGCGCCGTTGGGCGAGGATGCGGGCGTGTTCGTGCGCGCGGGCCGCAGCGGGGGGCGGCAGGAGACGTTCGCGTTCACCGAGATCGACCGGCAGTTCTCCGTGGGCGGCCAGTGGTCCGGCGCGGCCTGGGGCCGGCCGGCGGACCGCATGGGCGCCGCGCTGGCGGTGAACGGGCTGTCGGCGGACCACCGCGGTTACCTGGCGGCCGGCGGGCAGGGCGCGTTCCTGGGCGACGGCGCGCTGAACTACGGGCACGAGCGGGTGTGGGAGGTGTACTACCGCGTGGTGATGCCGCCGGTGCCGACGGCCGCGGGTGCCCTGCAGTCGGCGGTGTCGCTGGGTGCGCAGCGCATCCAGAACCCGGGCTACAACCGCGACCGGGGGCCGGTGGACATTTTCTCCGTGCGGCTGCACGCGGAGTTTTGAGGACGCCTCAACCCGCTGCCGCGGTGTCGCATTGCAGCGCATGGGCCCGCAGTTGCGCCAGGCCCTCGGTGGCCGCGTGGCGCACGGCCTCCGGCAATCCAGCGGGCAAGGTGGCGGGCGCGCCGTTGCCGGCCTGCGCCAGAGCCTGTCCGGCGGCCTCCTCCAGCAGGCGCGTGAGCCCGCACAGGCGCTGCAGCCCGAAATTCCCTGCCGTGCCGCCCCATTCGTGGGCTTCGTCCCGCAGGGCCGCCCAATCGCCGCGTGCCAGGGCGGTATCGATGCGGCGCAGGCGGGCAACGCTGTCGTGCACGAAGCGCTCGCGCAGGCGGTCTGCCTGACCGGGGGCGAGCAGTCCGGCCCATTCCTCCAGCGGCGCGGCGTCGAACACGGACAGGCGCAGGACGTCCTGCAGCAGGGCGCGCGCCGGGATGCCCTCGGACGGTGAGGGCCACGGGGGACCGGCGACCGCGGGGCGGCCGGACGGCGGCGACACGATCCAGCGGGTGAGCACGGCCCACAGCGGGCCTTCGAGCACCGGTTTGGACAGGTGGTCGTCCATGCCGGCGACGCGCGTGCGTCCGATGTCCTGCGGCGCGGCGTTGGCCGTCATGGCGATCACGGGCAGGGCGGCGAACCGTGCCTGGGCGCGCAGCCGGCGCGTGGCGGTGAGGCCGTCCATCACCGGCATCTGCATGTCCATGAGCACGGCGTCGTAGGTTCCATCCGGTGCCTGCGCGAGCCGCTCGATCGCCTGCGCGCCGTCGATGGCGGTGTCCACGTGCAGGCCGCCGGCTTGCAGCAGGCCGGTGGCGACGAGGCGGTTGAGTTCGTTGTCGTCCACCAGCAGCACGCGGCGGCCGGCCAGCGCGGGCGGTGGCGCCGCCGGCCGCGCGAGGGCCGGCGCCTGCGCCGCGTCCGCGCCGTCCTCCGCGCGCCGGATCTGCGCGGTGAACCAGAAGGTGCTGCCCCGGCCCGGCGTGCTGTCCACGCCCGTGTCGCCGCCCATGCGCCGCGCGAGCTGGCGCGAGATGGCCAGCCCCAGGCCGGTGCCGCCGAAGCGGCGGGTGATGGTGGCATCCGCCTGGTGGAAGGCCTGGAAGAGGTGGGCCTGCTGCGCGGCGGTGAGGCCGATGCCGGTGTCGCGCACGGTGCCGCGCAGCACGAGGGCGCCGTCGGCATCCGCCCCGGTGGCATCGAGCATCACGGCGACCTCGCCCGACTCCGTGAACTTGATCGCGTTGTTCACGAAGTTCATGAGCACCTGCGCGATGCGGTGCGCGTCGCCCACGAGGCGGTGCGGCACGCCATCCGCGAGGCCGATGCGCAGCGCCAGCCCCTTCTCGCGGGCGCGGGGGGTGAACAGGTCGGAGAGGTCGCCCAGCAGCTGCCGCGGGTCGAACACGGCATGCTCCAGCACGAGGTGGCCGCCATCGATCTTGGAGAAATCCAGCGTGTCGTCGACGATGCCCAGCAGGCGCCGGCCCGCGCGGTAGAGCTGCTCCACGCGCTCCTGCTGCGCGGGCGGCAGCGGCTCCTTGAGCGCGAGCTGCGCCAGCCCGAGGATGGCGTTGAGCGGGGTGCGGATCTCATGGCTCATCACGGCGAGGAAGGTGGCCTTCTCCTCGGCCACCTGCGCGAGCGCACGGGCCTGGTTGCGCTGCTCGGTCACGTCCAGCCACACACCGTTGAACAGCACCGCGCCGCCCGGCAGCGCGCGCGCGGTGGCGAGCGTCTTGATCCATTGCGTACCGGCGCCGCGCGGCACTTCGACGTCGACATCCAGCGGTTCGAGCGTGCGCAGGCTGCGGTCGAAGGCGCCCTGCAGCGGCCCCTGGGCACCGTCCGGCAGGCCGTAGGCGGTGTGCAGCGGTGCCTGCAGGCCCAGCAGCTCCTGCGCGCTGCGGCCGTGCAGATCCCCGGCCTTCTCGCTCACGAACAGGAAGCGGTGGCCGCCGCCGGCCTCCATGCGCAGCTGGAAGACCGCGCCGGGAATGGCGCCGGTCAGGTCGACCAGTTGCTCGGACAGCCGCCGCGCCTCGGCACTGGCGGCCAGCTCGACCGCCAGCCGGTCCTCGCGCTGCATGCTGTCCTTGAAGACCTGCAGCGCCTTGGCCATGGTGCCCACCTCGTCGCGCCGATCGGTACCGGTGATCGCGTCGCCGTAGTCGCGGTCGGTGAGCCGCTCCATGTGGCGCGTGAGCAGCATGATCGGCCGCGAGATCTGCGAGACGGCCACCCCGATGGAGAGCGCGATCACCAGCGCGAGGCCGCCGGCCACCGCCAGCGCTGTGTTGAGGATGGTGCTTTCGGTGAGCCGGCCGAGCTGCTCGGAAGCCGTCTGGAAGCGGCTGGTCGATTCGTCGCGCTGCTGGTTCATCGCCTGCCGCAGCGCGCTCAGCGCGGGCTCGAATTCGCCGTGGATGATCTGCAGCGCCCGGTCGCCGCGCCAGCGCGCGGCGGCATCGACGATGCGGGCGGCCAGCGTGAACGTGTGCGCCGCCTGCGCTCGGATCGCGCGCAGCGGGCCGGCGTCTCCCGGCACGAGCCGCTCGGTGGTGTCGATCTGCGCCTCGAATTGCGCCTGCAGCCGCTCCAGCCGGGAGAGGGCCGCGCGCATGGTGTTCTCGTCCTGCTCGGTGAGCACGGCATACACGATGCGGCCCGATTCGCCGAGCAGCAGGGCCGCGTCGCTCACATGCAGTGCGCTTTGCGCCTCGCGGTCGATGAGGGCCTTGTAGTCGTCGGTGACGTTGCGCATGGTGCGCGTGGTGTAGAGCGCGGTCGCGATCGAGACCAGGCCCATCAGTGCGACGAGGAACACGACCTTGGCGGTGAGGGGCAGGTGCGACAGGCGGCGGGAGCGGAACATGCGGCGGCTCCGGTGAGCGGATGGCGGGCGCGGCGGCAGCGGCGGCGGGCAGTGCGGACGCGGGACGCGCGCGGACAGGGCGGCGTGGCCGCGAGGGTAACGAATGCCGGCCCGGAGGGCTGTTGCGGCGAACGCACGGCAGAGCAGGGATTGTGAACAATTGTTGAATGCCGCAATCGCGGTGATCCATCCCATAGATTCCGCCCATCCCCTGCCACGTGCCCGGGCTGCCGAGGGACGGTATCCGGGCCCCCCTACCACCATGACCTTGCCGCGCTTCATCGCGCGGCCGTGGCGTCGCGGCGTGGCCGGCTTCCGAACCACCAATTCACAGGAGATGGCATGCTTCTTTCTTCGCCACAGCGGGCGGACGCTCCGGCGTTGCCCGGAGGCCGCCGCACGGGCGCCGCACGCGCAGTGCGCCACGGTGTCCTCGTCGCCGCCCTGCTGGCCGCCGCGGGCGCGGCCGGCGCGCAGACCACGGACATCCTCGTCAACCAGGATGCCGTGCCTGCGTCCGCCTCGGGCCCGGCGGGCGGCACCTTCCACTACGTGGTCAAGGTGCGCCACAACACCGGCACCGCCGCCACCGGCGTGCGGCTGACGGACACGCTGCCGCTGGGCGCCGTGTTCCAGTCCGTCACCACCAGCCCGGCCGGTGCGTCCTGCCTGCCCGCCATCGCGCCGGGAACGGCCATCACGGCCGCGAACCAGGTCGTGCAATGCGACCTGGGAACGCTGGCGGTGAACGCCACCAAGACCGTGGACTTCGCGCTGGTGCTGCCCACCGTGTCCACCAACTGGATCAACAGCGCGCGCGTGACGCGCAACGAAACCGATTCCGATCCCAGCAACGATGCGCTGGACCGCCGCATCACCACCACCGAGGCCGCCGACCTGGCGCTCGCGGTGACCACCGACCCGCTCGCTCCCCCGGGCAGCCCGATCGCGCCCGGCCAGCCGTATGCCTACCTGGTGGACGTGGGCAACCAAGGCCCGACCGACATTCCGACCGGCGGCCGCGTGCAGGTGTCCTTCAGCGTGCCCACCGGCACCGCGGTGACGCGCGCGGGCGGCACCAACGGCTGGAGCTGCACGCCCGCGGCATCGAACGCCTCGCCGCTGGTCTCGCCGGGCGCGCCCGCGCCAGCCACGGTGGTCACCTGCTCGCGCACCGGCGCGCTGGCCGCGGGGGCCGCGGCGCCGCAGCTGCGCGTGGAAGCGGCGCCCAACGTGACGGGCTCCATCACCACCTCGTTCTCCGTGCAGGGCTACAAGGACGGCTCCACCGAGATGCCCGACGGGCAGCCGTCCAACAACACCGGCACGGCCGAGGTGAACGTCGCCGGCACGGGCTCGGACGTGTCCATCGCCAAGGCCGTGAGCGGCGGCACCACCTACGGCGTCGGCGACCAGGTGACCTACACGCTCACGCCCCGTCTGAACGGCGGCATGGCGCTCGACGGGGTGCCCGTGCGCGTGGTCGATACGCTGGGCGCGGGGCTGTCCTTCGTGTCCGCCGCCGGCACCGGCTGGACCTGCACCCCCGCGGGCCAGACGATCACCTGCGATCTGCCCGCCGCCACCGCTTCCAGCTACACCAACCTGCCGGCGATCACCGTGCGGGCGCAGGTGCAGCAGACGGGCACGCTGGCCAACAGCGCGACGGTGGCCATGACGGGCCGCTCGGACCCGAACACCAACAACAACGCCACGCCCGACGTCTTCATCACCGCCACCAGTGAAGCCGATCTGCAGATCACGAAATCGGCGTCGAACTACCAGAACGGGCAGGGCGTGGCCATCGCCATCGGCCAGACTTACCAGTACCGGCTGCGCGTGCGCAACCTCGGGCGGCTGGCCGTGCCCGCGACCTCGGGCGCGACGCCGCAGATCCCCTCCATCGTGGTGAACGACTCGGTGCCCGCAGGGGTGACGCTGACGGGCCTGAACGCAGCCTCCGGTGCGGGTTGGAACTGCAGCGCGCTGCCGATCGTCGGCCCTGGCACTTTCACCTGCGAGCGCGTCGCGGGCCTGGCCGTGAACACGAACGCACCGGACATCGTGGTGGATGCCGTGCGCACCACCGCGGGCTCCGCCACCAACAACGCCTGCGTGAATTTCAGCCCCGCCACCGGCGGCACGCGCGAAGACCCCTGGCTCAACGACTCCGCCCACGGCATCAACTGCCAGGGCATCGGCGTGGGCGCCTCCGACCAGACGCCGGGCAATGAGGTGTCCGCCGACGTGCGCGTGGCCAAGACCTTCGACAAGGCTTCGGTGCCGGCCGGCGACGTGCTCACCTACACCCTGGTGGTGACCAACCAGGGCCCGAACCCCGCCACCAACGTGAGCCTGCGCGATGCGCTGGGCAGCCTGGTGTCGAGCAGCGGCTCGCCGGGACTCGTTTCGGTGAACACCACGGCGGGCACCTGCACGCCCTCGGGCGCGACCAACGCCACCTCGTCCACGCTGGTATGCCAGCTCGGCACGCTGGCGAGCGGCGCGAGCGCCACGGTGACCGTGGCCGTGCGGCCCACGGTGGCCACCACGGCGCAGCGCAGCAACACCGCCACCGCGTTCTCCGCCGACGTGGTGGACCCGGTGCTGGGCAACAACACCTCCACCGTGCAGAGCGAGGTCACGGCGCGCGTGGACCTGGTCGCCTCCAAGACCGTGTCGCCCACGCCGCGCGCCATCTCCGGCGAGCCCATCACCTACACGGTGCGTGCGAAGAACAACGGCCCCTCGTCGGCCGAGAACGTCTGGCTGAAGGACACGCTGCCCGCAGGCACCGTGCTGATCGGCACGCCCACGGCCACTGGCGGCGGCACCTGCGATCCCGTGGGTAGCGACGGCACGCTCAACTGCCGCTGGGGCACCACGGGCGCGAGCATGCTGCTGGCGAACGGCGGGCAGTACGAAGTCACCTACCGCCTGCGGCCCACCGCCGCATGGACGGCCGGCCAGGTGTTGAACAACGAGGTGGAGATCGGCACCGCCACGGACGAGCCCAACCTCGCGAACAACAAGGCCCAGGCCCAGGTCGAGCTGACCCAGCCCGAACTGGACGTGCTGGTATCGATGGCGCACAGCGCGGACGCGATCGCGCTCGGCGCCGAGACCACCTACACGATCACCGTGAAGAACTCCGGCCCTTCGTTCGGCACGAACGTGGTGATGACCGATACCTTCCCGGTCACGCACCCGACCAACGGCGCCACGTCGGCGACCTTCAGCTATACCGGCAACCTGACGGTGGACCAGGGCGGCACCTGCACCCAGCCCGCCGTGGGCGCGACCACGGGCAGCGTGGTGTGCACCTTCCCGGGCCTCGCGAAGGACCAGGTCGCCACGATCACGTTCCGCATGAAGGCGCTGAGCCTGCCGACGGGTGCCGAGGCGGGCACGGTGTTCCACAAGGCCGTGGTGTCGGTGCGCGAAACCGAGTTCCTGCGCGGCGGCCAGGACGTGGTGGTGAACAACACCACCTACGACCAGACCTCGACCAAGCGCAACGCGATCGCCACCGACCTGTCGATCACGAAGAACGGCCCGGACGGCCCGATCGCGCCCGGCGCGGACGTGGACTACGTGCTCACCGTGCGCAACCTCGGCCAGCTCACCAGCCAGGGCGCGCAGGCGATCGACGTGCTGCCCGCCGGCCTGTCGTTCGTGTCGTCCACCGACTGCACGTTCGCCTCCGGCACGGTGAACTGCATGGTGGGCGAGCTGGCGGCCGGTGCGAGCCGCGACTTCCGGTTCAAGGCCAAGCTCGCGTCGCCCTATGAAGGCGCGCGCCCGCTCGTGAACACCGCCACGCTGGACGCACCGGGCGACACCGACCCGGGCAACAACAGCGCGTCCAAGAGCACCCGGATCGAGTCGACGCCCAGCGAAGTGGCCCCCATCCCGACGCTGTCGCAGTGGGGCCTGATCGTGCTGTCGTGCCTGCTCGGCCTGCTGGCCCTGCGCCAGTCCACGACCGGCCAGCGGCGCGGCCGATGAGGTGATCTGAACGGGGGCACACCAAAGCCCCCGGTTCATAGCCTGCGATGAGGCGCGGCCTTTCCCATCAAAAGGCCGCGGAGCAGGCCACGCCAGCAGACGCCGTGGAACGGGCTTTGCCCGGCCACTGGCGTCGTCCCCCTGGGGGGATGGCGCCGGAGGCGACTCAGGGGGGGTTAACAGCCTCCAGGCGATACCCCACCCCATACACCGCCGTGATCACGTACCTATGGTCCGGCACCAGCGCCAGCTTGGCGCGCAGGCGCGAGACATGCGTGTCCAGTGAGCGCGAGGGCGCGTCGTGGATGTCGCCCCACACGGCCTCGCGCAGGTGCTCGCGCGAGAGCAGCCGGCCCGCGTTCTGGAACATGAACAAAGCCAGCTCGTATTCCTTGTTCTTCAGCTCCACCGGCGCGCCGTCCACCAGCAGACTGCGCTGCTCCGGATCGAACCGGTAGCGGCCGAACACCAGCGTGCCGGCCACCGCCTGCGGATAGGCGCGCCGCAGCAGGGCGCCGCAGCGCGCCATGAACTCGCCCATGCGCAAGGGCTTGGTCATGAAATCGTCGGCGCCGCAGGCCAGTGCCTCCACCAGGTCCTGCTCGGCATTGCGGCGGGTGATGAAGAGGATGGGCACGTTGTCCGAGGCCGCGCGCACGGTGCGGATCACCTCCAGCCCCTCCATGTCCGGAAGGTGCCAGTCCACCACCAGCAGGTCGTAGGTGTCCGTGCGCAGCGCCTTCAGCAGTTCCTTGCCTTCCTGGTAGAGGTGGCAGGTGTGGCCGGCGCGTGTGGCCGTCACCTGGAGAAGATCGAGAAGGATCGGGTCGTCGTCGAGAACTGCGATGCGCATGGAAACGGGAGCGGAGCGGCGGGGCGTGCCATGCCATGCAGGCCGCCCGCAATGCGCCAAGGAGAATACGAAGCGACCGAAACTAACGCCGTACGCGCGCGACGCGTGGAAATTGACAATTGTTTGCGTTTCCTGCTCGGCCGTGGCGTGCCGCGCACGCTACCGTACTGGTAGCGCCCCGACGCGTAGCTCACGCCGCCAGCGGCTCTTCCTGCATTGCCTCGATCTGCTCGCGCAGCATGTCCACCTGCCCGCGCCAGTAGTCGCTGCTGCCGAACCAGGGGAAGTTGATCGGGAAGATCGGATCGCTCCAGCGGCGCGCGAGCCAGGCGCTGTAGTGGATCAGGCGCAGCGTGCGCAGCGGCTCGATCAGCGCGAGCTCGCGGCGGTCGAAATCGCGGAACTGCTCGTAGCCGTCCAGCAGGGCCGAGAGCTGCTGCGTGCGCTGGCGCCGCTCGCCCGACAGCAGCATCCACAGGTCCTGCACCGCCGGCCCCATGCGCGCGTCGTCCAGGTCCACGAAGTGCGGGCCGCCGCCCGGCAGGTCGGCGGGCGTCCACAGCACATTGCCCGGGTGGCAATCGCCATGCAGGCGCAGCACTGCGTGCGGCGCGGCGGTGCCGGTTGCCGCCATCTTCTCTTCGATCAGCGCGATCGCGTCGCCGCAGGCGGCGGTCCACGCCGACTGCTGGTCGAGCGGAATCGCTTCCGCCTGCAGCAGGGCGTCGCGTGGCTCGGCGGCGAAGCTGCGCACGTCGAGCGCCGGGCGGCACACGAACGGCCGCGCCGCGCCCACGGTGTGGATGCGAGCGAGGAAGCGGCCGATCCATTCCAGCGTCTCGAAATCCTCCAGGTCGGGCGTGCGGCCGCCGCGCCAGGGGCTTACGGAAAACAGGAAACCTCCATGTTCGTGCAGCGTGCGCCCCTGCACGGCGAGCGGCGCGACCACGGGCACCTCGGCTTCGGCCAGTTCCGCGGAGAAGGCGTGCTCTTCCAGGATCTGCGCCTCGCTCCAGCGGCCCGGGCGGTAGAACTTGGCGACCACGCGCGTGCCGTCCTCCAGGTGCGCCTGATAGACCCGGTTCTCGTACGAGCCCAAGGCCATGAGGCGGCCGTCGCCGTACAGGCCGATGGCCGCGAGCGCGTCCAGCACCCGGTCGGGCGTGAGGTGGGCGTAGGGGTGGAGGTCGTCGCCCTCAGGGGCCGGTGGTAAGTGCATGGCCGGCATTGTCGCCCGCCGGCAGCGCGGCGGTGGTCGCGGCGGTGGCACTGGCCTGCTGCGGCTTCACCAGGATCACCGTGCAGGGCGCGTCGCGCACCACGCGCAGCGGAATGGTGTCGATGAAGCGCTGCAACGGCACGCCGTGCGTGGCGGCGCCCAGGATCATCACGCCCACGCGGTTGCCCGCCGCGTAGCGCACCAGCGCCTGCGCGACGTCGCCCGATTCGAGCACGTGGAAGCTCGCGCCGTGGCCCTGCAGTTCGAGCCGGGACGCCCATTGGCGCAGCCGCACGAGGTGGCGCCGGTGCAGCGTGGTCTCGCTGCGCTCGGGGTCGGTGGCGCTGCTGGCCGAGGGCGACACCACGGTCACGCAGGCGAGACGCGCGCCCGGGCGGATGCCCAGCGAGCGTGCCGCCGCCTCGCGCAGCGCCTGCAGCGTGTCGTCGGCCGCGTCCTCGCCCGGCAGCGCCACCATGAGGATCGGAGCGGCCTCGATCAGCCGCGCCGGCAGCGGGCTGGGCTGGTAGTGCATGCCGGCCGCGCGCAGCCAGCGGCGCAGGTGGGTGCGCAGGCCCGGACCGCGCAGCCGGTGCGCGCGCTCGGTGAGCGGCACCTGCTGCGGGTTGGCGAGATCGAACGCGAGCTGCGCGGCGGACGGGTAGCGCTGCGCGGCCTCGGGCTCCAGGCAGCGCAGGATCACCTCCTGCAGCCAGGGCGGTGTGTCGGGGCGGTGCTGGCGCGGCGGGCGCGGCGTCATCCACAGCCGCTGGCGCAGGCCGCCGCGCGTGGCCGGCGCGCCGAACGGCAGCTCGCCGGTGGCGAGTTCGTAGAGCATCACGCCGATCGCGAACACGTCGCTGCGCAGGTCGCCGCGCACGCCCACCACCTGCTCGGGGGCGATCCAGGCGGGCGAGCCCACGGCCTCGCGCATCTCCTCGGCCAGCAGGTCGGGGTAGTGCGCATGGAACGAGAGGCCGAAATCCAGCAGCACCGCGCGGCCGTCCGGCCGCAGCAGCACGTTGGCGGGTTTCAGGTCCAGGTGGCAGACGTTCTGCTGGTGCAGGCTGTGCGCCGCGAGGGCCATGGCCGCGCCGAGCCGCGCGATCTCGTCCGCGCCGGGGCGGCCGCCCGCGTCCAGGCGATGCTGCAGCGTGTCGCCCTCGACGTATTCCATGGCGAGGTAGGGCAGGCGCGCCAGATCGCCCGCGGCCACGAAGCGCGGCGCGTGCGGGCCTTGCAGCGCCGGCAGGATCTGCAGCTCCACCTCGAAGCCGACGATGTTCTCGGCGCCGTCGCCGGCCGTCATGCGCGGCACCTTCATCACCAGCGGAAAGCCGGGGTCGCGTGCCGCATCCGTGCACGCCACGCGGTAGATGTGCGCCATGCCGCCCGCGTGCAGGCATTCGCGGACGACGAATCCATCCACCACGGCGCCAGGGGACAGCAGCTGCATCGGGGGCGCGGGGCGGGGTCAGCGGCCCTGTTCGAGCCGGTCCGCGAAGAACGCGGGCAGCCCCGCGGCGCGCACGGCCGCGGCCGCCGCGGCATGGTCGTACGGCACGCGGTGGAAGGCGATCGTGGCCGCGCCGTCGTCGAACAGCGCGTACATGGCGCGCACGTCGCGGTCGCGCGGCTGGCCCACCGATCCGGCCACCGCCAGCCACTGCCGGTGCGGCGGCACGGGCACGGGCACGCCGGGCTGGGGCACGAAGCGCATGAGCTTGGCGGTGGGCGTGAGGAAGTAGAGCGCCTGCTCGTGCACGTGGCCGCAGAAGACATAGCGGATGGCCGGGTCGATGGCGCTCGCGGCGGCCATGCTGCGCTCCGCCGCGCCGGCATCGTGCACGTAGTGCCACTGCCCGGGGTCGTCCGCGCTCGCGTGGACCAGCAGCGCCGAGGCACCCAGCCGCCGTGCGAGCGGCAGGTCCGCGAGGAACCCGCTGTGCCGCGGCGCGAGCTGCGCATGCGTCCACTGCGCGCTCTGGTCGCCGAGCAGCGGCGAATCCAACGGGGGATCGAGCGCGGCCGCGTCGTGGTTGCCCAGCACGCAGGGCGCGCCCTGCGCGGCCAGTTCCATCACCGTGTCGAGCACCGCCGCCGGATCGCCGCCGTAGCCGACCATGTCGCCGAGCAGGGCGAACTGCTCCGCACCCTGCGCGCGCGCATGCGCGAGGCAGGCATCGAGCGCCTGGCGGTTGGCGTGGATGTCGGCGAACAGGGCGATCTTCATGGGGGGCGCGCGGGCGCGGAACGGTCGTGGATCGGCAGGATGCGGAATTCAGTGGTGGCCAGCGGTAGCCAGCGGTGGACACCGGCGGCGCTGCTCGACATGATGGCGCGGAAAGACCGGTTTCGGCGCGCGGGTGCAGCAAAAAGCCCGGGCGATCCGTGGGCCAGGGCGTGGAGAACGTGCATAAGTGACATCGGCGGGCCGGAATTCGCTATTTCTGGCAATGGAACGCCAACTGGTGCAGGTTCGGCGCGACCGCCGGTGCGGTGGGCGCAACCCCTGCCGCCGGCCCGGTCCGCCGCTGCGGGGGCGGACGGAGTGGGGGTGCCGGACCTCAGCGGGGCCAGTAGCCGTCGTTGTGGCCGTAGTAGTCGGCGCGCTGGCGCAGCCCGTGGCGGTCGTACTGGTCGGGGTCCTGGTCCAATGGGGACCCGGCGTAGCCGCCCAGCCGTTTCTCGCCCTGCATGGATTCGCGGTGTTCGCGCACCGGCGCCGCAGCACGCTCCAGGCGGCGTTCGAACGCGTCCGCCCCGAGCTCGATCCGGCGCCCGTGGTCGCCGGCGACGGGCACGCCGTTGCGTTGGGCCCAGATCTGGTGCTCCAGGGCATAGAACTGCCGGGTCTGGTCCCCCAGGTGCGGCGCATATTGCTCGGCGTAGTGGCGCAGCTCCGCCGACTGGTGGCGTACGGCCTCCGTACGGCGGTGCGCGTCCGCCGCCTCGCGGCTCATGCGGGGAGGGGAGGACGGGGGGGAGGGGGATGAGGCGCGCCGGGGCGGGCGGTCCAACGGGTGCGCGTGGCGTCGCGACGTGCGCGAGCTGCTGGACTCGGCCGCGTCGTTGCCGTGGCGTGATTGCGAGCGGCTGCTGCTGTTGCTGCCGCCGATGCGTATCCCGAAGAAGCGGGGGATGGGTGATCTCCGTCAAAAGTGAGTTGGAGTCACGGTAGGCAGCCCACGCGATGGAGGTGGCGGCCGATACGACGGCACGGATGGCCGCGCGAAGCGATGGGCGCATGCTCCGCGCGGGCACGCCGAGGGTCGCCATGGCGTGCGCACCGCAGGGGCGGCGCACGCCCCGTGCGGCGCGCCGGCCGGTCGTCAGACCAGCGTGATGGTCACGTCGATGTTGCCGCGGGTGGCGTTGGAGTAGGGGCACACCTGGTGGGCGGCGTCGATCAGTTGCTGGGCCTTGTCCTTGTCCAGGCCGGGCAGGGACACGTTCAGGCGGGCAGCGATGCCATAGGCATTCGGGATCTGGCCCAGGTCCACTTCGGCGTCGACCGACACGTCCTGCGGCACGGCGATGCCCAGCTTGCCGCCGACGGCCTTCATGGCGCCGATGAAGCAGGCGGAGTAGCCGGCAGCGAAAAGCTGCTCGGGGTTCGTGCCCGTGCCGCTGGTGCCGGGGGCCGACAGCTTCACGTCCAGGCGGCCGTCATCGGTGCGCGAGGCGCCATCGCGGCCGCCGGTGGTGTGGGCGCGGGCGGTATAGAGGACTTTGTCGAGCGTGGTCATATGGACTCCTTGGGTTGGTTGAACGGGAACAGAGAAACGGTCAGCCCGGGCTTCGGGCGATGCGATCGCGCAGCGCGGTGAGCTGCACGGTGAGCGCCTCCAGCTCCGGAATGGTGCACTGGCTGCGCTCGAGCACGCAATGGGGGATCGGCTCGGCCCGGGCGCGCAGCGCGCGGCCCGCGTCGGTCAGGGCGATGCGCACGCGGCGCTCGTCTTCGGCATCGCGCTGCCGCGCCACGAGGCCCGAGGCCTCCAGCCGCTTGAGCAGCGGCGTGAGCGTGCCGGAATCCAGGCACAGGCGCTCGCCGAGTTCCGAGACGGTGACGCCTTCGCGCTCCCAGAGGGCGAGCATGGCGATGTACTGCGGATAGGTGAGGCCGACGGCATCGAGCAGCGGCTTGTAGAGCTTGGTCATCGCCAGCGACGCCGAATACAGGGCGAAGCAGACCTGGCTGTCCAGCCGCTGGAGGGCAGGGACGGGGGCCGTGGCTGGGATGGTGCGGGAGGGCATGGGTCGTATTGTGTGCGTCAATTGAATTGAGTGCAATTCGATTGTGTAAAACCATTCTGGGAAGATGGCCTATGCGGGCATTGCGTGTGCGAGGTGGGCAACGGGCGGCGCGCCCGTGCGATGTCCGTCCTGCTGGGAGCCTGCCGGGGCGCGACGCGCAGGCGCCCCCCGGCGGCGGACCTCAGTAGCTGTAGACGCCCCGACCCGTCTTGCGGCCCAGGCGGCCCGCGGCCACCATCTCCTTGAGCAGCGGGCAGGGGCGGTACTTGCTGTCGCCGAATTCCTCCAGATAGACGTTCATCACCGCCAGGCACACATCGAGGCCGATCATGTCGGCCAGCGCCAGCGGGCCGATCGGCTGGTTGCAGCCGAGCTTCATGCCGGCGTCGATGTCTTCCGGCGTGGCCAGGCCTTCGGCCAGCACGAAGAAGGCCTCGTTGATCATCGGCACCAGGATGCGGTTCACCACGAAGCCCGGCGCGTTCTTCACGGTGATCGGGCTCTTGCCCAGGCGCTCGGCCAGGGCCTTCACGGCATCGTGCGTGGCGTCGCTGGTCTGCAGGCCGCGGATGATCTCCACCAGCGCCATCATCGGCACCGGGTTGAAGAAGTGCATGCCGATGAAGCGGTCGGGCCGCGACGTGGCGGCGGCCAGTTGCGTGATGGAGATCGACGAGGTGTTCGACGCGATGATCACCTCGGGCGCCGCGATCGCGTCCACCTGTTTCAGGATCTTCACCTTGAGTTCGTGGTTCTCGGTGGCGGCCTCGATGATGAGCTGCGCGGCCTTCAGGTCGTCGTAGTTCGTCGAGGTCCTGATGCGCGCGAGCGCTGCGTCCTTGTCGGCCGCGGTGATCTTTTCCTTCTTGATGAGCCGGTCCAGGCTGCCGGACACGGTGGCCAGGCCCTTTTGCACGGCCGCGTCGGAGATGTCCACCATCACCGCGTCGATGCCGGCGACGGCGCACGCCTGCGCGATGCCGTTGCCCATGGTGCCCGCGCCGATGATGCCGACGGTGTTGATCGTCATTGGAAATCCTCCTGAAGAACGAGTGGAAAAGGAAAAAAGAAAAAAGGAAAGAAACGAAAGGGCGGAACGACCTACTTCGCGAAGCGCCGGCGCGTGAGCGCGAGCGCGATCCAGAACGAGGCCAGCGCGGTGAGGCCCACCACCAGCCCGTGGCGCAGCGGGTGCGCGGGCCACTGGTCCATGAAGAGCGGCCGGACCAATTCGACCACGTTGGTGAGCGGCAGCCAGTCCGAAATGCGACGCACCAGCTCCGGCAGCTGCTCGCGCGGGAAGAACACGCCCGAGAGGAACATCATCGGCGTGAGCACCAGCGTGAAGTAGTACGTGAAGAAATCGTAGCCCTTGGCCAGGGCGTTGAAGATGAGCGCGATGCTGGAGAACATCACGCCCGCCACCAGCAGGATGGGCCAGGCGAGCAGCAGCTTCGGGCTGTGGCTGATGCCCAGCGCCAGCATCACGCCCATGATCGCCGTCACGGTGAAGAACGCCTTGAACGCGGCCCAGAGCATCTCGGCCAGCACCACGTCGTCCAGGCCCACGGGAGCGTTCATGATGCCGTCCCAGGTCTTCTGCACGTGCATGCGCGAGAACGCGGAGTAGAGCGCCTCGAAGCTCGCGGCGTTCATCGCGCTCATGCAGATCGAGCCGCTGGCGAGGAACAGGATGTAGGGCACCGTGCGCCCGTCCACGTTCACCTGGCCCACCAGCGCGCCCATGCCGTAGCCGAAGGCCACCAGCCACATCAGCGGCTCGGCGATGTTGCCCAGCAGGCTCGGCACCGCGAGCTTGCGCCACACGAGCAGGTTGCGCAGGAACACGGGCCACCAGCGCGCGGTAGGCGCGGGCGGGCGCCAGTGGCTGGGCAGGGAAGGCGTGGAAGAGGCCATGGGATCGGTCCTGGAGGCGGCAGACAGGGAAGGGGAAGAAAGAGGGCGCGGAGCCGCTTCACTCGCGGATCTGGCGGCCCGTGAGCTTGAGGAACAGGTCCTCCAGGTTGGCTGGGCGGTGCAGGCGCCGCAGCTGCGCATGGTGGTCGAGCGCGGCGAGCAGCGGGCGCGCATCCTGGGTGTAGAAGAACACCGTCTCGCCGCTCACCTCCACGCGCGCCGCGAGCGGGCGCAATGCGGCGTCGTCCGCCAGCGCCAGCGCGCCCTGGCCGTACACCTCGACCACGTCGCTCTCCAGGTGCTCGGCGATCAGTTCGCGCGGGCGGCCCTCGGCGATCTTGCGGCCGTGGTCCAGCACCAGCAGCCGCGTGCACAGGCGCTCGGCCTCGTCCATGAAATGCGTGGTGAGCAGGATCGACTTGCCCTGCTGCTGCAGCAACTGCTGCAGGCGCTCCCACATCAGGTGGCGGGCCTGCGGGTCCAGGCCCGTGGTGGGCTCGTCGAGCAGCAGCAGCGCCGGGTCGTTCACCAGCGCCCGCGCGAGCGAGAGGCGCCGCTTCATGCCGCCCGACAGCTCTCCCGGTTTCGCGTCGGCCTTGTGGGAGAGCGCGGCGAACTCCAGCAGCCGCGGCACGCGCTCGTCCATCACCCGGCCGCGCAGGCCGAAGTAGCGGCCGAACACGTGCAGGTTCTCCGCGCAGGTGAAGTCCGGGTCGAGCGTGTCGAACTGCGTCACCACGCCCAGCTGCGCCTTGATGGCGCGCGCGTCCTGCGGCATGCGCAGCGGCGCGCCGCCGCCGGGCGGGTGGAAGCGCACGCTGCCTTCGTCCGGCGCCGTGAGGCCCAGGCACATGCGCAGCGTGGTCGTCTTGCCCGCACCGTTGGGCCCGATCACGCCCAGGCATTCGCCCGGCGCGATGGAAAACGACAGGTCGTCCACCACGGCGGTGCCGCCGTAGCGCTTGCGCAGGTGGGCGATCTCGAAAAGCGGAGAGGGTGTGGCCATGGCGTCTATTATTGGCCGCCCTTTTTGCGCTCCATCCGCCCTCCCTTCCTTCCCTTTCTTTTCGACGATCACATGCCCATCACCCTCGGCACCCCCCTCTCGCCTTCCGCCACCAAAGTCATGCTGCTCGGCTCCGGCGAGCTGGGCAAGGAAGTGCTCATCGCCCTGCAGCGCCTGGGCGTGGAAACCACGGCCGTGGACCGCTACGAGAACGCGCCCGGCCAGCAGGTGGCGCACCATGCGCGCACCATCACCATGAGCGACCCGGCCCAGCTCAAGAGCCTGATCGAGTCCGAGCGCCCGCACCTGGTCGTGCCCGAGATCGAAGCCATCGCCACGCCCATGCTCGAAGAGCTGGAAGCCGCCGGCACCGTGCGCGTGATCCCCACGGCCCGCGCCGCGCGCCTCACCATGGACCGCGAAGGCATCCGGCGCCTGGCCGCCGAGACGCTGGGCCTGCCCACCAGCCCCTACCGCTTCTGCGATTCGGCCGAGGAACTGCAGGCCGCCATCGACGGCACCGACGGCCAGCCCGCCATCGGCTTCCCGTGCGTGGTCAAGCCGGTGATGAGCAGCTCCGGCAAGGGCCAGAGCAAGCTGGACGGCCCGGCCGACGTGCAAAAGGCCTGGGACTACGCCATGGCCGGCGGCCGCGTGAGCCATGGCCGCGTCATCGTCGAGGGCTTCATCGACTTCGACTACGAGATCACCCTGCTCACCGTGCGCGCCCTGGCCGCCGACGGAAGCATCCAGACGCACTTCTGCGAGCCCATCGGCCACAAGCAGGTCAGCGGCGACTACGTGGAAAGCTGGCAGCCCCAGCCGATGCCGTCCCTCGCGCTGCAGCGCGCCCAGGACATCGCCCGGGCCGTGACCGACGACCTGGGCCGCGGCCTGGACGGCCAGCCGTCGGGGCAGGGCCTGTTCGGAGTGGAACTGTTCGTGAAAGGCGACGAGGTGTGGTTCAGCGAAGTGAGCCCGCGCCCGCACGACACCGGCCTGGTCACCCTCGCCACCCAGCACCAGAGCGAATTCGAGCTGCATGCGCGCGCCATCCTCGGCCTGCCGGTGGACACCCGCCTGCGCAACCCGGGCGCCAGCGCCGTGATCTACGGCGGCATGGACGCCCAGGGCATCGCCTTCGACGGCGTGGACGAGGCGCTGCGCGTGCCGGACACCGACCTGCGCCTCTTCGGCAAGCCCGAGAGCTTCACCAAGCGCCGTATGGGCGTGGCGGTGGCCCGGGCGGACGACGTGGAGACGGCACGCGCCAATGCGAAGCTGGCGGCGGGCAAGGTGAAGCCGCGCAAGGCGTGAGCCGAAGGCCGGCCGCTGTGGTGGCCCGCCGTGCGTCCAGGCCCGTGGGCCGGCGGGCTTCGGCCGGCTGGGCGATGGGGCGCGGGCGCTAGGACGGGCCGCGCGGCCCGGCGCTCGATCCCCGCACCACCAGTTCCCCCTCCAGCACCACGCGCCGCGCCGGCCGCGCCGGCTCCTGCATGCGCTGCAGCAGCAGTTCCGCCGCCGTGCGGCCGATGTCGTAGGTGGGCTGGGCGACGGTGGTCACGTCCAGCGCGGGCAGGGCGGTCCAGTCGTTGTTGTCGAAGCCGGCGATGCCGATGTCCCGCGGGGTGCGCAGGCCGGCGCCCTGCACGGCCTGCAGGGCGCCGAGCAGCAGCAGGCCGTTGGTGGCGAGCAGCGCGTCGGGGCGTTGGTCCGGCGCGGCGGCCAGCAGCTGCGCGGTGGCCCGCTCGCCCGCATCGCGCGTGGGATCGAGCCAGACCGGCCGCGGTGCGAGGCCCTGGGCGGCCAGGGCCTGCGCATAGCCCGCATGGCGCTGCTGGCCCGTGGTGCTGTGGGTGCCGGCGAGCAGGGCGATGCGGCGGTAGCCCGATTGCAACAGGTGCTCCGTGGCGCGCCGCGCCGCGGCCTGGTTGTCGAGCACCACGCGGTCCACGCGCGTGCCTTCCAGCGCACGGTCCACCAGCACCAGCGGAAATGGCCATGCCTCGGGCCGCAGCCGCTGCAGGCCCTCCATGGTGGGCGACAGGATCACGCCGCTGGCCTGCTCGTCGGCCATCAGTTCCAGGTACGACTGCTCCTTGGCGGGGTTTTCGTCGCTGTTGCAGAGGATGAGCCGCAGGCCGTTGCGGTAGGCCATATCTTCCACCGCACGGCCGACGTCGGTGAAGAAGGGGCTGCGGATGTCGGACACGATCAGGCCCACGAGCGAGGCGCGGCGCTGGCGCAGGCGGCGCGCCGCGAGGTTGGGCCGGTAGCCCAGCTCGGCGATCGCCTGCTCCACGCGCTCGCGCAGCGTGGAACGCACGGCGCCGGGGGTGGTGAGCACGCGCGAGACGGTGGTGGTGGATACGCCCGCGCGCTGCGCGACGTCCTTGATGCTGGCCAATCCGGGCTCCTGGGCAAAGGCGGTCGATAGGGATGCGGGGACCGGCACGCGGCGCTGCGCCGGAAACGCCCGATTCCTTCGCAACGATGGTAACGATTCCAGAATTGACCTGGCAAGTCCGTGGCCACCGCTGCGCGGAAACGCTGCGAAAGCGTCACTGAAAAAGCCTGGAAGCATTTCAGATCGCCTGAATTTCTAGGTGTTTTCCCGCAGATTGCCGTGCCGGGCTCTGCGGGAACGCTTGCCCTCCCGCGAGGCAAACCTCCATAATTGCGTTTGGAATCGATACCAAATTCAGGAGACATGTCCATGTCCACCATTCCGGTCGAGGTCCGCCTGGGCGCGGCACCGCACAACCGCGAAGACGCCGTGCGCGCCGCCGGCGCGCTGCTGGCGCAGGCCGGCCACATCCAGCCCGCCTACGTCGAGAGCCTTCTGCAGCGCGAGAAGGTCGCCAACACCTTTCTGGGCGAAGGGCTGGCCATTCCGCACGGCATGGTGGAAGACAAGCACCTCGTGCGCCGCACCGGCCTGGCCGTGCTGCAGGTGCCGGCCGGCGTGCGCTGGGGCGACGACGCCAAGCAGGCGAAGCTGGTGGTGGCGATCGCGGCGGCGTCCGACGAGCACATCCAGGTGCTGCGCCGGCTCACCCGCGTGATGCGCGACGCCGACCTGATGCAGCGCCTGGCCACCACGGGCGACGCGCAGGAGATCGTCCGCGCCCTCACGGCCGATGCGCCGGAAGGCAGCGCCGGCGCCGGTGCGCAGGGCGCGGCGCTGGAGGATTTCCCCCTGGGGCGCGAGCTCTCCCTCAACTACCCCAGCGGCCTGCATGCGCGGCCGGCGGGCGAATGGGCGCGCGTGGCCGGCCGCTTCCAGGCGCGCGTGCACGTGCGCTGCGGCGACGCGGTGGCCGACGCCAAGAGCGTGGCCGCGCTGCTGGGTCTGGGGGCCGGGCGCGGCGCGCAGTTGCGCGTGTCCGCCCAGGGGCCGGATGCGGCCGCGGCGCTCTCCACCCTGGCCGCGACCATCGCGCGGCTGGGCGAGGAGGAGGCCCGGCAGGCCGAGCTGTCGGCCGCGCGGCAGGCCCAGGCGCAGGGCCTGGGGCGCGAGCTGGGCGATTGGCAGCCCGCGGCGCGGCACACCTTCACGGGCATCGCCGCCAGCCCCGGCCTGGTGGTCGGCACGCTGGTGCATGCGGAGGCCGCCACACTGGAGGTAGAGGACCGCTTCACCTCCGTGGCGGCCGAGGCCGCCGCGCTGGACGGCGCATTCGCCGCCGCGCAGGCGCAACTGGAGCAACTCGCCGCCGACGCGAAGACCGCCGGCCGCACCGAGCAGGCGGGCATCTTCGCAGCCCACCAGGGGCTGCTGCGCGACGCCGAACTGATGCAGGCCGTGAGCCGCACCGTGGTGCAGCGCCACGGCGCCGCCTGGGCCTGGCGCCATGCGGTGCACGAGCGCGTGATCGCGCAACGCGCACTGCCGGACGCCACCCTGGCGGCCCGCGCGGCCGACCTGCAGGACGTGGGCGAGCGCGTGCTGCGCCACCTGCTGGGCCTGGACGGCGATGCCGAAGGGCCGGGCACGGCCTGGCCCGAGGACGCGATCCTGCTGGCCGACGATATTTCTCCCTCGATGGCCGCGCAGATCGATCCCGGACGCGTGCGCGGCTTCTGTACCGCGCGCGGCGGGCCCACGGCGCACACGGCCATCCTGGCGCGCGCCCTGGGGCTGCCGGCCGTGGTGGCCGCCGGCTCGGGCGTGCTGCCCGTGCAGGGCGGTGCGCAGGGCCCGGCCTTGTCCGGCATGCCGGCCATCCTGGACGGCTACCGCGGCCGGCTGTACGTGGCGCCCAGCGAGACCGCGCTGGTGGAGGCGCGCGAACGCATGGCGCGCCTCGCGGGCCGGCAGGCGGAAGAGGCCCGCACCCGCCGCGAACCCGCCACCACCACCGATGGCCACACGGTGGAGATCGCCGCGAACGTGAACCGCGCCGACCAGGTCGCGAAGGCGCTGGAATCGGGCGCCGAAGGCGTGGGCCTGATGCGCACCGAGTTCCTCTTTCTGGAGCGCGACACCGTGCCGGACGAGGAAGCGCAGTACCAGGCCTACCGCGGCATGGTCGAGGCGCTGCAGGGCCGGCCGCTCGTCGTGCGCACGCTGGACATCGGCGGCGACAAGCGCGTGCCCCACCTGGACCTGCCCGTGGAAGAGAACCCCTTCCTCGGCGTGCGCGGCGCCCGGCTGGCGCTGCGGCGCGACGACCTGCTGGTGCCGCAGCTGCGCGCGCTCTACCGCGCCGCGCGGCACGGCCCGCTGCAGGTGATGTTCCCGATGATCAGCACCGTCGAAGAAGTGCATGCACTGCGTGCGCGCATGGAGGCCGTGCGCGCCGAACTGCAGGCTCCGGCGGTGCCCGTGGGCATCATGATCGAGGTGCCTTCGGCCGCGCTGGCTGCGGACCGCCTCGCCGCCCACGTGGACTTCTTCTCCATCGGCACCAACGACCTGACCCAATACACGCTGGCGGTGGACCGCCAGCATCCGGAGCTCGCCGGCATGGCCGACAGCCTGCATCCCGCCGTGCTGCGCCTCGTGGAGCGCACGGTGGTCGGCGCGGCACGCCACGGGCGCTGGGTGGGCGTGTGCGGCGGGCTGGCCGGCGAACCCCTGGGCGCGGCACTGCTGGTGGGCCTGGGCGTGCAGGAGCTCAGCATGAGCGCCGGTGACATCGGCACCGTGAAGGCCCTGCTGCGGCGCCATTCGCTGGCCGAGCTGCAGGCGCTGGCCCGCAGCGCGCTCGACGTGGACACGGCCGATGAAGTGCGCGCCCTGGGCGCTGCGCTGCGTCCGGCTGCGCAGGCACCGGTGCAGGAGGCGGACCATGGCTGAGAACGGCATGCCCCGCGTTTTCACGATCACCCTCAACCCGGCGATCGACCATACGGTGCGGGTGGAGTCCCTCGTGCCCGGCCACGTGCACCGCGCGCTCGGCCAGCAGGTGGAGGCAGGCGGCAAGGGCGTGGGTGTCGCCGCGGTGCTCGCGGCGCTCGGCGTGCCCGTGACGGCCACCGGCTGGCTGGGCGCGGACAACGACGCCGTGTTCGCTGCCGCCTTCGCCGCGCGCGGCATCACGGACGGCATGCTGCGCCTGCCGGGCGCCACGCGGACCAACATCAAGATTGCCGACGCCGCGCGTGGCGATTCCACCGACATCAACCTGCCGGGCCTGGCCCTGGAGCCCGCCGCACTCGCGCGCGCCGAGGCCGATCTCACGGCCGCGCTGTGCGCACAGGTGCGGGCCGGAGACTGGTGCGAACTCGCCGGCAGCCTGCCGCCCGGCGCCGATGCCGCCGTCTGGGAGCGCATCGCCCGGGCCGTGGCGGCGCTCGGCGCGCGCATCGCCATCGACACGGGCGGCGCGGTGCTGCGGCAGTTGCTGGCGGCCCTGGCCGATCCGGCGCGCGGCGCCGTGGTGCCCGTGGATTTCATCAAGCCCAACCGCGCCGAGCTGGAGGAACTGGCCGGCCGCGATCTGCCCACGCCGGGCGACGTGGCCGAGGCCGCCGCCGCGCTGTGCCGCAAGCACGGAGTGCGGCAACTCGCCGTCTCCCTGGGCGGCGACGGTGCGGTGATCGCCAGCGCCGGGGGCTGCTGGCATGCCGCCGCGCCGCGCGTGCCCGTGGCCACCACGGTGGGCGCCGGCGACGCGCTGGTGGCCGGCACGCTCGCGGCGCTCTCGCAGGGGCAGGCCATGCCCGGCGCCGCCGCCTTCGGCATGGCCTGCGCGGCCGCGCGCATCCAGCGCATCGCCCCGGGCCTGCCGCCGCGCGGCGAGGTCGACGCGCTCGCGGCATCCATCACCGCCCAACCGCTGCACGGGCCGCGGTAACGCCATTCAGGAGACACACACCATGGCCCAACTCATCGCCATCGCCGCGAGCCAGGCCGGCCCGGCGCACAGCTTCATGGTGGCCGAGGCGCTGCGCGCCGCGGCCGAATCGCTCGGGCACCGCATCGCCGTGAGCGTGCACAGCAGCCTGGGCACGCAGGGCGGTTTCAGCGACAGCGAACTCGCGGGTGCCGCCGCCGCCATCGTCGCGGCCGACATGGCCGTGGACCGTCAGGAACTGCTGGGCACCGCGCCTGCGCCCGTGCACGAGGTCGCTCCGGGCGACGTGCTGGCAGACGCCGAGCGCGTGGTGCGGGGCGCACTGGCCCGTGCGGGCGCCGCGCCTGCGCAGGCCCCCGCCGTGCCGGTGCCGTCCGCGATGCCTTCCGCCTCGGGCGCCGCCGCAGCGGCTCCTCCGCAGGGCCCGCTGCGCATCGTCGCCATCACCTCCTGCCCCACCGGCGTGGCCCACACCTTCATGGCCGCGGAGGCGCTGGAGCAGGGCGCGCGGGCGCTGGGCCACACCATCAAAGTGGAAACGCAAGGCTCGGTGGGCGCGCAGAACACCTTGACCGCCGCCGACATCGCCGCGGCCGATCTGGTGGTGATCGCTGCGGACACGCAGGTCAGCCGCGACCGCTTCGCCGGCAAGCGCCTCCACGCCACCGGCACCAAGGCCGCCATCCACGATGCCGCGGCGGTCTTCGCCCAGGCGCGCGCGCAGGCCCAGGTGTGGGGCGGTGCCGACGCGTCCGTGCCCGCACCGGGCGCCGCCGCATCCGCCGCACCGGCAGCCGGCGCGGGCAAGCGGGAGTCCACCGGCGCCTACAAGCACCTGATGACGGGCGTGTCCTTCATGCTGCCCTTCGTGGTAGCGGGTGGGCTGCTGATCGCGCTGGCCTTCGCGCTTGGCGGTATCTACGTGTACGACGATGCCCACCAGGGCACCCTGGGCTGGGTGCTGTTCCAGGTGGGGGCCAAGGCGGGCTTCGCGCTCATGCTGCCGGCGCTGGCGGGCTATATCGCCTACTCCATCGCCGACCGGCCCGGCATCGCGCCCGGCATGATCGGCGGCATGCTGGCCGGCACGGTGGGTGCGGGTTTCCTCGGCGCGATCGCGGCGGGCTTCATCGCGGGCTATTCCGTACACTGGCTGAACCGCGCCATCCGCCTGCCGCGCGGGCTCGACGGGCTGAAACCCGTGCTGATCCTGCCGCTCCTGGGCGCGGCCATCGTCGGCGTGCTGATGATGATGGTGATCGGCGCGCCCATGGCCGCCGTGATGGGTGCGCTCACCGACTGGCTCAAGGGCCTGCAGACCGGCAGCGCCGTGCTGCTGGGCGTGATCCTGGGCGCCATGATGGCCTTCGACATGGGCGGGCCGGTGAACAAGGCGGCCTACGTCTTCTCCACCACGCTGATCGCGAGCGGCGTGGCCACCCCGATGGCCGCCGCCATGGCCGCCGGCATGACGCCGCCGCTGGGCATCGCGCTGGCCTGCTGGCTGTTCAAGAGCCGCTTCACCGCCGAAGAGCGCGAGGCCTCCAAGGCGTCGGCCGTGCTGGGCCTGGCCTTCATCACCGAAGGCGCCATTCCCTTCGTGGCGCGCGACCCGCTGCGCGTGATCCCGGCCTGCGTGCTGGGCTCCGCCGTGGCCGGCGGCCTCTCGATGGCGTGGAACATCGGCCTGCAGGCACCGCACGGCGGCGTGTTCGTGCTCGCCATCCCGAACGCGGTGAACCACGTGGTGCCGTATGCGGGCGCCATCCTCGCCGGCACGGTGGTGACGGCGCTCGCGCTGGGGCTGTTCAAGAAGCGCCTGGCGGCGCCGGGGGCGGTGGCATGACGCTGCGCCTGACCCGGGAGACGCAGCTGTGCATGTCCCTGAGTGCGCGACCCAGCAACTTCGGCACGCGCTTCCACAATTTCCTCTACGAGGAGCTGGGCCTGGACTACGTCTACAAGGCCTTCAGCACCACGGACCTGCCGGCCGCGATCGCCGGCATCCGGGCCCTGGGCGTGCGCGGCTGCGCCATCTCCATGCCCTTCAAGGAGGCCGTGATCCCGCTGGCCGACGGGCTGGCCCCGTCCGCGGCGCGGCTGCAGTCGGTGAACACGCTGGTGAACGACGGCGGGCGCCTTATGGCCTACAACACCGACTACCTTGCCGTGCGGGCCTTGCTGGAGCACCATGCGGTGCCGCGCGGCCTGCGGGTGGCGATGCGCGGCAGCGGCGGCATGGCGCGCGCGGTGCTGGCGGCGCTGGTGGATGCGGGCTTTGCGCGGGGCACGGTGGTCGCCCGCAACGGGGCCGCAGGCCGTGCGCTCGCCGCCGCCCATGGCTACGGCTGGCAGGACGGGGCGGATGCCATCGAGGCCGATGTGCTGGTCAACGCCACGCCCATCGGCATGGCGGGCGGGGCCGAGGCCCGGGCGCTGGCGTTCACGCCGGCCCAGGTGGCGGCGGCGGCCTGGGTGTTCGACGTGGTGGCGATGCCGGCGGAAACCCCGCTGATCGCCGAGTCCCGCCGCCAGGGCCGCCCGGCCATCACCGGCGCGGAAGTGATCGCGCTGCAGGCGGCCGAACAGTTCACGCTCTACACCGGCGTGCGCCTGACCGGCGAGCAGGTCGCGCGGGCTTCGGCCTTCGCCCGGAGCGGCTGCTAGCCGCCGTCCTGCCCGGCCCGCGCGCCGTGCCGCAGCGCATGGCCAGCGGCTAGCGCCGTGCCCGGGCTCCGGCTTCGCTGACGCGGTAGCCGCCACCCGGCTCCACGCGCACGGTGAACGTGTGCAAGCGGTCGTCCTCGTCATGCTCGTAGCGGGCCTTCACCGTGATCGCGATGGCCGCGCCGCGCGCACGGCACTGCACGGATTCGAAGCGGTACTGCCGGTGGTCGTCGTTCAGCTCGGGGAAGGCAAGCGTTTTCGTGGTGCGTGATGCCTCGCCCTGCAGCGGATCGGTCACCCATTGCACGTACAGCTCGCTGCCCGCGCCCTCGTGCACGTTCGCCTCCACCACGCGGTAGGTGCCCTGCCGGCCGGCCTCCTGCCATTGGCCGCACGGCAGCACCTGGCGCACGAAGGCGGGCAGGGCCTCCACCTGCGCGCGCATCCAGGAGTCGGCTGCATGCGACGGAAGCACGGCCAAGGCCATGCAGGCGAGCGCGAAAAGTCTTGCGTGTGGTGACACCATTGCGCTGTACTCGCTTCGATTTCGTTCTTCCAGGATACCTGGGGATGCCGGCAGATCTCGCGCGTCGAAATGCCCAGCGTGGATGTGAGCTCTGCCACCAGCCATGTCAGCGACACCTGCGATGTCATTCTCGGCGCACAGGGTGCATGCGCTATCCGGGCGCGTCCCGCACCTGCAGCCGCCCCCGACCAGTGCGCTTGGCCTCGTACAGCGCATCGTCGGCACGCGCCAGCAGGTCGGCGAGCAGCGTGGCCACGGCGACCTCCCGGAGGTCCGGCGGGGCCGCCGCCAGGGTCGAGGCCCCCGCGCTGTAGCCGACGGGGAATCCCACGGCCGTGGGGCTTTCGGCCGCCAGCCGCGCACGCAGACGGCGGTCGAAGCTCTCCGCCGCGCGGTCCCCGGGGGCGTGCGCGAGCAGCACGGCGAACTCCTCGCCGCCGATGCGGCCGGCCACGTCCCCCGTTCGCGTCGCGTCCTGCAGCAGCCGCGCGAAGAACACCAGCACGTGGTCGCCCGTGCCGTGCCCGTGCAGGTCGTTCACGCGCTTGAAATGGTCCACGTCCAGCATCACCGCGGTCACGCGCAGCCCGTGCCGCAGGGCATGCGCCAGGAGCGTCCGGCCCCGCACGTCGAAGCCGCGGCGGTTGAGCATGCCGGTGAGCGCATCCGTCTTGGCCAGCGCGCGCAGCTTTTCCTCGGCCTCGGTCCGCCATGCGACGAGCAGCGCCACCGTGCCCAGCACCAGCGTCACGTTGGCCGCGAGCGCGGCGGCGAGGTTCACCGGGTGCGGCGTGCGGAAGCTCGGGTAGGCGTCGGTGAAGGCCCCGAGCACGCCGCGCGCGCCTGTGAAGCCCGCCATCGCGACGAGGCAGGCGCACAGCAGCAGCCGCCAGTGCCGCGGCGAGGGATGGAGCGGCGCCAGCGTGGCGCGCGCCACCACGGCCAGCAGCGCGGCGAGCAGCAGGTTGGCCCAGCCCACGCGGAAGGCGTAGTCCCCGAAGCCGAGCGCGTAGCCGAGCGGGATCACCGCCACGAGCCAGGGCAGCCATCGGCGCCCGGGCCGCGGCCCCAGCCATTCCTGCAGTGCCGTGAAAAGGGCCCACTGGGCGGCCGCGGCACTGCCGATGGAGAGGGTGGACAGCGCCCGGTCCCAGAGATGCGAGGAGGCGATGATCGCCGCCCAGGACAGCGCCTGCAGCGCGACGCTGGCCTGCGCGCAGCGCGCGGCCCGGCTCACCCCGCGCCCCATGATGAGGGGCAGGGCGACCGAGAGCATGGCCAGGTTGGTGGCCGTGACGGCCAGCAGCGTGACGAAATCCAGCGCCATGGGCGGGCTCGGGCGGTGCGGCCAGGGGCCGCAGGCGGTGCTTCGGCTACTGGAACGCCACTTCCGCGAAGCTGCGCAGCTTGCGGCTGTGCAGGCGGCTCACGCCGCCGGCGCGCAGGATGTCGATGGCGCGCATGCCGATGCGCAGATGCTGGTCGACGCGCTCGCGGTAGAAGTGGTTGGCCATGCCGGGCAGCTTGATCTCGCCGTGCAGCGGCTTGTCGGACACGCACAGCAGCGTGCCGTAGGGGACGCGGAAGCGGAAGCCGTTGGCCGCGATGGTGGCGCTCTCCATGTCCAGCGCCACGGCGCGGCTCTGGCTGAATCGGCGCTGGGGCATGTTGTCGGGCAGCAGCTCCCAGTTGCGGTTGTCGGTGCTGGCCACGGTGCCGGTGCGCATGATGCGCTTGAGCTGGTCTTCCGGCACCCGGGTCACGTCCTCCACCGCCTGCTGCAGCGCGAGCTGGATCTCGGCCAGCGCGGGGATCGGCACCCACAGGGGCAGTTCCTCGTCGAGCACGTGGTCCTCGCGCACGTAGGCATGCGCCAGCACGTAGTCGCCCAGCTGCTGGCTGTTGCGCAGGCCCGCGCAGTGGCCGAGCATCATCCAGGCGTGCGGCCGCAGCACGGCGATGTGGTCGGTGATGGTCTTGGCGTTCGACGGGCCCACGCCGATGTTCACCATGCTGGTGCCGCTGCGGTCGGCGCGCACCAGGTGGTAGGCGGGCATCTGCGGCAGGCGCGGCGGCGGCACGCCGAGTTCGTCGCCGGCCTCGGCGGGCAGGCCGGTGCGGCGCGTGACCACGTTGCCGGGCTCGATGAAGGCCACGTATTCGCTGTCGGGGTTCGCCATCTCGGCGTGGCCGAGGCGCACGAATTCGTCGATGTAGAACTGGTAGTTGGTGAACAGCACGAAGTTCTGGAACCACTCGGGCGCGGTGCCGGTGTAGTGGCGCAGGCGGTGCAGCGAGTAGTCCACGCGCGGCGCGGTGAAGAGCGACAGCGGATGCGCCTCGCCCGCGCGCGGCTCCCAGGTGCCGTTGGCGATGCCGTCGTCCATGGCGGCCAGGTCGGGCAGGTCGAACACGTCGCGCATCAGCATGCGGCGCTCGGCCGTGAGCGTGCCCTCGATGTGGTCGTGCTCGGCGAACGAGAAGTGGATCGGGATCGGCTGGTTGCTGATGCCGACTTCCAGCTCGACGTTGTGGCTGGCGCGCAGCAGGCGGAACTGCTCGGCGTAGTAGCGTGCGAACAGGTCCGGCCGGGTGAGCGTGGTCTCGTAGCGCCCCGGGCCCTCCACGAAGCCGTAGGCGAGCTGCGTGGCCGCCCGCGCCACCGTGGTGGTCTGCACGCGAACGAACGGGTAGAAGGCGCGCACGTGCGCGGCCGGGGTCTCGCCCGCGACGAAGCGCTGCATGGCGCTGCGCAGGTGGCCGATCTGCTCCTGGTAGATGCGCTGGACCTGGGCCAGCGCGTCGGCGGGATCGGTATGGAAGGTGGGCTCGGTGAATTCTGGAATCTGGGCCATGCGCCTATTGTCCACTCCCGCCGTGTCCGGCGCGCGGGATTCGTCGGGGGGAACGCGGCCGGGCCGGGATAATCGGGCGATGCAATCCTCTCCCTCTCCATCGGCGGCCCCGAATCCCGCAGCGGGCTTCGACACGCTCGGCCTCGCGCCCGAAGTGCTGGCCAACCTGCGCCAGCTCGGCTACGACCGCATGACGCCCATCCAGGCGGCCAGCCTGCCGCCCGCGCTGCTGGGCCGCGACCTGATCGCGCAGGCCAGCACCGGCAGCGGCAAGACGGCCGCCTTCGGCCTCGCGCTGCTGGAGCGCCTCAATCCGCGCCGCTTCGCCGTGCAGGCCCTGGTGCTGTGCCCCACCCGCGAGCTGGCCGACCAGGTGTCGGCCGAGATCCGCCGGCTGGCCCGGGCGCAGGAGAACATCAAGGTGGTGACGCTCTGCGGCGGCGTGCCGCTGCGCGGGCAGATCGCCAGCCTGGAGCACGGCGCGCACGTGGCCGTCGGCACGCCCGGCCGCGTGATGGACCATCTGGAGCGCGGCACGCTCGATCTGGACGCGCTGGCCACCTTCGTGCTGGACGAGGCGGACCGCATGCTGGACATGGGCTTCCTCGACGACATCGCCCAGGTGGCGCGCCGCTGCCCGGCCACGCGCCAGACCCTGCTGTTCTCCGCCACGTACCCCGAGGGCATCGAGCGCCTCGCGCGGCAGTTCATGAAGGAGCCGCAGCGCATCGCCGTGCAGGCCCAGCATGCCGCGGGCAAGATCGAGCAGCGCTGGTACGAAGTGAAGGACCGCGAACGCCTGCATGCCGTCTCGCAGCTGCTGAACCACTTCCGGCCGGAGTCCGCGATCGCCTTCTGCAATACCAAGCAGCAGTGCCGCGATCTGGTGGACGTGCTCGCGGCGCAGGGCTTCAGCGCCCTGGCCCTGCACGGCGACCTGGAGCAGCGCGACCGCGACCAGGTGCTGGTGCAGTTCGCCAACCGCAGCTGCAGCGTGCTCGTGGCGACCGACGTGGCCGCGCGCGGCATCGACATCGCCGGGCTGCAGGCCGTCATCAACGTGGACGTGGCCCCCGATCCGGAAGTGCACATCCACCGCATCGGGCGCACCGGACGCGCCGACGCGGAGGGCCTGGCGCTGAGCCTCGCGAGCCTGCCCGAGATGGGGCAGGTGGGCCGCATCGAGGTGCTGCAGGGCCGCCCGTCGGAATGGCATCCGCTGGACGGGCTCGCGCCCGCGCCGGGCGGGCCGCTGCAGCCGCCCATGGCCACCATCCAGATCATCGGCGGCCGCAAGGAGAAGATCCGCGCGGGCGACGTGCTGGGCGCGCTCACCGGGGAGATGGGCTTCACGCGCGAGCAGGTCGGCAAGATCAACGTGAACGACTTCTCCACCTACGTGGCGGTGGAGCGCAGCGTGGCCCGGCTGGCCGCGCAGCGGCTGTCCTCCGGCCGCGTGAAGGGCCGCAGCGTCAAGGCGCGGCTGGTCGAGGACGGCGAGGGCTGACGGCTCGGACCGTCATGCCCACGTGACGAACCTCCAGGAGACCGCCCCCATGACCGACTCCCTCCGCTCCTCCTCCACCGTCCCCGCTGCGTCCGGGCGGATCTCGCGCCGCGGCGTGCTGCTCGGCGCGGCGGCCGGCGCACTGTGCGCTCCCTGGGGCGCCAGCCGCGCCGCCGCCGTCGCAGGCGGGCGCCCCGTCACCCTGGTGGTGTCCTATCCCGCCGGCGGCGGGGCCGACCTCATGGCCCGCGTCATCGCTCCGCGCATGGCCGAGGCCCTGGGCCGGAGCGTGGTGGTGGACAACAGGCCCGGCGCCAGCGGCCAGATCGCGGGCACCTTCGTGGCGCGCGCGGCACCGGACGGCACCACGCTGCTGGTGGATGCCTCGTCGTTCGCGGTGAACCCTTCGCTCTACCCGAAGATGGCCTACGACATCCAGAAGTCGTTCACGCCGCTCGCGGTGCTGGCCACCTTCCCGAACGTGCTCGTGTGTTCCGCCGGGTTTCCCGCGCGCTCGGTGCAGGACGTGGTCCGCATGGCCCGCGAGCGCCCGGGCGGCATCGCCTACGCCTCCTCGGGCAACGGCTCGGCCCAGCACCTCGCGGGCGCGCTGTTCGAGCAGCGCGCGGGCGTGAAGCTCTCGCACGTCCCCTACCGCGGCGGCGGCCCGGCGATGAACGACGTGATGGGTGGCCAGGTGCCGCTGTTCTTCGCCAACGTGGCGTCGTCCCTGGGGCACATCCAGTCGGGCCGGCTGCGCGCGCTCGCGGTGACGGCGCCCGTGCGGGCCCGGTCGCTGCCGACGGTGCCGACCATGGCCGAAGTGGGCGTGCCCCAGTACGAGGTGCTGGAGTGGAACCCGGTGCTCGCGCCGGCCGGGCTGCCGGCCGACACGCGGGAGGCGCTGGTGGGCGCCCTGCGCAAGACGCTGGCCGATGCCGAGGTGCTGGCGCGCGTGCGCGCGCTCGGCGGCGACGTGTTCCCCGATGCCTCGCAGGCCAGCGCCGGGAAGTTCATCCAGGCGCAGCAGGCGCAGTGGGCCCGGGTGGTCCGCGAGCGCGGCATCTCCGTGGGGTGAGCCGCGTGGTGGCGTCCTTCCCCCACCCGCCGGAAGCGGCCGCCGCGGCGCACTGGGATGCGCATGTGCATGTCTTCGATGCCGGCGCGCCCACGCAGCCGGGCCACTACCGCCCGGCGCACCACCCGATCGAACGGATCGAGGCCCTGGCCGCCGCCCACGGCGTGGGGCGGCTGGTGCTGGTGCAGCCCAGCGTGTACGGCACCGACAACGGCGTGATGCTGCAGGCGCTCGCGCAGCGCCCCGGCCGGCACCGCGGCGTCGCGGTGGTCGATCCCGCCATCGGCGATGCGGAGCTGGACCGGATGCATGCGCTCGGCGTGCGGGGCATCCGCTTCAACCTCGTTTCTCCGGTCGGCAACGGCCCGCGTGACCTGGATGCGCTCGCGCCCCGCCTGCGCGAGCGCGGCTGGCACGTGCAGTGGTATGCGCGGCCCGGCGACCTGGAGGCCATCGCGCGCTGGCATGCGCGGAGCAGCCTGGGCTGCGTGCTCGACCACCTGGCGGGCCTGCATGCGGAGCTGCCGGCGATCGATCCGGCATGGGACGCGTTCGCGCGCCTGGCGGAGGCGGGCGCCTGGGTGAAGCTGTCGGGCTGGTACCGGCTGCGCGCGCAGGCGCCCTACATGGCGCTGCGGGCGCACGTCGAGCGCGTGGCGCGCTGCATGCCCGGGCGCATGGTGTGGGGCTCGGACTGGCCGCACACATCGTTCGAGGCAGGCCGCCAGCCGGACTACGGCAGCGTGTGGAACCCCGTGGTGGAGGTGCTCGGCGCGGCGGCGGCCGAGGCGGTGCGGATGAACGGCGCGGCGCTGTACGCGTGAGTCCTGTCGGGCAGAATCACGCCACACGCCCGCACCCACCATGACCGCAGCCCCTCCACCGATCCGCCGCCGGCGGCCCGCCCCGCCGGGAGTCTCCGCATGAAGCCCCTACCTCCACGCACGCTGCTCTGGATCTCCGTCGGCGTGGCGTTCGCCACCATCGGGCTCAAGGGCGCCGCCTGGTACCTGACCGGCTCGGTGGGCCTGCTGTCGGACGCGCTCGAATCGTTCGTGAACCTGGCCGGCGCCATCTTCGCGCTCATGATGGTCACGGTGGCCGAGCGCCCGGCCGACGGCGACCACCCCTTCGGCCACCACAAGGCGGAGTATTTCTCGTCGGGCTTCGAGGGCATCCTGGTGCTGGGCGCGGCGCTGGCCATCCTCTGGGCCTCCGTGCACCGGCTGATGCTGCCCGCGCCCATCGAGCAGCTGGGCTGGGGCCTGGCGCTGTCGGTGGCCAGCTCGGCGCTCAACGGCCTGCTCGCCTGGATGATGCTGCGCTCCGCCCGCGCCCACCGCTCGGTGGCGCTGGAAGGCGACGCCCGGCACCTGATCACGGACGTGTGGACCTCCGCCGGCGTGGTGGCCGGCATCCTCGGCGTGATGGCCACCGGCTGGCTCTGGCTCGACCCGGTGGTGGCGATCGCCGTGGCGCTCAACATCGCCCGGGAGGGCGGGCGCCTCGTCTGGCGCGCGTCGCAGGGCCTGATGGACGAGGCTGTGGAGCCGGAAGAGCGCGCGGCGATTGATGCCGCGCTGGCCGATTTCACCCGGCGCCAGCCCGGCGTGCGGTTCGACCACGTGGCCACGCGCCGCGCGGGGCGCCGCCGGCACGTCTCGCTGCACCTGCACGTGCCGGGCGACTGGAGCCTGGCCCGGGCCGCGCGCCTGCGCGCCGCGGTGGAGCAGGCGCTGGTGGATGCCGTGCCCGGCCTGCGCGCCACGATCGAGCTGCTGCCCACGGGCATGGAGGCGGTGGCCACTCCGATGGAAGACGACGAAACGAGGAGCCTGCACCCATGATGGGCCTGCTGCAGCGCGTGCGCGAGGCGCGCGTGGAGATCGACGGAGCCGCCGTGGGCCGCATCGGCCCCGGCCTGCTGGTGCTGGTGTGCGCCGAACGCGGCGACACCGCGGCGGAGGCCGACCGCCTGCTGGACAAGCTGCTCAAGCTGCGCATATTCGCCGACGAGGCCGGCAAGATGAACCGCAGCGTGCAGGACACGGGCGGAGGCCTGCTGCTCGTGAGCCAGTTCACCCTGGCGGCCGACACGCGCGGCGGCAACCGGCCGAGCTTCACGCAGGCCGCCGCGCCGGACGATGGCCGCCGGCTCTACGACCACTTCGTGGCGCGCGCCCGGGCCCTGCACCCGGTGGTGGAAACCGGGCGCTTCGCGGCCGAGATGCAGGTGCACCTCGTCAACGACGGGCCGGTGACGATCCCGCTGCGGATCGCCCCGCCGGGCACCCCCAACGGCTCCTAGAACGGCTCGCAGAGCCCAGCGAAGCGGTTCCGGCCCGGAAGGATTCTGCGGGCCGTTCTCAACCCGCGTAGGGATCGGCGAAGCCCAGCTCCTCCATGATGGCCGTCTCGTAGGCCTCCATCTCGTCGGCGTCCTCGGTGCTGGTCTCGTGGTCCCAGCCCTGGGCGTGCAGGGTGCCGTGCACCAGCAGGTGGGCGTAGTGCTCGTGCAGCGCCTTGTTCTGCTCGCGCGCCTCGCGCTCGACCACCGGCGCGCAGAGCACGAGGTCGGCCATCACCACGGGTTCCTGCGCATAGTCGAAGGTGAGCACGTTGGTGGCGTAGTCCTTGTGCCGGTACTCGCGGTTGAGCGCCTGGCCCTCCTCGGCATCGACGATGCGCACGGTGATTTCGGCATCGCTGGAGAGCGCGTGGCGGATCCAGCGCGCCACGGCGTGGCGGGGCAGGGCGGCGCGGTGCGTCTCCACGCCGGGAAAGCGCGCGAACTGCAAGGAAAGGGAAAGCTGGTTCAGTGCCATGTCGGTGCGGCAGGCGCCAAATCAGGCGGCCGGGGTGCGGCTGCTGCGCTGGGCGTCGTAGGCATCCACGATGCGCGCCACGAGCGGATGCCGCACCACGTCGGCGGTGGTGAAGCGCGTCACCGCGATGCCCTTCACGCGCTTGAGCACGCGCTCGGCGTCGATCAGGCCGCTCATCGCGCCCTTGGGCAGGTCGATCTGGCTCACGTCGCCCGTCACCACCGCCTTGGCGCCGAAGCCGATGCGCGTGAGGAACATCTTCATCTGCTCGGGCGTGGTGTTCTGCGCCTCGTCGAGGATCACGAAGGCATTGTTGAGCGTGCGCCCGCGCATGAAGGCGAGCGGCGCGATCTCCAGCGCGTTGCGCTCGAACGCCTTCTGCACGCGGTCGTAGCCCATGAGTTCGTAGAGCGCGTCGTAGAGCGGGCGCAGGTAGGGATCGACCTTCTGCGTGAGGTCGCCGGGCAGGAAGCCCAGGCGCTCGCCGGCCTCGACCGCGGGGCGGGTGAGCACGATGCGCTGCACCGCGCTGCGCTCGAGCGCGTCGACCGCGCAGGCCACGGCGAGATACGTCTTGCCGGTGCCGGCCGGACCGATGCCGAAGGTGATGTCGTGGCTGGCGATGTTGTCGAGGTACACGCTCTGCACGGGCGTGCGCGCGCGCAGGTCGGCGCGGCGCGTGTTGAGCACCACGGCGCCGTCGGGCGCCTCCCGCAGGGCACCGTCGCCCGCGAGCATGAGCTGCACCTGCTCTTCCGTCACGGGCCGGTCGGCGATCTCGTAGATCGCCTGCAGCAGCTCCATCGCCTGGGTGGCGCGGGCCTTGGGCCCGTCCACCTTGAACTGCTCGTGCCGGTGCGCGATGCCGACGGACAGCGCCGCCTCGATCGTGCGCAGGTGGGCATCGGCCGGGCCGCACAGGTGCGTGAGCCGGGTGTTGTTGTGGGGGGTGAAGGTGTGGCGCAGGATCACGCGGATAATTCCGGTTGGACGTCGGCAGGACGAAAAGACAGGACGAAGATGATAGGCAAACTCACCGGCACGTTGCTGGAGAAAAACCCGCCCGAGGTGCTGGTGGACTGCCATGGCGTGGGCTACGAGGTGCAGGTGCCCATGAGCACCTTCTACCACCTGCCCGCCGTGGGCGAGCGCGTGCAGCTGCTCACGCAGTTCATCGTACGCGAGGATGCGCAACTGCTCTATGGTTTCGGCAGCGCGCCGGAGCGCCAGGCCTTCCGGGAGCTCATCAAGATCTCGGGCGTGGGGCCGCGCACGGCGCTGTCCATCCTCTCGGGCATGGGCGTGGACGACCTCGCGCAGGCCGTGTCGCTGCAGGAGAGCGGCCGGCTCGTGAAGGTGCCCGGCATCGGCAAGAAGACCGCGGAGCGGCTGCTGCTGGAGCTCAAGGGCAAGCTCGGCGTCGACATCGGCGTGCGCCCCGAGGCCGCGAACGACGCGCAGGCCGACATCCTGCAGGCGTTGCTGGCGCTGGGCTACAACGACAAGGAAGGTGCCGCCGCGCTGAAGGCGCTGCCGAAGGACGTGGGCGTCAGCGACGGCATCAAGCTGGCGCTCAAGGCGCTGGCGAAGTGAGAAAAACCGGGTCCCGGACGCATTGCAACGCGGCCGTGGCACATTGTCGGGTCGAGGCGGCGCATGGTGCCCGCCGAAATACAACAGGAGGATGGCCATGGATTTCAGGCGGGCAAGCATTCGATCGGTGATTCTGCTGGGGGCCGCGGCGCTCCTGGCGGCCTGCGGCGGCGGCGGTGGAGCGGACACGGCAGCCGCCGCGGCCGCGCCCGCCACGGCTGCGGCCCGGGCGGTGGTGTGGAGCGTGGATGCGCTGGAGCAGCCCGCCACCGCCGCGCAGGACACCGTCCGCGTGAAGGACCTGGGTGCGCGCCCGCCGGTGGTGCCGGCCCGCGTGGCGCTGGGTGCGCTGCTGGAGTCGCGCAGCGAGGCCGCGTCCTCGGGCGTCGGCGCGCGCCAGATCGGCAGCGTGCGCGCGGTGGCCGACACGGCCACCCCCGCCGGGCTGTCGGCCCAACTGCAATGGACGCCCACCGCGGCCGGCGGCCGCGTCGCCGCGATCAGCGTCTCGGCGCAGGAGGCCCATGGCCTGCGCCTGGGCGTGCTGGTGCGCGCCCTGCCGGGCGGAGCGCAGCTGCGCGTCTACCGCCAGGACCGCCCCTCCGCCGTCTATGAGATCTCGGGCCAGGAGGTGCTGCAGTCGATCGACCGCAACATCGCGGCCGGCGACACCTCGGACGCGGCCCGCACCTGGTGGACGCCCGATGCCGGCGGCGACGAGGCCACGCTCGAGATCGAGCTGCCGCCCGGCACGCCCGCCAGCGCGCTGAACATCGCGATCCCGCGGGTCTCGCACATCTACACCGATCTCTCCCTGCCCTCCGCCGACGACGGCGAGCAGGCCAAGATCAACGAATCGGGCACCTGCAACCTCGACTCCACCTGCTACGACAACTACGCCAGCCAGCGCAACGCCGTGGCGCGCATGGTCTTCGTGCGGCCCGACGGCAACGCGTACGTCTGCACCGGCACGCTGCTGAACGACCGCGACGGCACGCGCACGCCGTATTTCATCTCGGCCAACCACTGCTTCTCGTCGCAGACCGTGGCCTCCACGCTGCGCACCGACTGGTTCTACCGCGCCCCGAGCTGCAACAGCCGCACGCTGTCGTCCAGCGCCGCGGCGCGCACGGGCGGCGCCACGCTGCTGTACGCGAACTCCAGCACCGACACGCTGTTCGTGCGGCTCAACGAGACGCCGCCGGCCGGCGCCGTGTTCGCCGCGTGGAACGCCGGCGCGCAGCCCCTCGGCAGCGCGGCGGTGGGCATCCACCATCCCCGGGGCGATCTGCAGAAGATCTCGTTCGGCTCCATCACGTCGCTGAGCTCCTGCAGCGCACTGAGCGAGTCGAGCACCAGCTTCTCCTGCAGCGGCACGTCGGGCAACTACTACCGCGTCGGCTGGACCGACGGCGTGACCGAGGGCGGCAGCAGCGGCTCCGGCCTCTTCGTGAACGGCGCGCTGGTCGGCACCCTGTACGGCGGCAGCGTCACCTGCACGGCACGCAACGGCTCCGATTACTACGGCCGTTTCGACGTGGCCTACGGCGCGGCGCTGCAGCAGTGGCTCTCGCCGGCCGCCAGCACGAACGGCCGCACCGCCGTCTACCGCTTCTTCAACGGCAGCACGGGCGCGCATTTCTACACGTCCAGCGCCGGTGAGCGCGACTTCGTGCAGCAGACCTACCCGGCGTTCAGCTACGAAGGCGTGGTCTTCTATGCCTACGGCAGCCCGACGGCGGGCCAGAATGCGGTCTACCGCTTCTTCAACACCTCGACGGGCGCGCACTTCTATACCATCGATGCCGGCGAGCGCGATTTCGTGCGCGCCACCTACCCGGCGTTCCAGTACGAAGGCCCCGCGTGGTATGCCCAGACGGCGGCCGGCAACGGCTCCACGGCGATGTACCGCTTCTTCAACACGAAAACCGGCACGCACTTCTACACGATCAGCCAGGGCGAGCGCGATTTCGTGATCGCGACCTACCCGGTCTTCAAGTACGAAGGCCCGGTGTACTACGCCTGGACGAACTGACGGTCCGGCGGCGCTTGGCCTTCTTCCCGCTTTCCGCACCCATGAGCATCCAGACCGACGATTTCGCCCCCGTGCCCCCGCCCAAGCGGGTGGTCTCCGCCGCCCCCGCCTCCCCGCAGGAGGAGGCGCTGGAGCGCGCGCTGCGGCCCAAGCTGCTGCAGGAGTACGTCGGGCAGGCGAAGGCGCGCGAGCAGCTGGAGATCTTCATCGGGGCCGCGCGCAAGCGCGAGGAGGCGCTGGACCACGTGCTGCTGTTCGGCCCGCCCGGGCTGGGCAAGACCACGCTCAGCCACATCATCGCGGCGGAACTGGGGGTGAACCTGCGCCAGACCAGCGGCCCGGTGCTGGAAAAGCCAAAGGACCTGGCGGCGCTGCTCACCAACCTCGAGAAGAACGACGTCCTGTTCATCGACGAGATCCACCGCCTCTCGCCGGTGGTGGAGGAAATCCTCTACCCCGCGCTGGAGGACTACCAGATCGACATCATGATCGGCGAGGGGCCGGCGGCGCGCAGCATCAAGCTCGACCTGCAGCCCTTCACGCTGGTCGGCGCCACCACCCGCGCCGGCATGCTCACCAACCCGCTGCGCGACCGCTTCGGCATCGTCGCGCGGCTGGAGTTCTACACCCCCGATGAGCTCGCGCGCATCGTGCGGCGTTCGGCCGGGCTGCTGCAGGTTCCGATCGACGCGGAAGGGGCGTTCGAGATCGCGCGCCGCTCGCGCGGCACGCCGCGCATCGCCAACCGGCTGCTGCGCCGCGTGCGCGACTATGCCGACGTGAAGGGCGACGGCCGCATCACGCAGGACATCGCCGAGCGCGCGCTCGCCATGCTGGACGTGGACCCGCAGGGCTTCGACGTGATGGACCGCAAGCTCCTGGAAGCCGTGGTGCACCGCTTCGACGGCGGCCCGGTGGGGCTGGACAACATCGCCGCGAGCATCGGCGAGGAGCCCGGCACCATCGAGGACGTGATCGAGCCCTACCTGATCCAGCAGGGCTACCTGCAGCGCACGCCGCGCGGCCGCATCGCCACGCTGGCGGCGTTCCGGCACCTGGGCGTGGCGCCCACCCGCCAGCACACCGACCTGTTCGGCGGACTGCCGGCCGCCTGAGGCGCGGCGGGCATTGCGGTGTCCACCTTCCATCTTGGCGCCTGCCGGCGGAGGCCGCAAGCGTTCCATTCCGGGTGTTGCCGCAAGGCGTCATTCGGGGAAATCCCGTGCGTTTTGCCATGGGCTTGGTGTCTACTGCGATAACCAGCCGCTATGCGCTGCATCGAAAAATATGCATTGCACTAAGGCTGGCCGCGAGTAGCAATCAACGAACGGACGAGAGGGAATTACGATGGATCCGATCCTTGGGCAGATCATTCTGTGGGCCACGCCGTGGATCCCACGCGGCTGGGCCATCTGCGATGGCACCTTGCTGAGCATCCAGCAGAACGCGGCGCTGTTCTCGCTGATAGGCACGTCCTACGGCGGCAACGGCGTGAGCACGTTCGCGTTGCCCGACCTGCGCAACCGGGTGCCCGTGGGCTCGCAGAACGCCACGAACATCGCCGTCACCAGCGGCGCGCCCACGGCCTCCACCACCGCCAGCGTCACGCTGGCAGCGAGCCAGCTGCCGCCCCACACGCATGCGGTGACCGCTGCCGGCAGCGGCAAGCTGAGCGTCGCCATTCCGGCGAATGCCGGCGCGACCGCGGACACCAACGCGCCGGCCAGCGGTCTCGTGCTCGGCAAGGGAATGGCCGGCAACTCCGCCACGAAGATCTATACCGCGACGGCGTCCGATACCACGCTCAAGCCCTTCGACGTGGACCTGCCTGCGCTCACGGCGCAGCCCTCCAGCACGCCCGCAGCGCCCGTGAGCATTCCCGTCACGGTGAGCACGCTGCAGCCGGGCATCACGCTGAACTTCATCATCGCCACCGAAGGCATCTACCCCTCCCGCAACTGAGGGGGCAGGCGCGCGCGGTTTCCGGTCCGGCCGGAGGCTGCGCTGCGTCCCGTCGAAACCATCCGCCAGGGGACCGCAGGGGCCGTGGAGCGGCGCGTCCCGCGGCATGCGCGCGGGCCATTCCAGACAATGTTCAACCGAAAGTGAGGGAAATCATGGATGAGGCGTATATCGGCACGATCGTGCTGTGGGCGGGCAGCTGGGTGCCCCGCAACTGGGCGCTGTGCGACGGCACGCAGCTGAAGATCATGGACTACCAGGCGCTGTACTCGCTCATCGGCGTGCGCTACGGCGGCGATGCCCGCACGACGTTCAACCTGCCCGACCTGCGCAACCGCGTGCCGATGGGGCTGCAGGTCGCCTCCCAGGCGCCGGGCGCCACCGGAGCGGCATCGCAGAGCGTCGTCGTGGCGGGCGCCGCGACCGGCATGATCGCGGCCAACCAGCTGCCGCCGCTGACCGGCACGGCCTCGGTGCAGATCCCGGCGAACAACGCGCCGCTCGCCGCGAACCTCACCGACACTCCGGGTCCCACCGGCGTATTCGCCAAGGGCGGGGCCGGCAACAACACCGCGAAGATCTACACGAGCGATGCGGCCAACACCAACCTCAAGCCCTTCGATGTGCCGGTCACCATCGCGTCGGGCTCGGCGCAGCAGCCCCTCTCCCTGCCGGTGTCGCTGACGGGGCAGGTGAGCACGATCCAGCCTTCCCTGACGCTGAATTTCATCATCTGCCTGCTGGGTCTGTACCCGGACCGTCCCTGAATCGGAAAGGGGAACGACGATGGATGAATCCTATATCGGCACCGTTCTGCTGTGGACCCCCGGCTGGGTGCCGCGCGGCTGGGCCCTGTGCGACGGCTCCGTGCTGAACATCACGCAGAACCCGGCGCTTTTCGCGATCCTCGGCAACCGCTTCGGCGGCGACGGGCGGACCACCTTCCAGCTTCCCGACCTGCGCAACCGCGTGCCGATGGGGCTGGCGCAGGTGGACGCGGCTCCGGGCCCCACGGGCGCGGCGTCGCACTCCGTCGTGCTCTCCGGGGCGGCGGCAGCCATGCTCGCGGCCAACCAGTTGCCGCCGGTCGCGGGCACGATGTCCGTGCAGGTGCCGGCGAACAACGCGCCGGTGGCGGCGAACACCACCGACACCCCCGGCCCCACGGCCGTGCGCGACAAGGGCATGGCGGGCAATGCCAATCTCAAGGTCTACTCGTCCGACAACGCCAACACGAACCTCAGGCCGTTCAACGCGGCGGTCACGGTGGCGGCGGCCCAGCAGCAGCCCCTGTCCCTGCCGGTGGCGGCCAACGGTATGGTGAACACGGTCCAGCCCTCGCTGACGGTGTCCTTCATCATCTGCGTGCAGGGCCTGTTCCCGCCCCGTCCGGATTGACGCTCCGGCGAGGATGACGGCGCCGCGGACTGCCCGGTCGGGCGGGCCGCGGCGCCTTCTCGTTCGTCAGGTCACGGCGCCGCGCGCGTCCACGCGCAGGATGCGCTCCACCACGCCGTGCGCCAGCCCGCCGCGCACGCCGATCAGGTGGCCGTGCAGGTTCACCGTCGGATCGCAGTGGCCGGGAACGAGCCAGAGCATGCGGCCGATGGCCGGCAGCCGCGCGCGGTCGCCGTCCGCGAACAGCAGGCCGTGCTCGTCGCCGCCGTTGGCATAGCGCAGGGCGCGCCCGGGCGGCAGGAAGGCCACCTGCGGCAGGCCCGAGTCGATCGCATGGCTCTTGTGGCCGGCGTCGCACACCGCGTGCGTGTCGCGGCAGGAGATCACCTGGGTCTTGATGAACAGCGCATGCTCGAAGGCCGGCTGGGCGGGCTCGCGCTCGTTGGCGGCGTAGTCGGCGTCCATGAACAGGAACGACCCGGCCTGCAGCTCGCCGTAGACGCCGCTCGCGGCCTCGTGCACCAGGGTGCCGGTGCCCGCGCCGGTGACCAGCGGCACGGCCAGGCCGGCCGACTCGATGGCGCTGCGCGTGGTGCGTGCGGCCGCCACGGCCGCGGCGATGGCGTCCCGGCGCGCGGCCGCGCCGCGCAGGTGCTGGGCATGGCCCTGGTAGGCGTGCAGGCCCGCGAAGCGCAGCCGCGCGTGCCGCGCCACGGCCTGCGCGAGCGGCACCGCGGCCTCGCCCGGCGGCACGCCGCAGCGGCCCTGGCCGACATCGATCTCCACGAACACGTCGATGACCGCATCGCCCGCGGCGCCGTCCATCGCCTCGGCCAGGCGTGCGATGCCCTCGGCGCTGTCCACCGCGATGGCGAGGCGCCCGCCGCGCGCAGCGAGCTGCTGCGCCAGCCGCGCCACGCGCAGCAGCTTGGCGGGCGCGATCACTTCGTTGCTGATGTAGAGGTCCGCCACGCCGCCGGCGGCGAGCGCCTCGGCCTCGGACACCTTCTGCACGCAGGCCCCCGTGGCGCCGGCCTGCTGCAGCTGCAGCGCCAGCTCGGCGCACTTGTGCATCTTGGCGTGCGGGCGCCAGCGCACCTGGTGCTTGCGCGCGAACTCGGCCATGCGCTGGATGTTGCGCTCCAGGGCGTCGAGATCGACGACGGCGGCGGGGGTGTCGATCAGGTCCACGCGCTGGCCGATGGTGGCGTGCAGCGCGGCGGCGGTGTCAGGCATGGTTTTCATCGCGGGCGGCGTCTTCCAGGTGCTGGGTGTCGGCCCAGCCCACGAGGGTGAGCCCGTCTTCGGTCCAGAGCAGGCGGTTGATGGCGGCGTTCGCCAGCAGCCAGGTGCGCGGCGCCTGCAGCTCCTGGCCGGTGGCGGCGCGGTAGAGCACGTCCATCACGCCGCCGTGCGCCACGAGCACGATGAGCTCGCCCGGGTGTTGGCGGGCGAGGGCGTGCGTGGCGGCGGTGATGCGTTCGCGGAAGGTGAGCAGCGATTCGCCGCCCTCGGGCTCGAACTGCGGATCGCGCTGCCGCCAGCGGCGGGCCTGATCGGGCAGCTCTGTTTCGATCTCGCGGAAGGTGCGGCCTTCCATGAGCCCGAAGGCGCGCTCGCGCAGCCGCACGTCGGTGGCGAGCGGCGCGCCCGTGGCGTCGGCGACGGCCTGGGCCGTGGCATGGGCACGCCGCAGGTCGCTCGCGTAGATCGCGGCCACGGGCTCGTCCGCGAGGGCCCGGCCCAACTGGCGGGCCTGCCAGAGGCCGGTGTCGTTGAGGGGGATGTCGAGGTGTCCCTGGATGCGCGTGTCGACGTTCCAGGCGGTCTCTCCATGGCGGATGGCGATGATGCGGGTGGCTTGCATGCGGTGGGGGCGGCGCGCTCGGCGGACAGGCCCCGGCTCAGGGCTTCACGACCGTTCCCGGCACGGCGGGCACGGCCGGTGCGGCGGCGGGGGACGGGGCGGGCGCGTACGCCTGGCCGGCCGGCGCGATCGTGGTGCGCACCTGCCGTGGCCCGGCGGGCGGGTTCGGGAAGCCGGTGAGGGCCGCATCGAACAGGATGCCGAAGATGGCCGGATCGTCCACCCAGACGTCTTCGTAGGTGGCCGAGGTCTCGTAGAGGATCTTCTGGGTGGCGGCATCGCGCATCACCAGGCTCGCCTCGCGGCGGTAGAGCGTGGGCGGGCGGTCCATCATCCAGCCGGTGCCCATGCCCCAGCCCCAGCCGCCGCGGCCCCATCCAAGGCCCCAGCCGAATCCGGGGTAGGCAGGGCCGTAGTAGGGCCACGAGGCGGGCCAGGTGGTGGCGGCGTTCGCGCCGATCTGCAGTACCAGCCGGGCGTTGGTATCGTCGCGCTGCAGGCCCACCCGCGCCAGCGACTGCTGCGCCAGTGCCTCGATCGGCGCGAACTGCACGGCCTGCGCCTGCTGCGAGGGCAGGCGTTCGAGCCGGTAGGTGGGCGGCGAGGGCAGGCCCGGCAGGGTGGAGAAGGTGGACACGGTGCTGTCCACCGTGCGGGTGCTGGCGCAGCCGGCCAGCACGGCGGCGGCCAGCAGCAGCCAGAAGCAACGGAAGAGCCGGGGCAGTCCGGCGGCGGTGGCGTTCATGGGCGGTCTCCTGGAATCCGGTACGGAAGGGCGGGCGTCACGGTCGCTCGGAGGGCCGCGGCGTGTCAGGAAATCTGCACCACCTGCAGGCCCGGCAGGGCGGGTGCCGGGGGGAACTCCTCGGCGTCGAAGGCCTTGTCGCCGTCGTCGCTCGGGACGCCCGTCGCCTTCAGATGCTGGAAATCGTGCAGCGTTCCATCCAGCAGATGGGACGGCACGATGTTCTGCAGGGCGTTGAACATGTTGTCCACGCGGCCGGGGAAGCGCTTGTCCCAGTCGCGCAGCATCTCGCCCACCTGCTTGCGCTGCAGGTTCTCCTGGCTGCCGCAGAGGTTGCACGGGATGATCGGGAACTGCTGCTGCTGGGCCCAGCGCGTGGTGTCCTTCTCGGTCACGTAGGCGAGCGGGCGGATCACCACGTGGCGGCCGTCGTCGCTGACCAGCTTCGGGGGCATGGCTTTCAGCTTGCCGCCGAAGAACATGTTGAGCAGCAGCGTCTGCAGGATGTCGTCGCGGTGGTGGCCCAGCGCGATCTTGGTGCAGCCCAGCTCGTCGGCCACGCGGTAGAGGATGCCGCGGCGCAGCCGGCTGCAGAGGCCGCAGGTGGTCTTGCCCTCGGGCACCACCCGCTTGACGATGCTGTAGGTGTCCTGGTTCTCGATGTGGAAGGGCACGCCGGTGGTGGCCAGGTACCCGGGCAGGATGTGCTCGGGGAAGCCCGGCTGCTTCTGGTCGAGGTTCACCGCCACCAGGTCGAAATGGATGGGCGCGCGCTTTTTCAGCTTGATGAGGATGTCCAGCAGGGTGTAGCTGTCCTTGCCGCCGGACATGCACACCATCACCTTGTCGCCCTCTTCGATCATGCGGTAGTCGACGATGGCGCGGCCCACCTCGCGGCACAGGCGCTTTTCGAGCTTGTGCGCCTCGCGTTCGATCCGGGCCTGCGCAGGGCGGGAGGCGTCGGCGGTCCAGTCGGTGTCTTGGTGCAGGGCGGTCATGGAAGGCGGGGACAATCGGGTCTGCCGCAGGGGCGGGAAGGCGGCGAGCTGGCCGTGCTTCCCGGACCGTGCGGCGCGCCGCGGCCCGGGGCGGCGGCGCGTGGAAGGGAAGGAAGATTCGGAAGAAGACCCCGGATTTTAGAGCGGGAACGCCTGGGCGGGGGGATCGACCCTCCGCGCCGGCGCGGCGGGGCCGCTGTGGGAGACCCATGGAAACAGGCAAGCAATCACCGTCCGGTAAGGACACGGACATGGGCACGGAGGCGGGCGCGGGCCCGGGCGCCGACCCGGCGGCCCGCCTGCGCACGAAGATCGTGGCGCTGGCCGTGGTGCCGCTGCTCATCACCCTGGCGCTGGTGATGGCGCTGGTGCGCCACCAGGCGGAAGACCTCGCGCGGCGCGAGCGCGCGCTGGTGGAGCAGTCCTACCTGCAGCAGCGCCGCAGCGAGCTGCGCAGCTATGTGGACCTGGCCGTGAGCACCGTGCGCCCGCTCTACGAGGCCGGCGGCGACGATCCGAAAGCGCGCGAAGAGGCGATCCGCCGCCTCGCCGCGCTGGACTACGGCAGCGACGGCTATTTCTTCGTCTATGACCTGCAGGGCCGCTCGCTCATGCACTCGCGCCAGCCGGAGCTCGTGGGCCGGATGCTCTGGGATCTGCGCGATCCGCAGGGGCGGCCGACCATCCAGCAGCTCATCGCGCAGGCGCAGGCCGGCGGCGGCTTCGTGGAGTATTCGTGGCCCAAGCCGTCGCTCGGCGGGCAGCTCGCGCCGAAACTCGGCTACGTCACGGCCCTGCCGCACTGGAACTGGATGGTGGGCACGGGCCTCTACCTCGACGACATCGAGGCCACGCAGGCGGGGCTGGAGCGGCAGGTGGGCTCCAACGTGGGGGCCACCATGTGGTGGATCGCCGGCTTCGCGGCCCTGGGCCTGGCGGCGATCAGTGCCTGCGGGCTGCTGCTCAACCTCAGCGAGCACCGCACGTCCGAGGCGCGGATGCGGCTGCTGGCGCGCCGCGTGGTGCAGTCGCAGGAGGAGGAGCGCGGGCACCTGGCGCGGGAGCTGCACGACGGCACCAGCCAGACGCTGGTCTCGGCCAAGCTGCTGATCGAATCGGCGGTGGAGGACATCGAGCGCGAGCGCCCGGCGCCGCCCACCCTCGCGATCGCGCTGCGGCACCTGAACGAGGCGCTGGGCGAAGTGCGGCGCCTGTCGCACGAGCTGCGGCCGGCCTTGCTCGACACGCTGGGGCTGCCGGCCGCGCTGGAGCACCTGGCGCGCGCGTTCGGCGAGCACGGGCCTGTGACGGCGTTCGCCGACGTCGCCCAGCCGCCGGAGCCGCTGCCGCAGGACGTCACCACCGCGCTGTTCCGCGTGGCGCAGGAGGCGCTCACCAACGTGCGCAAGCATGCGCAGGCGCGGCAGGTGCACGTCACGCTCGAATGCGTGGGTGGCGGCGTGCAGCTGGAGGTGCGCGACGACGGCCGGGGCTTCGATCCCGCCGCGCTGCAGCGCGACCCGCGGCGCGGCATCGGCCTGCGCAACATGCATGAGCGCATGGAGGGCATCGGCGGACGGCTGCAGGTGCGGTCGGGGCCCGGGGGCACGCGCGTCGTGGCCGAGGTACACCCGGATAGGATGGGGGCCGCATGACCGCCGCCACGCCCGCCCCCCTGGACCGCCCGGTCCGCCTGTTCCTCGTGGACGACCACGCGCTGGTGCGCGACGGCCTGCGCGCGCGCCTGGGCAGCCTGCCGTGGGTGCGCATCGTGGGCGAGGCCGCGAGCGCCGACGAGGCCGAGGCGCAGATCGCCCGGCTGGCGCCCGACATGGTGCTCATGGATGTGGGCATGAAGGACGTGAGCGGGCTGGACTGCGCCGCCCGGCTGCTGGCGCGCGGCCCCGCGCCGCGGGTGCTGATGCTCAGCATGTACGACAACCCCGAGTACGTGCAGCGCGCCCTGCAGGTGGGCGCCTGCGGCTATGTGCTGAAGGATGCGCCGGCCTCGGAGCTGGTCGCGGCGCTGGAGGCGGTGGCCGCGGGAGGCACCTTCCTGAGCCCCGCGGTGTCCCAGCGGCTCTTCCGCAACCAGGCGCCCAAGCCGCTGCTCACGCCGCGAGAGAGCGAGATCCTGGCGGCGCTGGGCCGCGGCGCGTCGAGCAAGCAGATCGCGGGCGACCTCGGGCTGAGCGTGCGCACGGTGGAGGCGCACCGGCAGAACATCCGCCGGCGGCTGGAGCTGGGCAGCCTGGCGGAGCTGATCCGCTATGCGGTGGAGCACGCGAAGGAATTCGGCGCCGGTCGCTGAGAGTGCGAGCGGGTCCGGAGCGGGGGCCGTGGGATGCGGCTCCGGGCCCCATGGGAGTTCGATCCGGGTAAACACCGAGAGGGTTGTCCCTTACGAAATTCCACCCGGGCCGCCTACGTGGGAGGGCGGATGCGCGCGCCACCCCCGGCCGGGATACTGGCCTGCCCCCGGACCACCGGGGCCCTTCCCGCATCCAGGAGACATATCCCATGCCCCTCATCCGCCGCCACCTGGCGTGGCTCTGCATCGCCGTGCTCGGCGCCTGGGCGCTCGGCACCGTCGCGCTGACGCGCGGCGAGGCCGTCAGCGCGCTCTGGATCGTCGTCGCGGCGGTCTGCGTCTATCTGATCGCCTACCGCTACTACAGCCTGTTCATCGCCCAGCGCGTGCTGGGGCTGGACGCCCGGCGCTCCACGCCGGCCTGGCGCCACAACGACGGGCTGGACTACGTGCCCACCAACAAGCACGTGCTGTTCGGCCACCACTTCGCCGCCATCGCGGGCGCGGGGCCGCTGGTGGGGCCGGTGCTGGCCGCGCAGATGGGCTACGTGCCGGGCCTCTTGTGGCTGCTGGCGGGTGTGGTGTTCGCCGGGGCGGTGCAGGATTTCATCGTGCTCTTCATCTCCACGCGGCGCGACGGCCGCTCGCTGGGCGACCTGGTCAAGCAGGAGATGGGCACCGTGCCGGGGCTGATCGCGCTCTTCGGCACCTTCATGATCATGATCATCATCCTGGCCGTGCTGGCGCTGATCGTGGTGAAGGCGCTGGCCGAATCGCCCTGGGGCGCGTTCACCGTGGCGGCGACCATTCCCGTGGCGCTGTTCATGGGCGTGTACCTGCGCTTCCTGCGCCCGGGCCGCATCGCGGAAGTCTCCGTCATCGGCTTCGTGCTGCTGATGGCCGCGATCTTCGGCGGGCAGGCCGTGGCCGCGCACCCCACCTGGGGGCCGATGTTCACCTTCTCGGGCACCACGCTCACCTGGATGCTGATCGGCTACGGCTTCGTCGCCGCCTCGCTGCCGGTGTGGCTGCTGCTCGCGCCGCGCGACTACCTCTCGACCTTCCTGAAGATCGGCACCATCGTGGCGCTGGCGATCGGCATCGTGGTGGTGGCGCCCACGCTGGAGATGCCGCCGATCACGCAGTTCGCGCAGGGCAACGGCCCGGTCTGGGCGGGCAGCCTGTTCCCGTTCCTCTTCATCACCATCGCCTGCGGCGCGGTGTCGGGCTTCCACGCGCTGATCTCCTCGGGCACCACGCCCAAGATGCTGGAGAACGAGACCCACGCCCGCTACATCGGCTACGGCGGCATGCTGGCCGAATCCTTCGTCGCCGTGATGGCGCTGGTGGCCGCCTCGTGCATCAACCCCGGCATCTACTTCGCGATGAACAGCCCCGCGGCGCTGGTGGGCAGCACGCCCGAGGCCGTGGCGCAGACGCTCTCCACCTGGGGCTTCGTGATCACGCCCGACATGCTGGTGCAGACCGCCAGGGACGTGGGCGAGCACACCATCCTGGGCCGTGCCGGCGGCGCGCCGACGCTCGCGGTGGGCATGGCGCACATCCTGCACCAGGTGGTGGGCGGGCCGGCCATGATGGCCTTCTGGTACCACTTCGCGATCCTGTTCGAGGCGCTGTTCATCCTCACGGCCGTGGACGCCGGCACGCGCGCGGGCCGCTTCATGCTGCAGGACCTGCTGGGCAGCTTCGTGCCGGCCTTGAAGCGCACCGATTCGCTGCCTGCCAACCTGGTGGCCACGGCGCTGTGCGTGGGTGCCTGGGGCTACTTCCTCTACCAGGGCGTGGTCGATCCGCTGGGCGGCATCAACACGCTGTGGCCGCTGTTCGGCATCTCCAACCAGATGCTGGCCGCCGTGGCGCTGATGCTGGGCACCGTGGTGCTGTTCCGCATGAAGCGCGAGCGCTTCGCCTGGGTGACCATCGCGCCGGCCGCCTGGCTGCTGGCCTGCACGCTCACGGCCGGCTGGCAGAAGATCTTCTCGGCCGACCCGAAGATCGGCTTTCTGTCGCACGCCGCCAAATATGCCGAAGGCATCGCCCAGGGCACCGTGATCGCGCCGGCCAAGACGGCCGAGGCCATGTCGCGCATCGTGCTCAACGACCGCATCAACGCCGGGCTGTGCGCGCTGTTCATCTTCGTGGTGCTGAGCGTGCTGGTCTACAGCGTGCGTGCCTGCCTGCAGGCCCGCGCCGCCAACCGGCCCACCGCGCAGGAAACGCCGTTCGAGGCCCTGCCGGAGGGCGCGCGGTGAAACCGGCGGCCGATGGCAGCGGCGCCAGCGCCGCGGGCCGGCCGCTGCAGGCTGCGCGGGACGCCGTGCAGGCCGTCGCCACGGGCGGGCGCTACCTCGCGCAATCGCTGCGACTCATGGTGGGCCTGCCCGACTACGACGCCTACCTGAGCCACCAGGAGCGCACCCATCCCGGCGAGCCGGTGATGAGCTATGCGGAATTCTTCCGCGACCGGCAGGATGCGCGCTATGGGGGCAAGGGGCGCATCGGGCGCTGCTGCTGAAGGTCGGGCTGCCGGGGTCACCACTCCCCGCACTCCATCCGGATCGCCACTTCGCAGTCGTCGAAGATTTCGAGCTTGGCGATCTTCACGCGCACGCCAAGCACGCCGGGCAGTTGCATCAGCCGGCGCGTGAGCTTGCCGATCAGGCTCTCCAGCAGGTTCACGTGCTCGGCCGTGCATTCGTCGATGATGATCTGGCGCACCTTGCGGTAATCCAGCACGTGCCCGATGTCGTCGTCGTGCGGCAGCAGCGGCTGGCGGCCCTGGTTCAGTTCGGCATCGACCTGGATGGGCTGGGGCGCGGTCTTCTCGTGGTCGAGGATGCCCAGGTTGGCGTCGAAGCGCAAACCGGTGAGCGTGAGGATCTGGAGGCCGCCGTCGGGGTGGTTGGGCATGGTGGCTGGAAGAAAAAGCGATGAATGAAGGAGGGGTGCGGGGCCTGCGCGCCGCGCCTCACATGAGCGAGAAGTCGCGCTCGAAGCGCATCAGGTGCTGGCCGCCGTCCACCAGCAGCGTGGTGCCGGTGATCGAGCGGTTCTCCAGCGCGAAGCGCACGGCCGAGGCCACGTCCTCGGGCGTGGAGGAGCGGCCCAGCGGGCTTTGGCGGTGCAACTCGCGGAACTTCTCGTCGGACAGCATGTGGCTCGTGAGCGTGAGGCCGGGCGCCACGCCCACCACGCGCACGCGCGGCGCCAGGGCCTGGGCGAGCAGGGTGGTGGCCGATTCGAGCGCGGCCTTGGAGAGCGTGTAGCTCAGGAAATCGGGATTCGGGTTCCAGAGCTTCTGGTCGAGCAGGTTCACGACCACGCCCTGCGGAGGGCGGGCTTGTGCGCCGCCGCGCGTGGCCAGGTGCGCATGCAGCGCCTGCGCCAGCAGGATCGGCGCGGCGGTGTTGCTGCGCAGGTGCTTCTCGAGGGCCGTGAATCCGAAACTGGCCGCGTCGTCGTGCTCGAAGAGCGACGCGCTGTTGACCACGGCATCCACCGTGCCGAGCGCCTCTGCCACCCGCGGCAGCAGGGCGCGCACGGCGGCTTCGTCGTGGAAGTCCGCATCGAAGGCGGTGCTGCCCGGGGTGAGCGCGGCGCAGTCGGCGGCCGTGCGCAGGGCGTCCTCGCGCGAGCCGCGGTAATGCACGGCCACGCGCCAGCCCGCGGCGGCGAGCGCCAGGGCGATCTCGCGGCCGAGGCGCCGGGCGGCGCCGGTGACCAGCACGGTACGGGGAGAAGGAGAGGAGGGCATGGGGGACAATCGGGCCGTGACGACGACAGAACAGCACCCCAGTTTATCGAGCGCCCTGGCCCGGCGCATCGCCGATGGTATCGCCGAGGCCGGCGGCTGGATCGGTTTCGACCGGTTCATGGAACGGGCCCTCTACACGCCGGGCCTGGGCTACTACGCCAACGCGCTCCCGAAATTCGGCACCCTGCCGCAGTCGGGCAGCGACTTCGTGACCGCGCCGGAACTCTCTCCCGTGTTCGGCCGGGCGCTGGCACGGCAGGTGCAGGACGCGCTGGACGCCACGGGCACGCACGACGTGTGGGAGTTCGGCGCCGGCTCCGGCGCGCTCGCCGCGCAACTGCTGGAGGCGCTGGGCGACCGTGTGCGCCGCTACACCATCGTGGACCTGTCGGGCAGCCTGCGGGAACGCCAGCGCGAGCGGCTCGCGCCCTGGGGCGACCGCGTGCAGTGGGCCCAGGCCCTGCCGGAGCGCATCGAGGGCGTGGTGGTGGGCAACGAGGTGCTCGACGCCATGCCGGTGCAACTGCTGGCCCGCCACGGCGGCGCGGAAAGCGGCACATGGCACGAGCGCGGCGTGGCCGTGGAACCTGGTGACGGTGGCGAACCCCGCTTCGCCTGGGAAGACCGTCCCACCGCGCTGCGCCCGCCCATCGAGCCCGAAGGCCCGCAGGACTACCTGACCGAGATCCACGCGCAGGGCGAGGGCTTCCTGCGCATGCTCGGGCAGCGCCTGGCGCGCGGCGCGGCCTTCCTGATCGATTACGGCTTCCCCGAGGCCGAGTACTACCACCCGCAGCGCCACATGGGCACGCTGGTGTGCCACCGGGCCCACCAGGTCGATTCCGATCCGCTCGCCGACGTGGGCGCGAAGGACATCACCGCGCACGTCAACTTCACCGCCATGGCCGTGGCCGCGCAGGAGGCGGGGCTGGACGTTCTGGGCTACACCACGCAGGCGCATTTCCTCATCAACTGCGGCCTGCTCTCCCTGCTGGAGCCGCTGCCGCAGGCGGAGCGCGCGCAGGCCGCCAAGCTCATGATGGAGCACGAGATGGGCGAGCTCTTCAAGGTGCTGGCCGTGGGCGCGGGCGTGCCCGGCTGGACGCCGATCGGTTTCACGCGCGGGGACCGCACGCACCGGCTGTAGCGCGGGCCGGGCCGCAGCGGGCCCGGGGCGCTTAGCTGTTTTGGTAGTAAACAACTGAGGAACGATTCGTTCCCGGCATGAGCGCTCCTGCATAGAGTGGACGGACATCCCATCCAGGAGGTCCACCGCCATGTCCGCAGTCCTGTCCCATGCCACCGAAGCATTCCTGCCGCCGCAGGCCGACGCGCCGCCGCAAGGCTTCGAGATCCGGCCGTTGCCCGGCGCGCCGCTGGGCGCCGAGGTGCTGGGGCTGGACCTGTCGCGACCGCTCGGCGACGCGGACTTCGCCCGCCTGCACCGGGCGCACCTCGACCACCACGTGGTGGTGTTCCGCGACCAGCGCATCACGCCGCGCCAGCACATCGATTTCAGCCGCCGCTTCGGGCCGCTGCAGATCCACGTGCTGAAGAACTTCCAGCTGGCGGACCATCCGGAAATCCTCGTCGTCTCCAACATCAAGGACGCGAGCGGCCAGCCGATCGGGCTGGGCGATGCCGGCCACTTCTGGCATTCGGACCTGTCGTACAAGGAGCGGCCGAGCCTGGGCTCGCTGCTGCATGCGCAGGAATTGCCCGGCGAGGGCGGCGATACGCTGTTCGCCGACCAGCACGCCGCCTACGACGCGCTGCCCGCGGCCCTGCGGCGCGTGATCGGCCCGCTGCGGGCGGAGCACAGCTACCTGGCCAAGTACGAGGAACTGCGCGCGCGCAATCCCTGGCGCCCCGCGCTCACGCCCGCGCAGATCGCCGAGGTGGCGCCCGCCGTCCACCCCGTGGTGCGCACGCACCCGGAGACGGGGCGCCGCGCGCTGTTCGTGAACGAGCACTTCACCACCCGCATCGTCGGCCTGCCCGAGGACGAGAGCCGGGCGCTGCTGGCCGAACTCTTCGCCGCGGCCATCCGCCCCGAGCTCGTCTACCGCCACGTGTGGTGGCCGCACGACCTGGTGTTCTGGGACAACCGCTCCGTGCAGCACCTGGCCGCGGGCACGCCGGACAGCGAGCGCCGAAAGCTCTACCGCACCACCGTGGAGGGGGATCTCCCCTTGTAGAGCGGGAACTCCCCTGTGGCGCTGCGCGCCCTCCCATTTCAGACCCATCGGAAGACCTCCCTCATGCCACGTTCCCGTCCCACCGCTGTCTCCCCCCTGCGCCGCGCCTTCGTGCGCAAGGCAGCCACCCTCGCCACGGCGGCCGGCGTCATGGCCGCGGGCCTGGCGGCCCCCGGCATCGCCCGGGCCGAGGAAGGCAGGTTGCGCATCGCCCAGCAGTTCGGCATCGTCTACCTGTTGCTCAACGTGGCGCAGGACCAGAAGCTGATCGAGAAGCACGGCAAGGCGGCGGGCGTGGACATCCAGGTCGAATTCCTCCAGCTCTCGGGCGGTTCCGCGGTGAACGATGCGCTGCTCTCGGGCAGCATCGACATCGCCGGGGCCGGCGTGGGGCCGCTCTTCACGCTGTGGGACCGCACGCGCGGGCGCCAGAACGTCAAGGGCGTGGCCTCGCTCGGCAACTTTCCCTACTACCTCGTCAGCAACAACCCGGCCGTGAAGACGATCGCCGACTTCACCGACAAGGACCGCATCGCGGTGCCCGCGGTGGGCGTGTCGGTGCAATCGCGCGTGCTGCAGTTCGCCTCCGCCAGGCTCTGGGGCGACAAGGAGTTCAACCGGCTCGACAGGCTCCAGGTCGCCGTGCCGCATCCCGATGCGGCCGCGGCGATCATCAAGGGCGGCACCGAGATCACCGGCCATTTCGGCAATCCGCCGTTCCAGGAGCAGGAGCTGGCCGGCAACCCGAATGCCCGCATCGTGCTCAATTCCTACGACGTGCTGGGCGGCCCCGCCTCCGCCACGGTGCTCTACGCCACCGAGAAGTTCCGCCAGGAGAGCCCCAAGACCTACCAGGCCTTCCTCGCCGGGCTGCATGACGCGGCCCGGTTCGTCGCCGCCAATCCCGAGAAGGCCGCCGACATCTACCTGAAAGTGACGGGCGCGAAGACCGACCGTGCATTGCTGCTCAAGATCATCCAGAACCCCGAGGTGCAGTTCAAGGTGCAGCCCGAGAACACGCTCGGCCTGGGCCGGTTCCTGCACCGCGTGGGCGCGATCAAGCACAAGCCGGAAGCGCTCAAGGACTACTTCTTCGACGACGCGTTGACCGCACGCGGCAGCTGACCGGCGGCGACTTTCGGAGAGCGCAGCATGAAACGCATGGGAAGCTTTTCTTCCGCGCTGCTGGCGCGGGTGCAGGACGAGATGGGGGGCGGCGGCCTCTGGGCGGAGCCCCGCGGCGCGGACGACGGACCGGCCGTGACCGCGCTGCCGCGCGCGCCATCGCCCCCGCGTGCGCTCGCGTCGGTGCCCGCTCCCGCTCCCGGGGCCGGGCCGGCCCGGCCGCACTCCGTCTCTCCGCCGCCGCTGCTGCGCGTGGACGGCGTGAGCATCGACTACCGCACGCCGCAGCGCGCGGTGCGGGCCACGCACCGCGTGGGCTTCGACGTGCACGAGGGCGAGCGGCTGGTGCTGCTCGGCGCCTCGGGCTGCGGCAAGTCCACATTGCTCAAGTCCATCGCGGGCTTCATCGCGCCCAGCGAAGGGCGCATCCTGCTGGACGGCCAGGCGGTGACGAAGCCCGGCCCGGACCGCGTCGTCGTCTTCCAGGAGTTCGACCAGCTGCCGCCCTGGAAGACGGTGCGCGAGAACGTGATGTTCCCGCTGCTCGCCGCGCGCCGCACGGGCCGCGCCGAAGCCGCCGGGCGCGCGGCGCTCTACCTCGACAAGGTGGGCCTCTCGAAGTTCGCCGACGTGCATCCGCACCAGCTCTCGGGCGGCATGAAGCAGCGCGTGGCCATCGCCCGCGCCCTCGCCATGCAGCCGCGCGTGCTGCTGATGGACGAGCCCTTCGCCGCGCTGGACGCGCTCACGCGCCGCCGCATGCAGGAAGAGCTGCTGGCCCTGTGGGAGGAGTTCCGCTTCACGCTGATCTTCGTCACCCACTCGATCGAAGAGGCCCTGGTGGTGGGCAGCCGCGTCGCCATCCTCTCGCCCCACCCGGGCCGGCTGCGCGCCGAGATCAACAGCCACCAGTTCGGTCTGAACAGCCTGGGCGGTGCCGCATTCCAGGCCACGGCGCAGCGCATCCACCGCCTGCTGTTCGACGAGCCCGCCCCGGAAGCGGGCGATGCGGCCGCGTCCGGATGCGCGGGCGCCCAGAACGCCGTGCCAGCGCGGCGACCGCCCGCCGGCCATCTGCTGCCTTTCCGGATCGCCGTATGACCCAGCCGACCTCCCTCCATCCCGCGGCGCTCCATGCCGTGGCCGCCGCGGCCGGCCGCCGCGAGCCGCCCTTCCGGCCGGACGTCGAACATGGGCTGCCGCCGCTGGACGGTATCGCCCCCGAGCGTCCGCTGCCCTGGGCCACCCGCGTGTGGCAGCAGGGTATCGTGCGCCGCCTCGCCATCCTGGCGGTGCTGGCCGTGCTGTGGGAGCTGGCCGCGCGCTGGCAGGACAACGACCTGCTGCTGCCCACCTTCCTGCAGACCGCGCGGGCGCTGGGCGAGGGCCTGGCGTCGGGCGAGCTGGTGGCGAAGACGGCCCTCTCGCTGTCGGTGCTGCTCAAGGGCTACCTCGCCGGCATAGCGGGCGCCTTCGTGCTGACCACCCTGGCCGTGTCCACGCAGTTCGGGCGCGACCTGCTGGGCACGCTCACCTCCATGTTCAATCCGCTGCCGGCCATCGCGCTGCTGCCGCTGGCGCTGCTGTGGTTCGGGCTGGGGCAGGGCAGCCTCGTCTTCGTGCTGGTCCATTCGGTGCTGTGGCCGCTGGCGCTCAACACCTATGCGGGCTTCCAGGCCGTGCCGGAGACGCTGCGCATGGCCGGGCGCAACTACGGTCTCACCGGCATCCGCTACGTGCTGCAGATCCTCGTGCCGGCCGCGCTGCCCGCCATCCTCTCCGGCCTGAAGATCGGCTGGGCCTTCGCCTGGCGCACGCTGATCGCGGCCGAGCTGGTGTTCGGCGCCTCGTCGGGCCAGGGAGGCCTGGGCTGGTACATCTTCCAGAACCGCAACGAGCTCTACACCGACAAGGTGTTCGCTGGCCTCGTGCTGGTGGTTCTGATCGGCCTGCTGGTGGAGGGCCTGGGGTTCCAGACGCTGGAGCGGCTGACGGTGCGGCGCTGGGGCGTGCAGCGCTGAATCCAGGGGCGCGGAGCGGACCGTGATTCCTTCAGGCGGAAACCGCGGATGACAGGCGGCCGGCGGCCCGACGTACGGTAGCCAGGCGCGGGGGCTCAGCACCTACACTCGCCGCATGCTGCGCTGGCTGATCGTCGTCTTCCTCGCCCTGGTGCTGATCCAGGGCCTGGCACCGTTCCTGCGCAGGCTCGGCGTGGGGCGCCTGCCCGGGGATTTCCAGTTCCACATCCTGGGGCGCGAATGGAACATTCCCCTGGCCAGCACCCTGCTGCTGAGCGCCGCCGCCAGCCTGATCGCCAAGTGGCTGTGAATGCGGAAGGGGCGTCACGTGCACGGCGCCTTCCCCCGGCACAGTCATTGCATCGCGGCTCCGACGGCCTCCCCTTGCTCCCGCACCCTTTCATTTCCCTCACCCACCCGGTTGCTCCCATGACCTGCCGCCTCATCCGACTGCTGGCGCTCGCCGCGGCCTCCTTCGCCCTTTCCGCTCCCGCCCCCGCATCCGCGCAGGCGCCCGCCGACACGATGGCCCGCATCCACCAGACGCGCGCCATCACCCTCGGCGTGCGCGAGTCGGCGTGGCCGTTCTCCTTCGTCGATGCCCAGAACGGCGGCAAACCCGCGGGCTACTCGGTGGACCTGTGCCTTGCGGTCGTCGAGGAGATCAAGAGCACGCTCAAGCTCAAGGACCTCGACGTCAAATACCGCACGGTGAGCGGCTCCGAGCGCATCCCCAAGCTGGAATCCGGCGAGATCGACCTCGAGTGCGGCTCCACCACCAACACCAAGGCGCGCCAGGAGCGCGTGGCCTTCGGGCCCACGATGTTCGTCGCGGGCATCCGCGTGCTGGTACCCAAGGGCACGAAGGCGGACACGGTGCAGGATCTGGCGGGCATGACCGTGGCCGTGAGCAAGGGCGCCACCTCCGAGAAGCTGATGGCGCAGCTCACGGTGAGCGAGGTGAAGGCCACCGTGAAGGTGTTCGACAACAACGACGACGCGTTCAAGGCCCTGCGCGCCGGCACGGTGAAGGCCTTCGCGCAGGATGATTCGCTGCTGCTCGGCCTGGCCGCGCGCAACAAGGCCCAGGATGCCCTGGTGCTCAGCAACTTCGTGCTCTCGGTGGAGCCCTACGCGATCATGGCGCGCAAGAACGACACGGCGCTCATGGCCGTGGTGGACCGCACGCTCGGCAGGCTGTACGCCAGCCGTGAGATCGACCCCATCTACCGCAAGTGGTTCATGACCGATCAGCTGTCCATCCCCGTCGGCCGCCTCACGCGCGAGAGCTTCAGCCGGCCGAACAAGGAGCCGGGCGTGGCGATGATGCTGGGCTATTCGCTCTGACGTTCGCTCAGGAACTCATCGGCAGCATCCCGTCGCGCAGCATCCCGACGCCCAGCTCGTACACGCCGTCCCAGACGATCTGCACGCCCAGGCACAGCAGGATGAACGCCGACAACCGCAGGAAGATCACCGTGCCGGCCTCGCCGAGCGGCTTGAGCAGCTGCAGTGCATAGCGGAAGGCGAAGTACAGCAGCACGGCGACGGACAGCAGCGCCAGCACGCCGCCTCCCATCCGCGCCAGGGACAGCGACAGCCGCGCGTCGGCCAGCGACACGCCGACGGTGATGGCCGCCGCGATCGAGCCGGGCCCGCAGCTTACGGGAAAGGTGAGCGGGTAGAAAGCCTGGCGCCGCGCCATGTCGGTCGTGAAGCTCTCGGCCAGTTCGGTGCGGCTGTCCACCGTGGCCTGCGTGGTCGTCAGCAATCGCCAGGCCGTCGCCGCCACGATCATGCCGCCCCCCACGCGCACGATGGGCAGCGAGATGCCGAAGAAATCCAGCACGTAGGAGCCGACCAGCATGGCTCCCAGCAGCAGCCAGAACATGTTGCGCGCGATGCGGCGCGCCAGCAGCGCGCGCGTGGCCGGCGATGCCCCCTCGGTCAGGCCCAGGAAGATGGGCGCCGTGGCGGCCGGGTTCACGATCGGCAGCAGCGCGGCCACCACGAAGAGAAAGCTCTTGCCGAAGGCGCCCAGAAGTTCAAGTGTCACGGCGTTCCAAAATTCAGGTCAGATGGGAGCGTGCGGTCGGCGCAATCCCGCGTGCGCCTTCGAAGATAACACCTGGGCAGGGGGTGGTCGGGGTCCATGCGGGCCCGCTCCCCGGGGCCGTTCTTCCGATGCTCCGCAACGGGGCCGGTGGTGTGCAGGCCATGGCCCATGGGTGGCCGGGCGCTGCCGACCTACACGCCGGACCGCCGCGAAGCGTCCATACTCTCCCTTCGACCTGCACCGCGCACACGAGGCCGGGTTCCCCGGCTGCGCGGTGCTTTTTTTTCCGAGCGACCGAGGTGGCGATGAGAGCTTGTATCGACATTGGGGGAACGAAGATCGCGGTGGCGCTGGCGCCCGCGGGGACCGACCGGGCCGCGCTGGTGGCGCGCCGCAGCGAGCCGACCGTGAAGGAGGGCGCGCCCGATGCGCTGGCGCGCCAGGCGCTGCGCATGGTGGATGCGGCCTGCGCCGAGGTGGGCATCGCCCGCGACCAGCTGCAGTCGACCGGCGTGGCGTGCTGCGGGCCCTTCCTGCTGCAGGACGGCATGGTCGAGGTGTCCACGCCCAACATCTGCGGCGGGCTGCCCGGCGCCGACCGCAGCCTGCTGCCCAACGACTGGACGCGCATCCCCCTGCAGGCGCCGCTGGCCGAGGTGCTGCAGAACGTGAACGTGCAGAACGATGCCGTGGCCGCCCTCGTGGCCGAGCGCCGCTGGGGCGCGCTGCAGGGGCTGGACCACTGCGCCTACGTCACCTGGAGCACCGGGGTCGGCGTGGGCCTGTGCGTGGACGGCATGGTGCTGCGCGGCAAGAACGGCAATGCGGGCCACGCGGGCCACAGTTTCTCCAGCGACGGTCCGCAGGATGCCACCTGCGGCTGCGGCAACGTGGCCGACGTGGAATCGCTGGTCGCGGGCAACGCGATTCCCCGGCGCTGGGGCCGCGACGCCGGCACCCTGATCGGCGATGCGCGCGCGGGCGATGCCCAGGCGCTGGAAGCCGTCGAGCAGATGTGCCGCGTGCTCGGGCGCATGCTCTACAACCTGGTCGCGATCCTGGATCTGCAGCGCATCAGCGTGGGCGGCAGCGTGTTCCTGCACCACCACGAATTCCTGCTGCCCCGCCTGCAGGCCCAGGTGTCGGGCCACCTGCCCGCGCTCACCGGCGGCGTGCAGCTGGTGCCCGCGGGGCTGGGCCACCAGGTCGGGGATTACGCGGCGCTGGCCATGGCCGGTTGAGGCGCGTGTAGCGGCGGACAGGAGCGACCAGGAGCGGACGCGCAGTGCCCGGTGGCGGGCGGCGTGGCCGCGAAGGTGCCCGAAGGAAGAGTGCCGCCCGGACGTCAGGAAGCGCCGGAGCCCGGGCAGGCCACCGTGGCCCCGTAAAGCGCCAGCATTCCCACGACGTGCCCGATGGCGACGCCGGGCTCGCCCGATTCGATGCGGCCGATCGTCTGCACGTGCACCCCGAGGCGCGCCGCGGCGGCGGCCTGGCCGTCACCCGCCGCGAGGCGGGCCTGCCTGGCCGCTGCGCCCAAGGCGCGGATCGCCTCCAGCGCGTCGTCGGCGATGTCTGCGGAGATGCGTTTGCCCTGGGCCATGCGCGCATTGTGCCGTGGACCGTGTGCCGGGCGCGTGGCCTCAGTCCTGCGACTTCTCCAGCGCTTCCAGGAAGGTGCGCCGCCACCAGTGGATGTCCTGCCGGCGGATGCGCTCCAGCAGGGCCCGGTGGCGCTGCTGGCGCTCTTCGAGCGGCATGCGCAGGGCGGTCTGGATGCAGTCGGCCATGCCCTGGGTGTCGTAGGGGTTCACGAGCAGGGCTTCCTTGAGCTGCTCGGCCGCGCCCGCGAAGCGCGAGAGCACGAGCACGCCCGGGTCTTCCGGGTCCTGCGCCACCACGTATTCCTTGGCCACGAGGTTCATGCCGTCGCGCAGCGGCGTGACCAGGCCCACGGCGGCGGCGCGGCACAGGCCCGGCACGCGCTTGCGGGCCACCGTGCGGTGGATGTAGCGCACGGGCATCCAGTCCAGGTCGCCATGGTCGCCGTTGATGGCGCCGCACAGGCCTTCCAGCTCGTGCCGCAGGTCGGCATAGGCGTTCACGCTGTCGCGCGTGGGCGAGGCGATCATGATCAGCGTGGCGCTGTGCTGGTTCTCGGGATAGCGCGCGAGCAGTTCGCGGAAGGCGCGCACGCGCTGCGGGATGCCCTTGGAGTAGTCCAGCCGGTCGATGCCCATGAGCAGGCGGCGGCGCGAATATTCGTTCTTCATCGCCTCGTGCGTCTGCACCGCGTCGGGCGCTGCGGTGAGGCGCGCGAACTCGTCCACGTCGATGCCGATCGGGAAGGCTCCCACCTGCACCGTGCCGCCGAAGGCGCGCAGGCGCTGCGGCCCCACGCTCTCGGCGCCGCCTTCGGTGCGCAGGTACTGCGTGAAGTGCGAGACGTCGGCCTCGCTCTGCAGGCCCACGAGGTCGTAGGCGAACAGCGAGCGCATGAGCCATTCGTGCTGCGGGATCGCGGCCATGATGAGCGGCGGCGGCACGGGGATGTGCAGGAAGAAGCCGATGCGCTGCTTGCAGCCGAGCGCGCGCAGCTCTGCCGCGAGCGGGATCAGGTGGTAGTCGTGCACCCACAGGATGTCGTCGTCCTTCAGCAGCGGCAGCAGCTTGCGCGCGAACATCTGGTTCACGCGCCGGTAGCCCGAGATATACCCCGCGTTGAAGTCCGCCAGATCCAGCCGGTAATGGAACACCGGCCACAGCACGCTGTTGCTGTAGCCCGCGTAGTAGCTGTCGTGGTCTTCCTGGCACAGATCCACCGTGGCCAGTGTCACGCTGCCGGCCTGCCGGGTCTGCAGCTTGCCCTCGCCGGGAACGCCGTCCTCGGCGATCGTGCCGCTCCAGCCGAACCACATGCCGCCCGTGCGGCTCAGCGTCTCGCCCAGGGCCACGGCCAGGCCCCCGGCGGCGGGTTTGCGGGGATCGGCGATGCGGTTGGAGATGACGACGAGTCGGCTCATGGGAATTCCTTGTTGTTCAATCCTGGGGGGCGTCAGATCACGCTGTCCCAGGGCGCCGAGAGGCGCATCGCGGCATTGATGATGCCGACCATGGAATACGTCTGCGGGAAGTTGCCCCACATCTCTCCGGTCTCCGCATGCGTATCTTCCGACAGCAGCCCGAGCGGGTTGCGCGCCGCGAGCATAGCCTCGAAGATCTCGCGGGCCTGGGCGCGGCGGCCGATGCGCGCGAGCGCGTCGATGCGCCAGAAGGTGCAGATGTTGAAGGCGGTGTCGGGCTTGCCGAAATCGTCCGCGGCTTCATAGCGGCGCATGTAGGGACCGTCGCAGAGCGTCTGCTCCATCGCGTCCACGGTGCTCACGAAGCGCGGATCGCGCGGGTCGATCAGGCCGACTTCGGCCATGAGCAGCACGCTCGCGTCCAGTTCGTTGCCGCCGAAGCTCTCGGCGAACGCCTGGCGCTTCTCGCTCCAGGATTTCTCGAGGATCTCGTCCTTCATGCGACGCGCATGGCCGTGCCAGTACTCGGCGCGGTCGGGCAGCTGCAGGCTTTCCGCGATCTTGGCCAGCCGGTCGCAGGCCGCCCAGCTCATGAGCGCGGAGGAGGTGTGCACCCTGGCGCGCGTGCGCAGCTCCCACATGCCGGCGTCGGGCGTGCCGTACACCTTCACGGCCAGCTCGCCGATCTGCTCCATGCGCGCGAATTCGGCCGGGCCGGCCGCATGCAGCAGGCGCTGGTCGTGGAAGGCCTGGGCCGCGCCGAGCACGATGTTGCCGTACACGTCGTGCTGGAAGTGCTCCGCCGCCTGGTTGCCCGCGCGCACCGGGCCCATGCCGCGGTAGCCGGCGAGCTGCGGCACGAAGTGCTCGGGCAGTTCGCGCTCCAGGCCGATGCCGTAGAGCGGCTGGATGTGGCCGTCGCTCGCCTCCACCACCACGTTGCTCAGCCAGCGCAGGTAGTCCTCCATCGTGGCCGTCTCGGAGAGGCTGTTGAGCGCGCGCACGACGAAGAAGGCATCGCGCAGCCAGCAGTAGCGGTAGTCCCAGTTGCGGCCGCTGTGCGCGGATTCGGGGATGCTGGTGGTCATCGCCGCGACGATCGCGCCCGTGTCCTCGTAGAGCGAGAGCTTGAGCGTGATCGCCGCGCGGATCACGGCGTCCTGCCATTCGAGCGGCACCGCCAGGCGCTGCGTCCACTGGCGCCAGTAGGCCACGGTGTCCTGCTCGTAGGAGCGGGCGGCGTCGGCGATGCCGAAGGGCAGGGATTCGTCCGCGCCGAGCAGGAAGTTGTACTCGCGCGAGAGCACGAAGGGCTGGCCCGAGAGCACGTGCGAGAGCGGCGCGTCGGTGTTGAGGCGCAGCGTGAGGTCGGCCCCCACGAAGCGCAGGTGGTTGCTGCCCCGCGTGATGGCGGGCTTCTCGCTGCCCCAGCCGAAGCGCACGTTGGCCGTCACGCGGATGCGCGGCGAGCCCTGCACCGGGCGCACGCGCCGCACCAGCAGCATCGGGCGGAAGAAGCGCGATCGCGCATGGAAGCGCGGCGCGAAGTCGGTCACCTCGATGCTGTTGCCGGAGCGGTCCGTGAGGCGCGTGCGCAGCACGGCGGTGTTCGGTTCGTACCATTGCCGGCTCTCGACCTGGTCCTCCAGCTCGATCGCGAAGCGGCTGCCGTCGTCGCCGGGCTGGATGAGGGCGTTGAACACCGGATCGCCGTCGAACCGCGGCAGGCAGCACCAGACGATGTGCGCGTTCGCGTCCACCAGCGCACTGACCGCGCAGTTGCCGATCATGCCGAGCGCGAGCGATGCCTCGGCCGGTGCCGAGAAACCCGGCGGGCGAGGCAGGGGGTCGCGCGAAAGGCCGAGATTGCCGTCGGCGTACGTGGGCGCGGCGGCGGCTTCGGAGGCCGCGGCCGAGGCGGCGGGCGAAGGTGCGGATTCCGGGGCGGGAGCGGGGTCGTGGGCGTCGGCGGTCATGCGGGGAACCCTTCCGGCGCGGCCATCTGGAAGAGCCATTCGCGCAGCATGGCCGTGTCGTCGCAGCGGGCCACGGCGCCTGTCTCTCCCGGGCCGACCTTGATGCCGATGCCACCCAGCGCCTGCGCGGCCACGAAGCCGTGCTCGTCGGTGACGTCGTCGCCCGCGAACACCGGGATGCGGCCTGCGAACGGGGCCTGCTGCATGAAGTCGTGGATGGCGCGGCCCTTGTTGGGCCCGGAGGGCTTGACCTCCATCACGCACTTGCCCTGCAGGATCTCCAGGCCGGGCGACTGCGCGAGCGCATGTTCGAGCGCCGCACGGCACAGGGGTTCCAGCTCCACCGCCTGGCGGTAGTGCAGGGCCACGCCCGCGCTCTTGCGCTCCAGCACCAGCGCCGGGTAGCGGTCGAGCAGGGCCTGCACGGTGTGCAGCACGCCGGAGAGGTCGGGCGCCGGCACGCCGCCGGTGACGCCGTTGCCCATGCGGTACTGGGCGCCGTGCTCGCTGGCCAGCGGCAACTGCAGGGGGCCGAGGAAGTGGTCGATGTCGGCTTGCGTGCGGCCCGTGGCGATCGCCAGGGCGCCGCCCAGGCGCTGGTGCAGGACCCGCAGGGCCGGCACCACGCCAGGGTGGACCTGCACCGCATCGGGGTGCGGAGCGATGTCGGCAAGCGTGCCGTCGAAGTCGAGAAACAGCGCGTGGCGCGCGGTCAGCAACGGAGGCTTTTGCATTGGAACGTACCTTACCAGATGGGCTGGACGGGGCTGTAGGCGGCCAAGCCTGCGGGCTGTAGGTGCCTTCGGGCGGGAGCGGCCGGTGCCGCCCGTGCCTTGAAAACGTCCGGCGCGCCGCGCATCTGCCGCGCATGTCCGAATCCCTGCACATCGTCTGTCCGCACTGCCACGTCACCAACCGCGTCGCCTCGGAGCGCCTGTCGGCCCCGCCCGGGACGGTGCAGATGGACTGCGGCCGGTGCCACCGGCCGCTGTTCGCGGGCGAGCCCGCGGTGCTGGACGAAGGCTCCTTCGTCCGCCATGTCGAGCGCAGCCACATTCCCGTGGTGGTGGATTTCTGGGCGCCCTGGTGCGGTCCCTGCCGGACGATGGCGCCCGCGTTCGCGCAGGCCGCCCGCACGCTGGAGCCGTCGGTGCGGCTCGCCAAGCTCGACACGGAAGCGCACCCCGCCATCGGCGCGCGCCATGCGATCCGCAGCATCCCGACGATGGTGATGTTCCGCCAGGGGCGTGAGGTGGCGCGCATCTCGGGCGCTCTGGGCGCGGCGGACATCGCGCGCTGGGTGCGCACGGCGGGCGGCGCCTGAAGTTCCCGGCCTCCCGCAGGCCTGGGCATGTAAGCCTGCGGCACCGTGGCGCGGCTTTCGCCGGTGCTGTCAGGTCTCTGCCACCCGGCTTTGTGCCATCCAGGCCTCGACCGCATCGCCCCGCGCACGGCGGATCCATTCCCCCACCTGCGGGCCGGACGCACCGCGCTCGTGCGCGCGCGCGGCCACGGTGGCGGTATCGACTGCGCGCGCCGCCTGCAGCGCACCCAGCAGGCGTTCGCGCTGCGGGTAGGGCTTCTCTTCGAACCCCAGCCGGCCGCGCGCGTCGCATTCGCAGGCCAGCAGCACGTCGGCGAAGCGCGCCGGTTTGCGCAGCGCGTCGCAGCGCTCCAGCAGCCGCACCAGGGCGGCCGCTCCCAGCTCCGCACTGCGGTGGATGTTGCCGTGCTCGCGCGCGACCACGTCGGCGGTCTCGCGGCATTCCACGGGCACCCGCAGCCGGTCGCACACTTTCGCGAGCAACTTGGCGCTGCGCTGCTCGTGCCCGATGTGGCGCGGCAGCACGTCGGCCGGCGTCGTGCCCTTGCCCAGGTCGTGGACGAGGCAGGCGAAGCGCACGGCGAGCGGCGCCTGCAGCCGCGCGGCCATGTCCATCACCATCATCACGTGCACGCCGGTGTCCACCTCGGGGTGGTATTCCGCCCGCTGCGGCACGCCCCAGAGCCGGTCGAGTTCGGGCAGCAGCACCGCCAGGGCACCGCAGCCGCGCAGCACCTCGAACATGCGCGACGGCGCGGGTTCCATCAGGCCGCGCGCGATCTCCTGCCAGACGCGCTCGGGCACCAGGTCGGCGGCCTCGCCGGCCTCGACCATCTCGCGCATGAGCGCCATGGTCTCGGGGGCGACGGAGAAGTCGGTGAAGCGCGCCGCGAAGCGCGCCACGCGCAGGATGCGCACCGGGTCTTCGCGGAAGGCGTCGGTCACGTGGCGCAGCAGGCGGGCCTGCAGGTCGCGCGCGCCGCCGTAGGGGTCCACGAGCTCCCAGTTCGCGGGATCGTCCCCGCGCACCGCCATGGCGTTGATGGTCAGGTCGCGGCGGGAGAGATCCTGCTCCAGCGTCACGTCCGGGGCCGTGTCCACCACGAAGCCGCGGTAGCCGCGCCCGCTCTTGCGCTCGGTGCGCGCCAGCGCGTATTCCTCGCGCGTCTCGGGATGGAGGAAGACGGGGAAATCGCGCCCCACGGGCAGGAAGCCGCGCGCGGCCAAATCATCGGGCGTGGCGCCCACCACCACCCAGTCGCGGTCGTTCACCGGGCGGCCCAACAGCCGGTCGCGCACGGCGCCGCCCACCATGTAGATCTGCATGCGGGCAGTGTACGGCGGCCGGGGGGGCCCGCACGTGCCGGGCAGGTGGGGGCAGGGCTTCGGCCGGTATATTCGGCGGCGATCCTTCCTGCCTGCCGCCATGTCCCTTTCTTCCTCCCTCACCATCGCCCAGATGAACCCCGACGGCAGCGTGCCCGTGCCCGAATCGCCGGATGCCGCCGCCAACGCGGCCGTGGAGGCGCTGCGGCGCGAGGAAGAGGCCGAGGCCCTGAAGCAGCGGCTGGAGTCGCTGCAGGAAGTGCTGGACAAGTCGCTGAGCGAGATCCTGGCCGAGCGCGACCGCTTCAAGGAGACGGCGGCGGCCTGGGACGCCTTCGCCGCGATGTGGGTGCTGTCGCAGCGCGCCATGCGCAGCGTGGCGATGGAACTCGCCGCGGCGCAGGGCGTGCCCGAAGAGGAGGTGGTGGCCCGGGCGCTGGCGAGCGCGAACCGCGTGCTCAACACCGAGGACGAGGACCTGGGCGGCTCCATCGCCCCGGCGCAGATGGCGCACATCGCCCGGCACCGGGGCTTCCTGCGCAAGCAGTTCCGCCAGGGCTGACCTTCTAGGCCGGCAGGCGCCGCGGGGCGCGCAGGCCTCCGGCCTCCGGCTCCGGCGTCAGCGCCCGAGCCGGTACGGCTCCTCGAAATCCAGGAAGTCCTGTTCGGCCAGCGCCGCGTCGATCCACGCCTTCACGCCGGGCCGCGAGGCCACGTGGTCCACATAGGCGGCGATCGGCTCCGGCACGGGCAGGGCGTAGGTGCGCAGGCGCATGCAGACAGGCGCGAAGAAGGCATCGGCGATGGTGAACCGGTCCCCGAAGAGCAGCGGGCCGCCGTGCTGTCGCAGCAGGGCGCCCCACATGTCGGCCAGGCGCTGCACGTCGGCGCGCACGCCGGGCCGGTCGCGCCAGAGCAGGGCGCCGGTCTCCGGCAGATGGGCCTCGATGTTCATCGGGCAGGCGCTGCGCAGTGCGCCGAAGCCGCTGTGCATTTCGGCGACCACGCTGCGCGCCAGGGCCCGGGCCGCCGCGTCCTGCGGCCACAGGTGCTTGTCCGGATACTGCTCCGCGAGGTATTCGGCGATGGCCAGCGTGTCCCACACGGTGGTGTCGCCATCGACGAGCACGGGCACCTTCCCGGTGGGGGTCACGGCCTGCAGGGTCTGCTTGAAGCGGGAGCCCGGGTCGAAGCTGTCGAAGCGCACGGCCACTTCCTCGAAGGGAATGCCGGCCTCGCGCAGCAGCACCCAGGGGCGCATGGACCAGGAGGAGTAGTTCTTGTTGCCGATGTAGAGCTGGAGCATGGTGCGCGATGGTGGTGGTGGGCTGAGGGGGCGGATCGCCATGCTAGGGGAGCGGGCCGCGCCCGCCAATGAACGTTGGCCCGGGTATTGATACCCGGGCCGCATCAATGCGCGCGCCGCCGGGCTGCGGCACAATCCGCCGCTTTCCTTCCGGCCATGGCCGCATCTTCCCATTTCCCGTGCTTTTCCGTGATTCCGTGCGGTGGCGCTCCGCGCTGATGGCCGCCCTGGCTCTGTGCTGGCTCGGCTGGCTGGCCTTTGCGGCGGCCGGTGCCGCGCAGGCCGGCGCGGCCGCGGTCCCGTCCGCGCCCCTGGCGGCGCGGCCCGGAGGCGTGTCCCTGGTGCCGTACATGGCGGTGCTGGAGGACACGGGCCGCCAGCTGGACATCGACGGCGTGCGCGCGCCGGAACAGGCCGCGCGCTTCGTGCACCCCGACGACCCGCTGCGGAGCACCGAGGCCGACCGCGTGCTGTGGTTCCGCGTGCAGCTGCGGCTGGCGGACCCGGCGGATGCCCTGAGGGAATGGCTGCTGGTCGTGCCCACCGTTTCCACGCACGAGCTGCGCTTCTACGGCCCCTACGGTCCGGACGGCCACGCGCTGGCGCCTCCGGTGGTGACGGGCATGCGCCATCCCTGGTCCACGCGGCCGGCGGGTTCGGAGCAGATGGCCTGGCGCTTCCGCCTGCCGGATGCGCAGACGTACACGGCGTACTTCCGGGTGGAATCGACCTTCGCGCGCTTCTATGCGGCCACGGCCTGGGACCTGGCGGACTACCTGCAGTCCACCCAGGACAAGCGCATGTTCGACGGCGTCTGCTATGGCCTGCTGCTGGGCCTGCTGGCGTTCAGCTTCGCGATGCTGATGGTGTTCCGCGAGGGCATCTACGCGTGGTATTCGCTCTCGTGCGCCTGTGCGCTGCTGGCGCTGGCGAGCCTGAACGGGCACACGCTGCGCTATCCCTTCGCGCACTGGCCCGCGGCGGCGGGCCTCTTCTACACCCTGGCGCCACCGCTCTGGGCCATGTCCAAGCTGCTGTTCGGGCGCAGCCTGCTGCGCCTGGCGCACTACGCGCCGCGCACCGACCGGCTGGTGCTGGCCCTCGTCGCCGCGCTGGGCGCCGCCACCGTCTACGGGCTGCTGGGCCCGCACCCGCTCTGGCTGTTCCGCGCGGTGCAGGCCTCGGTGGTGGTGTCCACCGCGGTGCTGGCCGCCGGTGCGCTGATCGCGGTGCGCCGGCGCTACTGGCCGGCCGTGCTCTACAGTGCCGGCGTGCTGCTGCTGCTCCTGGGCATCTGCGCGATCATCGTCGCGAGCTGGGGCTGGGTGGCCTGGACGCCGGGGCAGATGGACGTCACCCAGGCCGCGCTGGTGGCCGAATCGCTGATCTTCGCTGCCGCCATGGCCTCGCGCCTGCGCATGCTGCGCATGTCGGAGCAGGCGCTCGGCCGGCGCACGCGCGAACTCGTGGAAGTGCTGGGCACCGACGCCCTCACCGGCGCGGCCAACCGTGCGGGCCTTGGGCGCCGGGCCGGCGCGGCGCTGGAGGCGGGCGAGCCGTTCGCGCTCATGCTGCTCGACCTGGACGGTTTCAAGGCGGTGAACGACACCCATGGCCACGCCGCGGGCGACGCGGTGCTGGTGGCGCTGGTGCAGCGCCTGCGCGCCCTGCTGCGCGAGGACGACCTGGTGGCGCGGCTGGGTGGCGACGAATTCGTGGTGCTGCTGGCCGGCGCACCGCCGCGCGCGGCCCTGGCGGACAAGGCCCGCGCCATGGCACGGGCCGTGGCCGTGCCCCTCGGCTTCGAGGACCGCAGCCTGTGCGTGGGCCTCAGCGTCGGCATTGCCGGCCATCCTGGCGACGGCCGCACCCTCGAAGCCCTGCTGCGCGCGGCCGACACCGCGATGTACGCCAGCAAGCGCCGCGGCCCGCGGGCGGGTGCGGAGTGCTTCGCCTTCGCGAGCGACCTGGCCCCGCCGCCCTGACCTTGCCGCGCGCTACTTCATCGGCCAGACGACTCCGTTGTCGTTCAGGATGGCATCCAATGGCAGATCGTGCGGCTCGGGCTCGAAATCTTCCAGGAACCCATGGGTGAAGCCCAGGCCCACGGTGGTGGGCACCGGGTAGAGCGTGGCCAGGGTGCGGTCGTAGAAGCCGCCGCCGTAGCCCAGGCGGTAGCCGCCGGGGCCGTAGCCCACGCAGGGCACGAACAGCAGCGTGGGCACGATGACCTCGGTATCCTTGGGCTTCGGGATGCCGTAGGCGTCTTCTTCCATCGGGCAGCCGGGATACCAGGCGTGGAAGGTGAGGGTCTTGTGCTCCTTGTTCACCACCGGCAGGCCGATGCGGCGGCGCTGCGGTTCGTCCAGCAGCTCGCCATCCTCCTTCCAGCGGTGCAGCGCGGGCAGGGGATCGAACTCGCCCTTGATCGGCCAGTAGGCGCCGATGACGGTGTCGGGCCGGTCCACCAGCCAGATGCGCATCACGCGCTGCAGGAGGTCGGAGCGCCGCAGGCGGTCCGGCAGGTTCAGGCGTTCCTCGATCAATGCGCGCCGCAGGGCTGTTTTGTCCATCACATAATTCCCCAATGCAATTCCTCACGATTCTGACACCGCTCCTGGCCGCCGCGGTCATGGCCACCGCCGCAGCGCCTGTCCAGGCCCAAAACCGGGGCGACGAGGCGTTGCTGCAAATGCAGCAGGCCTACCGCAAGGGCGACCGCGCGCGGCTCACGCAACTGCTGCCCGACATGCGCGGCCACGTGCTGGAGCCGTGGGGAGCGTACTGGGAGCTGCGGGCCCGCCTCGACCAGGCCACGCCGCAGGAGGTGGCGGCCTTCCTGCAGCGCTTCGCCGGCACCTACCAGGAGGACCGGCTGCGCAACGACTGGCTGCTGCTCGTCGGCCAGCGGCGCGACTGGGCCCAGTTCAGCGCGCTGCACCCGCTCTACCGCATGAACGACGACCGCGAGGTGCGCTGCTACGCGCTGCTGGTGGACCAGATCAAGGGCTCGGCGCCCCCGGAGGCTGCCGGCGAAGTGCTGCGCAACTGGTACGGGCTGCGCGAGGCCGACGACGGCTGCACGCATGCCGCGGCGGAATTCTTCGCCGACAAGCGCATCGCCGCCATGGACGTGTGGCGCAAGGCGCGCCTGGCCGCGGAAAGCAACCGGGCGCGGGTCACGCGCAATGCGGTCGAGATCGTGGCGCCCGAGGCGCTGCCGATGCTGCGCGAGGTGTTCGATGCGCCCGCCAAATTCCTCGCGAGCCGTGCCACGGCGCCGGGCCGCATGCGGCAGGAGCTGGTGGTGCTGGCCCTCATCAAGATGGCCGTGTCCGACCCCGGCACCGCGGCCCGGCTCCTGGACTCCAAGTGGGGCGTGCAGCTCAGCCCCGAAGAGCGCAACTGGGTGTGGGGCGTGATCGGCAAGCAGACCGCCATCGCGCTTTCGCCGGATGCGCTGGGGTATTTCGGCAACGTCTCCAAGGATGCCGACCTGACCGACGACATGCTCGGCTGGAAGGTGCGCGCCGCCCTGCGCGCGGGCCAGTGGAAGCAGGTGGCCAAGGCGATCGACGCGATGAGCCCGCCCGGCCGTCAGGACCCCGCCTGGACGTACTGGCGCGCCCGTGCATGGCTGTCGAACCGCCCGGGCGACGAGGACCGCGCCAGGGCGCGCGAACTGCTGGAACGCATCGCCGGCCCGAGCGGGTTCTATGAACAGCTGGCGCTGGAGGAGCTCGGCCAGCGCGTGACGGTGCCGCTGCCCCCCGTGCCGCCCACGCCCGAGGAACAGGCCGCCGCGCGCGCCAATCCGGGCTTCGTGCGCAGCCTGTATGCCATCGGCCTGGGCCTGCGGAACGAAGGCGTGCGCGAGTGGAACTACACCACCAACCTGCACACGCCGGGCGGCATGGGCGACCGCGAACTGCTCGCCGCGGCGGACCTCGCCTGCCAGCGCGAGCTGTGGGACCGCTGCATCAACACCAGCGAGCGCACCAAGACCTTCGCGGACGTGGGCCAGCGCTTTCCGATGCCGTTCCGCAATGCCGTCGTCGCGCGCGCGCAGGCCATCGGGCTCGATCCGGCCTACGTCTACGGCCTCATCCGGCAGGAGAGCCGCTTCATCATGGACGCCCGCTCGGGCGTGGGCGCATCGGGCCTCATGCAGGTGATGCCGGCCACCGCGCGCTGGACGGCCCGCAAGATCGGCATGGCGGACTTCACGCCGGACCAGATCAACGACCGCGACACCAACATCGCCATCGGCACCGCCTACCTGAAGCTCGCGCTCGACGACTTCGAGGGCTCCATGCCCATGGCCGCGGCCGCCTACAACGCCGGCCCCGGCCGGCCGCGCAACTGGCGCAACGGTCCCGTGCTGGAGGCCGCGATCTGGGCCGAGAACATCCCGTTCGCGGAAACGCGCGACTACGTCAAGAAGGTGCTCTCCAACACCACGACGTACGCCGCGATCCTGACCGGCCAGCCGCAATCGCTCAAGGCCCGGCTCGGCAGCGTGGGCCCGCGCGATGCGGCCACGCCGGACCCGAGCCGCGAACTGCCGTGACCGGCTGGGCTGCCGGCACAGGGGTGCCGTGGCCGGGCGCGAGCCTCCGGGCCGCGGTCGCGTCCCGGGCCTGCCGTGTTGCCGCAGCCCGCGCCGTCAGGCGTTGTGCAGCGTTTCCCCCTCCCGCCGCGCAGCCCCGCTGCGCACCAGCTCCTGCACCAGCGCCTGCTGCCAGGCCGCGCGCGGCTGGTCCACGAAATGGCCGGCATGCAGCTGGCCGAAATACGGCGTGGCGTCGGCCCAGGCATGCAGCCTTGCGAGCGGCACGCTCTGCCATTCGAGCAGCTTGTACTTGAGCAGCACCTTGGCGGCATAGAGCGCATGGCGGGCCGGGTCGCGCACGAAGCCGTCGAGCCGGCGCCAGGCGGTGTCGAGCGCGGCGTCCACGTCGGTGAACACGGCGCCGTGGCCGGGCACGATGGTGCGGGGCGCCAGGCCGGCGATCAGGTCCAGCGTGGCCGCCACGTCCGCGAAGGCATGCGTGCCCTCCAGCTCGGGGAAGACCACGCCGAAACCGTTCTGCCAGAGCGCGTCGGCCGACAGCAGCACCCGGCAGCGGGGCTCGAACAGCACCACCGAATGGGTGTCGTGCCCGGGCGCGGCATGGATCTGCCAGTCGTGCGCGCCCAGGCGCACCGTGCGCCCCGGCTCCAGCAGGCCGTCCAGGCGGAAGGGCGGGCACTCCTGGCCCGTGGGCGTGTAGCTGAGGGCCTGCGGGTCCCAGTCGCGCACGTGCGCTGCCTGGCCGGGCGGCACCAGGGTGCGCGCGGCGGGCCAGGCCTGCTGCAGGGCCGCATTGCCGCCGCAGTGGTCGCTGTGCAGATGGGTGTTGGCGATCAGCGCGAGCGGCCGGTCCTGCAGCGCGGCACCCACCAGGGCCACCGTCTGCGCCGCATGGGTGCAGTAGCCGGTGTCCACCACCGCGGCCGCGTCCTCGCCCACGCAGACGATGTTGTTGGCGGAAAGCCAGCCGCGCTCCAGCACGGTGGTGCCGGGCGGCAGGATCGGGGGAGCACTGGAGGGCGCGGGGAGTGGGACGGATGGCATGGGGGATCTTTCGGCGCCGCGGTGCGGACCGCGGCGGAGCGGCCCCGGGCACGCCGGAGGGGTTCCGCGCGCCGTGTCCGCGGGCCAGTATGGCACCGGCGGCCGCCGTTCATCCATCCGGGGCAACCCTTCGCGCCCTGCGGCGCAATCCGTCAGGTCGCGCCGGCCCAGCGGCCTGTCAGAAGGTCACGCCCGCGCAGAGGATCACGTTCGCATAGGGCGTGCACTCGCCCGTGCGCACCACGGCGCGCGCATCGCGCAGCAGGCGCTTGAATTCCTCGTGCGAAAGGGTCTGCGGCGCCACGGGAAGCGCGCCCGCCCAGGCGGGCAGGGCGCCGTCGGCGCGGGCGACGGCCTCGGTGGCGATCACCGCGCGCTCCACCTGCATCTCGGAGAGCACGGCGCGCAGCACGTCGGCCACCGCGGGCAGGCCCGGGCAGACGGCCAGGTCGATGCGGCGCGGGCCGTCGGGGATCGGCAGGCCGGCGTCGCCGATGGCGATCATGTCGCCGTGGCCGAGCTGGGCGATGGCGTGGGAGAGTTCGGCGTGCAGCAGGGTGGTGCGCTTCATGCGATGCGGCTCCAGTCGGGGGGCAGGGGCGATGCGGCCGTTTCGGCACGCGTGGGGATCGACGGTTGCGCGCCCGGGCGGGTGACGCACAGCGCGGCGGCGCGCACGCCCGTCTGCACCGCCAGGTCGAGCGATTCGCCGCGCGCGAGCGCGACGGTCAGGGCGCCCAGGAAGGTGTCGCCCGCCGCGGTGGTGTCCACTGCCTGCACGCGCAGGCCCGGGTGGTGCCGGCAGCCGCTGCCGTCGCAGGCCACGGCGCCCGCAGCGCCGAGCGTGACCACCACGCGCTCCGGGCCCAGCGCGCGCAGCAGCCGTGCGGCATGGGCCGCGTCCTCGGGCGTGCGCACCTCGCAGTCGGCGAACAGCGCGGCCTCCACCTCGTTGGCCACGAGCGTGTCCACCAGCCGCCAGAGCGTATCGGGAATGGGCTGCATCGGCGACGGATTGAGCACCACGGGGCATCCGGCCTGGCGGGCGCGCGCGGCGGCGGCCTGCACCTGCGGCAGCGGCACTTCGAACTGCAGCAGCAGGCCGTCGGCGCCGCGCAGGGCCGTGTCCAGCGCGTCGGCATCGATCGCGAAGCGGGCGTTCGCCCCGCCGACCACGACGATCCGGTTTTCCCCGGTGGATTCCACCGTGATGCAGGCGACGCCGGTGGGCGCTTCCGTGTCGGTCTGCACGCCGGCATGGTCGATGCCGTCGGCGTCCAGGGCCGCGCGCAGCGCGGCGCCGTGCGCGTCGTCGCCCACGCGGCCGAGCAGGTGCACCCGGGCGCCCTGCCGGGCGCAGGCCACGGCCTGGTTGCCGCCCTTGCCGCCGGGAATGTGGTGCAGCGATTCGGCCATCACGGTCTCGCCGCCGCCGGGAGCGCGCGGCACGCGCAGCACGATGTCCATGTTGAGGCTGCCCACCACGGCGATGCGCGGCAGGGCGGGGCGGGATTCGGTGCCCGTGGCGGAAGGATGCGGAGCGGTCATGCGGAAGGCGAAGGCGAAGTCGAGGGTGACGGCGGAGAAGGCGGCGAAGCGGATGGCGCAGAAGACGCACGCTCCGGGCCGGGCCGCGCGGCGGCCGCGGATACCGCAGCGGTGGAGGCGCGCAGGCGCAGCTCGGGCTGCAGCAGCATCTGGCGGCGGTCCTGCCGCGCGTTGTCGATGCGTTCGAGCAGCATGTCCACCGCGGCCGTGCCGATCTGCCGCTTGGGCTGGACGACCGTGGTGAGCGGCGGGCTGGTGAAGGCGGCGAGCGCGATGTCGTCGAAGCCCACGATGGAGAGGTTCTCGGGCACGCGCAGGCCGCGTTCGTGGGCGGCGCACAGGGCGCCGATGGCCATGAGGTCGTTGCCGACGAAGGCGGCGGTGGGCGGCTGCGGGGACGACAGCACGGCCTGCATGGCCTCGTAGCCGCCCTGGCTGGTGAAGTCGCCGTGCCACAGCAGGCCGCCGGCGTCGATGCCGGCTTCGGCGAGCGCATCCCGCCAGCCCGCGATGCGCTGCTCGCTCGGCGCCAGGCCCTGGGGCCCGCCGATGCAGGCGATTCGCCGGTGGCCGAGCCACAGCAGGTGGCGGGTGGCCAGCAGGCCGCCGTCGCGGTGGGCGGTCTCCACGAGGTCGCAGGGCTGCTCGGGCACTTCGATCTCGCGGTCGACGAGCACGGTGGGAATGCTCAGCCCTTCGAGCTGGCGCGCAAGCGTGGCGTCCTGCCCCGTGGAGACCACGATCAGCCCGTCCACGCGCCGCTCGGCCAGCACCTGCAGGTAGGAGGCCTGCCGGTGCGCGTCGTCGTGCGTGTTGCAGAGGATGAGGTTGTAGCCCGCGCCGAAGCAGTGGTTCTCCACGCTGTGCACCACCTCCGCGAAATACGGGTTGGAGCTGTTGGGGATCAGCATCCCGAGCGTGCGCGTGTGGTTGCTCTTGAGGCTGCGCGCGATCGCGCTGGGCACGTAGCCCAGGTCGCGGATCGCGGCCTCCACGCGGTTGCGTCCCTCGGCGCTCACGTGCCGCGTGCTGTTCACCACGTGCGATACCGTGGTGACGGAGACGCCCGCCCGCCGCGCCACGTCCTTGATGGTCGCCATGTGCGTGCGCGCTGCGTCAGACGGCCGCGCGGCGCTGCCGCAGCGTGTCGATGATGACGGCGGCCACGATCACGCAGCCGGTGATGATGCGCTTGCTGGGCTCGCTCGCGCCGATCTGCGCGAGGCCGGCCTCCAGCACCGCGATGATGAGCACGCCGAAGGCCGTGGTCACCACCGAGCCGCGCCCGCCCATGAGGCTGGTGCCGCCGATCACGACGGCCGCGATCACCTGCAGCTCCATGCCGGCGCCGGCGTTCGGGTCGGCGGCCTCCAGGCGCGCCGACTGCATCAGGCCGGCCAGGCCCGCCAGCAGGCCGGTGAGCGCGAACACCGCGATGCGGATCGGCCGCGGGTCGACGCCGGCCAGGCGCATGGCCTCTTCGTTGGTGCCGATGCCCACCATGCAGCGGCCGAACACGGTGCGCGACAGCACCAGCTGCGCCACCACCACGATCAGCAGCGCGATGCCGAAGGCCGTCGAGATGCCCGCCACCACGGGCGCGGCGAGCCAGGAGATCGCATCGCCCACGTACTGCGTGCGCGAATCCGTCACCAGGTAGGCGCTGCCGCGCACCGCCTCCAGCATGCCCAGCGACACGATGAAGGACGGTAGCCGCCAGGCCACCGACACGGCGCCGGTGATGGTGCCGCACACCAGGCCGGTGGCGAGCGCCAGCGCCGCCGCGGCCGGCACGCTCCAGCCCCATTGCAGGATGGCCGCGGCCGAGGTGGCGGCCGACAGCGCCATCACCGAGCCGACCGACAGGTCGATGCCCGCGATGATGAGCACGAAGGTCATGCCCACGGCCATCACCGCGAGCGCGGGAATCTCGTTGGCGATGGTGACGAAGGTCTCGGCGCTCCAGAAGTATTCAGAGAGCCAGGAGAAGAGTCCGACCATGCCGGCCAGCACGATCGCGAGGCCCAGGTAGGTGCCCAGCTGCGTGCGCCAGAGCGGCACGGACGGCGCGGCGGCGGCGGGAGCGGAAGAGGGGGACGTGGTGGCGGTCATGCGGAAGCGGGAGAAGCAGGGGAGGTGGGGGATGCGGAAGCGGCGCCTTCGGCGCGCGGACGGTCTTCGGCGTCGGAGAACGCGGCGGCCAGCAGCGACTGCTCGGTCCATTCGCCGCGCTCGAACACGGCGACCAGCCGGCCGCCGCTCATCACGCCGATGCGGTCGGCCATGGCCATCAGCTCGCGCAGGTCGGACGACACCATCAGCAGTGCGCGGCCCTCGGTGGCCATGCGGTCGAGCTCGGCGTACAGGTCGGCGCGCGCGCCCACGTCCACGCCGCGCGTGGGCTCGTCGAGCAGAAGCACCCGGCCGTCGCGGTGCAGCCAGCGCGCGAACACCACCTTCTGCTGGTTGCCGCCCGAGAGCTGCCCCACCGGCTGTTCCGGCCCGCGGCAGCGCACGCGCAGCGTGCGGATGAAGCCCTGCACCACGGCGCTTTCGTGCGCGCGCCGCAGCCAGCCCGCGCGCGACACGGCGGACAGGTCCGACAGCGTGGCGTTCACGCGGATCGGCTGCGTGAGCAGCAGGCCCTGCGACTTGCGGTCCTCGCTCACCAGGCCGATGCCGGCCGCGATGGCGGCCAGCGGCGAGCGGAAGCCGCGTTCGTAGGTGCGCTCCGCGACGGGCGAACCGCCGGTGGATGGGGAAGCGGGGCCCGCCGCCAGCGTGACGCTGCCGCGGTCCGCCCGGTCGGCACCGAAGAGCAGGCGCAGCAGCTCGGTGCGGCCCGAACCCACGAGGCCGGCGATGCCGAACACCTCGCCGGTATGCAGCGTGAGGCTCACGTCCTGCACCGCCGTGCCGCGGCCGATGCCGTCCACGCGCATCGCCACCGGGCCGGCCGCGCGGCGCGGGCGGTGCTCCAGGTCGTTCACCGCGCGCCCCACCATGCGCTGCACGAGGTCGGCTTCGGAGAGGCCCGCCATCGGGCGGGCGTCCACCAGCGCGCCGTCGCGCAGCACCGCCACGCGGTCGGCGATGCGGCGCAGCTCCTCCAGCCGGTGGGAGACGTAGATGATGGCCACGCCGCGGGCCGTGAGGCGCGCGATCTGCTCGAACAGGTAGTTGGTCTCGCGCGGCGTGAGCATCGCCGTGGGCTCGTCGAGCACCAGGATGCGGGTGTCGTCCTGCAGGTTGCGGGCGATCTCCACCATCTGCTGCTGGCCTATCCCTAAGCGCGACACCGGCGTGGCCGGATCGATGCCGGTGAGGCCGATCTTGGCGAGCTGGCGGCGGGCCGCGTCGTGCATCGCGCCCCGGCGCAGCCAGCCCATGCGGTGCGGCAGGCGGCCCATGAGCAGGTTCTCCGCGACGGTCAGCGTGGGCACCAGGCCCAGCTCCTGCATCACCATGCGCACGCCCTGGCGCTCGGCGTCGCGGCGCGAGGCCGGGGCGTAGGGCTCGCCCGCCAGGCGCAGGCTGCCGCGCGTCGCGGGCTCCAGCCCGCAGAGGATCTTCGACAGCGTGCTCTTGCCCGCGCCGTTCTCGCCGGTCAGCGCCAGCACTTCGCCGGCATGCAGCGACAGCGTGACCCCGTGCAGCACGGTGGTGGTGTGGTAGTCCTTGCCCACGCCGAGCATTTCGAGCAGCGGCGCGGATGCGGGCGATGGGGCCGGCGGAGCGGCGGTGTCTGGAGTGTGATCGGCCACGGTGAGCGATCCCGAAAAGAAAATGAAAGCCGCACGCACCAGCGCGGGTGCCGGACGGGCGGCAGGGCATTGCGCCTCCGCGCCGCGCCGTGCGGTGCGGGCGGAAAGCGGCGCGGCGGCGGCAGCGGCGGCGGCAGCAGCGGGCACGGGCGCGCCGGTGCAGTGCCGGCAGGCGAAACCACCGCGCGCGGCGGGCGCCGCGCGGAGCCGGTTTACTTGCCGGAGCCCTTGGTCACCAGCACCACTTCGGTCTTCACCTCGGCGGGCAGCTGGGCCTGCGGCGTCTTGGCGGCGAGCGCCTTCAGTGCCATCTCGATGCCGAACACGGCCTGCTTGGCGGCGTACTGGTCGGCCGTGGCGAGCACGCGGCCGTCGGCCAGCATCGGCTTGATGGCGTTGATGTTGTCGTAGCCCACCACCTGCACCTTGCCGGTCTTGCCGGCGGCCTTCACGGCGGCCACGGCGCCCAGCGCCATGCTGTCGTTGCCGGCGAGCAGGGCGACGAGGTCGGGGTGCTCGCGCAGCATGCCCGCGGCCACGGTGTTGCCCTTCTCGATCTCCCACTGGCCGGACTGCACGCCCACCACGGTGATGTTGGCGGCCTTCATTGCGTCCTGGAAGCCCAGCGTGCGCTGCTGCGCGTTGAAGGTGGTCGAGACGCCTTCGATGATGCCGACCTTCTCGCCGGCCTTCAGCTGCTTGGCCAGGTAGTCGCCCACCAGCTTGGCGCCCGCACGGTTGTCGGGGCCGACGAACGGCACGTTCAGGCTCTTTTCCTTGAGCGCGTCGGTGTCCAGGCGGTTGTCGATGTTGACCACGAGGATGCCCTTGTCCACGGCGGCCTTGACGGCGGGCACCAGGGCCTTGGAATCGGCGGGCGCCAGCACGATCGCGCTCACCTTCTGCGCCACGGCCTGCTCGATCATCTTGATCTGCGCGGCGGTGTCGGTCTCGTTCTTGATGCCGTTGGCGAGCAGCGTGTACTCGCCGGCATGCGCCTTCTGGTGCGCCTTGGCGCCGTCCTCCATGGTGCGGAAGAACTCGTTGGCGAGCGACTTCATCACCAGCGCGACCTTCGGCTTGTCCTGCGCGAAGGCGGGCTGCGCGAGCAGGCCACCGGCGAGGGCCAGCACGGCGGCGGTCTGGAGGGTGCGGCGGTTCAAGGGCATGGATGTCTCCGGGTTGTGGTCGAAAAAAGAGAATAAGTCGGCAGCAGGCGCTCCCTGCATCGGGGGGCAGTGCGTGCGCGGCCGCTATGGTAATCAAAGAAAACGTTTGCGCAAACGTTTGCGCACTTTCGTCGGGCAGCGAGTTACTTGCCCATTTCCCGCGGAGAGCGGGGTGGCGCTTACATATGGACGCAAAAAAAAGGGCGCGGCCATGGACCGCGCCCCGGGGCGCCGCAATCCTGCGCAGCGGGCCTCACGGCCTGGGATGGTGCCCAGGAGCCGGGCCTTCCCCGTTCAGGGTTGCAGACCCAGGTCCGCGGCACCGCAACCCGGGCGGCCACCCGCCGCGAAAACCGCCCCCCGGCTGTTGAGGCAGGCACCCGCGAAGTCCACCCGTGCGTATAGCTGCAGGTCACGCAACACATACAGCCGGCCCGTGATCATGCCGGTGCGGCCGACGGTGAGGCTCTCGATCCGGTAGGTGCCGTCGGCCGGACCTGCCAGGCTGCTGTTGCAGGCGACCTTGCCCTCGGATTGCAGGCCGCCGCCCACCAGGCGATAGGTGCCGTTGAAATTGCACTGCGCCGTTCCGGTGTGGATGTATTGCATCGTGAACACGCCGTTCTCCGCCTTGATGTCTAGCGTGACCGGCACGATGGCGCCCACGAAGCGGTCGAAGTTCCCGTACACCGCGAACTGGTTGCTGAAGCGGATCGGGTACTCCTCGTAGTGGAAGCGCGAAATGCGGCGCGGCACGTCGCCGGGCAGCGTCACGGTGCCGGTGGTGGCCGAATCGAACGTGATCTGGATCGGCCCGGTGTTGGCCGCCAGTTCCCCAGCGCTGGCGGTGCCGCCCGCGCCGATGGCGGGGCCGTTGCGGAACTCCTGCAGCGTGCCCTGGAAGGCCGAGGAATCGGTGGCGCGCAGCCCGCTGGCCTGCAGGAACACGGCGCTTCCGTCGCCGCGGTAGCCCAGGTACGACACGATCATCGCCCGGCCGTTCTGCATGTCGATCTGCAGGCTGCGGCCCGGCTTGCCGTTCAGCTCGCCGTCGAAGGCCCACATGCCGGGCTCGGGTTCGACCGGCGGTGTGTTCGCCGTCTGCGCGAGCGTGGGCACGGCCGCGGCGAAGAGGGTGCAGGCCGCCGTCAGCGGGCCGAGCGCGTGGGAACGAAAGCGGTGGCGGATACGGGGGCTGTCCATGGAATCTCCCTGATTTTCAAATGGGCCACCACTGTCGCTACCGGCCCCACCGCCTGTCAAGCCTTCCGGGGAAGGGGTCAGGCCGCCGGGCCGCGCAGCTCGCGCCGCAGGATCTTGCCTACGTTGGTCTTGGGCAGCGCGTCGCGGAACTCGATGTGGCGCGGCCGCTTGTAGCCCGTGAGCTGCTCGTGGCAGTAGCGCATCACCGCCTCTTCGGTGAGCGCGGGATCGCTGCGCACGACGAAGACCTTGATCGCCTCCCCCTGCTTCTCGTCCGGCACCCCGACGGCGGCGCATTCCAGGACGCCCGGGCACAGCGCGATCACCTGCTCCAGTTCGTTGGGGAACACGTTGAAGCCGGAGACGAGGATCATGTCCTTCTTGCGGTCGATGATGCGCGTGCGGCCCTGCGCATCCATCACGCCGATGTCGCCCGTGCGCAGGAAGCCGTCGGCCGTGAAGGCGCGGGCGTTCTCCTCGGGCTGCTGGTAGTAGCCGGACATCACGTTGGGGCCGCGGATGCAGATCTCTCCCGACTGCCCGACGGGCAGGCTCTCGCCCGCATCGTCCTTGATCGCGATGTCGATGCCCGGCAGCGGCAGGCCGATGGTGCCGGTGAACTCCGTGTTGTCCACGGGATTGTTGGTGCCGATGGCGCAGGTCTCGCTCATGCCCCAGCCTTCGATCATGGTGTTGCCCGTGACCTTCTGCCACTGCAGCGCGGTGCTCTCCGATGCGGCCATGCCGCCGGCCTGCGACACGCACAGGTGCGAGAAATCGAGCGCGCGGAACTCCGCGTTCTGCAGCAGCGCGTTGAAGAGCGTGTTCACCGCGGGCATCATGTGGAAGGGGCGCTTCTTCAGCACCGCCACGAACTTCGGGATGTCGCGCGGGTTCGGGATCAGCGTGAGGTGCGAGCCCTGGCGGATGGCCAGCAGGCACAGCGTCAGCGCGAAGATGTGGTAGAGCGGCAGCGCGGCGATGCTGTTGGCCTGGCGCACGTCGCCGATGCGGGCCAGCGCGGGCGTGAACCAGGCCTCGGCCTGCAGCGTGGCCGCCACGATGTTGCGGTGCGTGAGCACCGCGCCCTTCGAGAGACCCGTGGTGCCGCCCGTGTACTGCAGGAACGCGGCGGAGTCGAGCGTCGCGGTGCTCGGCGCCAGCGTGTGCCGCGCACCGTCGGCCAGGGCCGCGGGCAGCGGCGTCACGCGCCGGCCGCCCGACAGCGGCAGATCGAACGCCGGCACCATGCGCGCGAGGTGCCGCACCGCGAAGGTGAGCCAGCGTCCGCGCACGGGCCCGAGCAGGTCGCCCAGCGCCGTGATCACCACGTGCTTCACGGTCGTGCGCTCCACCACCTCGGAGAGCGTGCGCGCGAAGTTCTCGAGGATGACGATCGCCTCCGCGCCGGAGTCGCGCAACTGGTGCTCCAGCTCGCGCGGCGTGTAGAGGGGGTTCACGTTCACGCAGGTGTAGCCGGCGCGCAGCACCGCGGCCATCGCCACGGCGAACTGCGGCACGTTGGGCAGCATGATCGCCACGCGCGCGCCCTGCGCCAGCCCCTGGGCCTGCAGCCAGGCGCCCAGCCGCGTGCTCAACCGGCCGAGCTCCGCATAGTCCATCCATTGCTCCATGCAGACCGAGAACGGATGGGCGGCATGGCGCTCCAGCGATTCCTCCAGCAGGTGCGCCACCGAGCGGTAGCGCGCGGGATCGACCTCGTGCGGCACGCCGGGCGGGTAGTTCTTCAGCCAGATCCGTTCCATGGATGTCTTTCCTTCGTGTTCTGCCGGGCGGTGGCGGGTGGATGCGGGAGTGCGGGCACGCCCTTGGGCGCAGGCCGCCATCGATTGTGGAAACCGCCGGGCGGCTGTCCATCGGGTCAGCCCCAGGGTCGCGTGGGCGCACCCGGCCGCGGGTCTCCTGCGTGACATGATCGGCCCCGTACGCCGGGGACCATCGACCCCGGCAGCGGAGGACGCGACGTGACGAATGCAGGATGGCAGCGGTGGTTGGTGGCGGCGCAGCTCGCCGGCGCGGCGGGATGGGCGGTCTGGCTCTGGCCGCATTCGCCGGCCTGGGCGATCGTGGGGGCCGGGCTGTGGCTGCTCGGCCCCCGGCTCTGGCTCGGCCTGCAGTTCGTGCTGATGCTGCGCGCCAACCGGGGCGGCCCGGTGCCGGCGCCGCCGGCCGCGCGCGTGCTGCGCGCCTGGTGGGCGGAAACGCAATGGGCCGGCCGGGTGTTCGGCTGGTGGCAGCCGTTCCGCCATGCCGCGGTGCCCGACTGGCTGCCGCCGGCCCCGGCGAAGGGCGCGGACCCGGACCCGGCGCCGCGTGGCGTGGTGCTGGTGCACGGTTTTCTGTGCAACCGCGGTTTCTGGATGCCCTGGTTCGCGCTGCTGCGCCGCCGTGGCCACGCCTTCGCGGCCGTCACGCTGGAGCCGCCGTTCGGCGCGATCGACGGCTACGCCGCCACCATCGACGCCGCCGTGCAGCGGGTGGCGGATGCCACGGGCCGCCCCCCGGTCGTGATCGGCCACAGCATGGGCGGCCTGGCCGTGCGCGCCTGGCTGCGCCAGTGCGGCGCATCGGGCATCGGCCGCGTGCACCGCGTGGTCACCCTGGGCGCGCCGCATGCCGGCACCGAGGCGGCGCGCTTCAGCCGCTCGGACAACGGCCGGCAGATGGTGCCCGGCCATCCGTGGCTCGAGGCCCTGGCCGCGTCCGAGACGCCCGGCGCCCGCGCGCGCTTCACCTGCTTCTATTCCGACTGCGACAACGTGGTGTATCCCGCCGCGACCGCCACGCTGGCGGGCGCGGACAACCGCCTGGTGACCGGCGCCGCCCACGTGCACATGGCCTTCCACCCGGACGTGGTGCGCGCCTGCCTGGAGATCGCCGCGCAGCCGTGAAGCTGTGAAGCCGTGAGGGAGGGCCGCGCCCCGGCGGGCAGGTCGTTGGGGTGCGCCGTCAGTCCGCCGCGGGCCGCCGCTGCAGGAGTGCGCCCGAGCGCGCCGCCAGCAGCGCTTCGGCCGCGGGGCGCGGGCTCCAGAGGGGTGCCGCGTGGGTCGCCTGGCGCGGGCCCCGCATCGGCCCCGGGGCCTGGAATTCCCGCGGCAGCCGGCCGTGCCGGGCGAAGCCCTCCGGTCCCGCCAGCCGGCCGGCCGCGGTCCGTGGCGGCAGCGAGGCCGCCGCAGCCGTGCGGCGGGCGATGCCGGCCACCGTGGGCTCCGGCGCGGCGGAGGGCAGGCGCCGCACGACCGGCGCCACGGGGGCGACGCCGCCCGCCAGCGATTGCGGCGACAGACCGGACGGAGGGCGCAGAAGCAGTGAGGAAACGCCGGTGACACGCGGCATGGGGCGGCTTTCTCGCGCCGCGGGACGCCCGCGCACCGTGCGCGGCGGCCCCTGGCGGCGGGCAATGGGGAGGGAGGCCGCCATGGTCGCCGCGGCGCGGCGCCGCCGCGGCGGGCATGCGAAGCCGCCGCCATGCGCGCGAAGGGCCCATGGGGCGCCATCCCCTCCGGCCCCGCGCCGCGCGGTGGATGGACCGTCAGGCGGCCACGGCGTCGCGCTCGTCCGCGGCGAACTCGGCCTGCCCGCGCAGGCGGTCGTAGACCGGCGCGAAGTCCGGCTCGGTCATGTGGAACAGCTCGTCGAAGCTGTCGATCACGAAGTAGGTCTGCTGGTAGGTGTCGATCTTGTAGCGGGTGCGCATGGTGCGCTCCAGCTGCAGCGGCAGGCGCTGCGGCTCGGGGCTGTTCACCGAATATTCCAGCTCGCCCGAGGAACTGAGGATGCCCGCCCCGTACGCGCGCAGGGCGCCGCGTTCGCGGATCAGGCCGAATTCGATCGTGTACCAGTAGAGGCGCGAGAGCATCTCGCAGGCGCCCAGGCCGTGCGCCTTCAGGCCGCCCTGGCCGTAGCGCTGCACGTAATCGGCGAACACCGGATTGAAGAGCAGCGGCACGTGGCCGAACAGGTCATGGAAGATGTCCGGCTCGACGATGTAGTCGAATTCCTCGGGCGTGCGGATCCAGTCCGTCACCGGGAACTTGCGGTTCGCGAGCAGCGTGAAGAACGGCACCTCGGGGATCAGTCCCGGCACGCCCACGATCTCCCAGCCGGTGGCGCGCTGCAGCCGCTCGTTGATCTCGTCGAAGCGCGGGATGCGGTCGCTCGCGCCCAGCGAGGGCAGCGCGGCGATGAAGGCCTCGCTCGCCCGGCCCGGCAGCAGCGCCGACTGGCGCGCGTAGAGCCGCCGGTAGGTGTCGTGGTCCTGCGGCGTGTAGGCGGCATAGTCCTGCGCGCAGGTGTAGTCGCTGCCGGCGCGTGCGTAATCGCCGCGCGGGGGACGGTCGGATTGACCGTAGACGACGGGGGCTTGTCCCATGGCATGTCTCCTTTTTTGTCAAAAGCAGGACCGCCCACGCCCGGGCCGCCCCGCGCTTCAATCCAGCTTGATCTTCGCGGCCTTGATCAAAAAGCCGTACTTGGCGTGCTCGGAACGCACGAACTGGCCGAACGACGCCAGCGTGAGGTCTTCCGCATCCAGGCCCATCTTCTTCAGCTTCGCGGCGCTCGCGGGCGCGTGCATCGCCGTGGTGAAGGCGGTCGCGTACTTGCGGGCCGCGTCGTCCGGCAGCGATGCCGGGGCGAACAGCCCGAACCACGTGACCACGTTGAAGCCCGGCACCTCGTCGTTGATGCTGCGCACGTCGGGCAGCTCGTCGTCGCGGCCGAGCGTGGTGACGCCCAGCGCCTTCAACTTGCCGGCCTGGATGAGCGGCAGCGACGACGCGAGGTTGTCGAACACGAACGACACCTCGCCCGCCTGCAGCGCCTTCAGTGCCGGAGCGGCGCCCTGGAAGGGCACATGCGCCACGCGCGTGTTGGTGAGCGATTTCAGCATCTCGGCCGCGATGTGGCCGATGCTGCCGTTGCCCCCCGAGCCGTACTTGAGCTGGTCCGGGTGCTTCTTCAGGTACTGCACCAGATCGGCCGTCGTCCCGATGTTCAGCGACTTCGCCTGCTCCGCGCCCATCACCAGCACGTTGGGCGTGCGCGCCACCAGGGCGATCGGCTTGAAGTCGCGCAGCGGGTCGTACGGGAAGCCCTTGTAGAGCCACGGATTCACCGCGTGCGTCGCCACCGCGCCCATCACCAGCAGGTTCGCGTCCTTCGGCGCCTTCGCCACCATGTCCGCGCCGGTGTTGCCGCCGGCCCCCGGCTTGTTCACCACCTCCACGGCCCCCAGCGTGCCGCGCACGCCCTCGGCGAGGATGCGCGCGGACGTGTCCAGCGGGCCTCCCGCCGGGTAGGGAACCACGATGGTCAGCGGTGCGGATGCGTTCTGCGCATGCACTGCGCAGGCGGCGCCCGCCAGGATGGCGGCCAGGATGTAACTACGGCGCAACATGGGTCTCTCTCCGTGCTCTTAGGAGGGCGCAGTATAGAGACGGGTCCGCTGCCGGCGCAGTTGGTTACATCAATCGGACGGGCGATGTGTTTAGCCGTCCTTCAACACGCCGCGGCGCATCTGGTCGAGCTCGATGCTCTCGAACAGTGCCTTGAAATTGCCGTTGCCGAAGCCGTCGTCGCCCTTGCGCTGGATGAACTCGAAGAAGATCGGCCCGAGCTGGTTCTCGCTGAAGATCTGCAGCAGGATCGCGTCCTTCTTGCCGTCCACCAGGATCTTGCGCTTGTGCAGTTCCGCCACGTCCTCGCCATGGCCGGGAATGCGCTTGTCCACCAGCTCGTAGTAGGTGTCGATGGTGTCGAGCAGGCGCACGCCCGAGGCGCGCAGCGCATCCACCGTCTTGTAGAGGTCGTCCGAGCCCATGGCGATGTGCTGGATGCCCTCGCCGTTGTACATGTCCAGGTATTCCTGGATCTGGCCGGCCTTTTCCTTGCCCTCTTCGTTGATCGGGATGCGGATCTTGCCGCAGGGGCTGGTCATGGCCTTGCTCTTGACGCCGGTCACCTGGCCTTCGATGTCGAAGTAGCGGATCTCGCGGAAGTTGAACAGGCGCTCGTAGAAGTTCGCCCATTCGATCATCCGGCCGCGGTGCACGTTGTGCGTCAGGTGGTCGATGTAGGTCAGGCCGTGGCCCTTGGGGTTCAGCGCCTCCTCGGCGGTCACGCCCGGCAGCGGCTCGAAGTCGACGTCGAAGAAGCCGATGTTGCCGATGTCGCCCGGCTGCGCGCCGTTCTTGCCGCGCCAGCGGTCCACGAGGTAGATCAGGCTGTCGCCGATGCCCTTGATGGCCGGGATGTTCAGCTCGCCCGGGCCGGCCTGGCCGGCATAGCCCCAGGCGCCGAGGTTCAGCGCGCGCTCGTAGGCGGCCTTGGCGTCGTGCACGCGGAAGGCGATGGCGCAGACGCTCGGGCCGTGCAGGCGCGCGAAGCGCTGCGCGAAGCTGTCGGGCTCGGCGTTGATGATGAAGTTGATCTCGCCCTGGCGGTAGAGCGTCACGTTCTTGTGGCGGTGGCGTGCCACGGGCTTGAAGCCCATGCCCTCGAACACGCGGCCCATGGCCTGCGGATCGGGAGCGGCGTACTCGATGAATTCGAAGCCGTCGGTGCCCATGGGGTTCTCCCAGGCGGCGGTCTCCTGGGCTGCGTGCTGGGGCAGGGGGGTGTTCATGCGTTGTCTCCGGGGGTTGGCGCATTGATCTGCGTCATGCCACTGTAGGGGCTCGCATGCTCATGTTTCTGGCGAAAGCATCGCGGTCGCCGCTCATCCGCGCAGGAAAACTGCAGGTTTCCTTGGAACTGCGCCGCAGGGCCGTCGCGGACCGACACCGAGGCGGCGGCGCGCCCCGGCCGGCAGGCACGGCGCCCCAGCGGTGGTTCAGCCGCCGGCGCCGCGCAGTGCGAGCGCCGCGTCCACGCGCAGCCGCTCCTCGGGCGTGAAGAGCTGCTGCCGCAGCTGTTGCAGCGCCGGGCCTTCGCCCGTGGCGGCCCGGGCCTGCTGGTACTGGTCCAGGCGCCGCTGCCACTGGCGGTCTTCCTCGTCGCGCCGGGCGAGTGCCTGGGCCGCGGCCTCGCCATACCGTGCGCTGCGCTCCGCGTGGCGGGTGGCATCGTCGGCGTGGCGCGCGTTCAGGTCGGCCGTCTGATCGGCCGCGGCCAGGTGCGCGACGGACGCCTGGCGTGCCGCGCGCAGCGGCTCGGGCAGGGCGGCTTCGGCGGCGCGCATCGCGTCGGCCCGCTGGGATGCGGTGAGCGTACGGTCACCGGCGATCTCCATCCGGGCCAGGGTGTGGCGGTCGAGCGCGGCTTCCTCCGCGAACAGCGCCTCGTACTCCGCCGGCTCGAAGAACTGCTGGCGCAGGCTGTCGCGCGCCTGCATGGCCGTGCGCACCGCCTTCGCATCCGACATGTCGGCCGGCGGCGGCACGCTGCCCAGCGCGGCGCGGTAATCGACGTAGCGCAGCGCCAGGGCCAGGGCCCGCTCCCGCACATCGGCGGCGAAATGCCGGTCCGCCAATACCCGCAGGCGGCGCTTGATCTCTTGCGGATCCTCCGTGGCGCCGGCTTCCAGCGCATCGTTCAGGAACGCGTCGATCGCATAGCGCAGCCCGGGAACCAGCAGCGGATCGGCAAGCGGCCCCGGCGGGCGCGGCGCCAGGAAGGAGGTGCCTGCCGCTTCCGCCCTGCCTGCCCGGCCCGCGGCGCCGTCGTTCCCGGCCACGGACGGGCGGGTGCCTGCGCCGCCGCCCGCCTCCGGGGAGCGCATGGCGAACCATCCGCTCACGCCCAGTACCAGCAGCGCCGCCAGGAGCGCCGCGGCGGCCCCTCGCCCGCGGGTGCCTGCCATGGGATCAGAGCCCCTGCTGCTTCAGGCGGTTGGCGTGCTGGCGGTAGAGCGTGACCGGATCGACGGAGAACAGATCGCGCAGGCCCACGAAATGGTTGATTTCGTCCAGGTGGTTCTGGCGGTAGTCGCCCAGATGCCTGCCCAGGCGCGCCGAGCAGACGGCCACCAGGCCGTCGTTGGCTTCACCGTGCACCGGCCAGAGCAGGGCCAGGGGAGCGTCGCTCGGGTCCAGGGGGTTGGTGAGAACACGGTTGCCGGTCCAGGAGTAGTAGCGCACCCCATTGACCGCCGACGGGCCATCTCCGCAGCCGTCCGCCAGCCCCTGCGGGAAGCGGCGGTTGAAGTCGGCCGCACCGGCCGTGCTCAGCGAATCGAGCGCGGCCTTGGGGACCTGCGGGTAATCCGGCGCGCCCGAGAGCACGCCCATCAACTGGGCGAGCCCCTTGACGGCTTCGTTGGCCACGGATTCCTGCACCGAGCCGGGCGGCAGGCCGCCGCGCACCAGATCGGCCACGCGCGAACCCCGGTTGACGCCCCCGACCGAGGTCACCGAGGCCACCAGCTGCGGTGCCACGCCGGCCACGTAGCGGACGGTGGGGCCGCCATGCGAATGGCCGATCAGGTTCACCTTGGCCGCGCCGGTGATCGCCAGGATGTCCTTGACCTGCGCGAGCAATTGCTCCCCCCGCACTTCGGAGCTGTTGGCGCCCGACACCTGTGCCACGAACACCTGGGCGCCATCGCGCTGCAGGGCCTCGGGAATGCCGTAGAACATGTCCACGCCGAGCAGGGTCTTGAAGCCCAGCAGGCCATGCACCAGCACGATCGGGTAGCGCGTCTGCGTATAGCCCGGCTGGCTGGCCTGGTTCAACGACACCGGCTGTGCGTGGGCGGCCGGTGCGACCAGGGCCAGGGCGAGCGTGGCGCCGGCAGCGAATTGGCTGAGCCGCCCGAGGCGGCGAAGGATTGCGTGCATGGATATCTCCGTGGGTTGCGTGACGGGCAGGACCAGAAAGAGCAGACGCGATAAAAAAGAACGATCGTTCTATTTCAAGGATTCCATTATTCGCCCGCTTACGGTCGAGTTCACCCGGACAAACCCGTAGGGCTGGGGCATCGATGCCGAGGCTTCGTAGAATCCTGTGCCATGAGCGCTTCCCACGCACTGGACCGGCTCGATCGGGCCATCCTGCGCTGCCTTCAAGACAATGGCCGCGAAACCTACGACGTCATCGGCGAGCAGGTCGGCCTGTCGCCCAGTGCCGTGCTGCGGCGCGCCAAGCGCCTGGAGGACGCGGGGGTGATCGACCGCTACGTCGCCCTGGTGCGGCCCGAGGCCGTCGGCCTGGGCCTCACCGCCTACCTGAACGTGCGGCTCGAAAAGCACACCGAGAGCCACAAGCGCAATCCCATGGACCTCTTCCGCGCCAGCGTGCAGACCTGGCCGGAGGTGGTGGAATGCTCCGCGCTCACGGGCGAGATGGATTACCTGCTGCGCGTGGTGGTGGCCGACATGGCGCACTACAGCCGCTTCATCATGGACACGCTGCTCAAGCACCCCAGCGTGCAGGATTGCAAGACCAGCTTCGTGCTGGACCGGGTGAAGAGCACCACCGCCGTGCCGGTGTGACACCTTGGCGACAGCGGGATGCTATGGAATGCATAGTGGAAGGGTGAGGCTCCGTGGCGTCTTGTGGCGGTTCGGAGCGGGCCTTCGTGGTGGCCGAGCGGGACGTCGCATTCGCCCCACGGTGGCGTGATTCTTAGGGGAAAACCCTAAAATCGCGGCATGTCCGCCCCACCCGCCGAGTCCCACGCCCCCCGCCGCGCCGCGCCGCGAGGCGTGCCCGTCGTGGTGCCCATCCGCTCGCTGGGGCCGGAGCACCGGGGCCGGATCGCCGCGCACCTGCTGCGGCTGGAGCCCGGCGACCGCTACCTGCGGTTCGGCTATGCGGCATCGGACGAGCAGGTGCTGCGCTACGTGCAGCAGCTCGATTTCGTGCGCGACGAAGTCTTCGGCATCTACAACCGGCGGCTCGAACTCATCGCCGTCGCCCACCTCGCCTACGGCGACGAGGCCGAGCACCGCAGCTGCGCCGAGTTCGGCGTCTCCGTGCTGGCCCAGGCCCGCGGCCGCCGTTTCGGCGCGCGGCTTTTCGAGCGTGCCGTGATGCACGCGCGCAACCGCGACGTGCGCATGGTGTTCATCCACGCGCTGAGCGAGAACACCGCCATGCTGCGCATCGCGCGCAATGCCGGCGCCGTGGTGCGCCGCGACGGCTCCGAATCCGAGGCCTATCTCGAGATCCCGCCCGCGGGCCTGCACTCGCGCATGGCCCAGAAAGTGGTGCACGGCCTGGCGGAGATGGACTACCAGCTCAAGCGCCAGGCGCGCCAGTTCCGCGCCTTCCTCGCGGGCATGCAGGCCGCGCGCAGCGGCGGGCCGCCGGCCGCCTGAGGCCGCGTCACGGGCATCCGCTATCCTTGGAGCCCTCGCAACCACCGCACGTCCTGCACCCCGAGACCGTGTCCGACCCCCACCCCGCGCGCCCGTCCGACCGTGAAGACAAGCGCACGCTCCTGCAGCGCTTCCTCGAATTCATCCATCCCGGCCCGGACTCCAAGGACGAACTGATCGCCACCCTGGCCGAGGCGGAGGACAACGACGTCATCAACGGCGACGCCCGCGTGATGCTGGAACGCGTGCTGCGCATGGCCGAGATGACGGCCAGCGACGTGATGGTGCCCGCCCCGCGCATGGACCTGATCGACATCGATTCGCCCTACGAGCCGCTGCTCCACCAGGTGATCGACACGGCGCACTCGCGCTTTCCCGTCTACCAGGGCGAGCGCGAGAACATCATCGGCATCCTGATGGCCAAGGACCTGCTGAAGCTGCAGCGGGCGCCCGAGCTGAACCTCCGCGCGCTGCTGCGCTCCGTGGTGTACGTGCCCGAGAGCAAGGGGCTGAACGACCTGCTGCGCGAATTCCGCGCGAACCGCATCCACATGGCGGTGGTGATCGACGAGTTCGGCCGCGTGGCCGGCCTCGTCACCATCGAGGACGTGCTGGAGCAGATCGTGGGCGAGATCGAAGACGAATTCGACATTCCCGAAGACGAAGGCGACATCTTCGCGCTGGCCGACCGCACCTACCGCGTGAGCGGCGACACCCCCGTGGAGCGCGTGGCCGAGGCGTTCGACCTGCCCGCGATCGAAGGCAGCGACCGGGACGAGGAGTTCGACACCATCGGCGGCCTGATCGCGCACGAACTCGGCCATGCGCCGCGCCGCGGCGAATCGCTCGACCTGGCCGGCCTGCGCTTCGTCGTGCTGCACACGAAGGGCGGGGCGGTGCGCTGGTTCAAGGTCTCGCCCGTGCCCGCGGGCGACGGGCCGGACGCCGGCTGAACATGCCGCGCGATGTCTCCGGCGGCCGCCGCTTCGGCGCGCCCGCGCCCACGGCAGCCGCGGCCGGCATGGCCCGCGCGGCGCTGGCCGGGCTGGCCGGCCTCGCGCAGGCCGCATCCATCGCCTGGCCCTGGGGCGGGCAGCCGCTCTGGTGGCTGCAGCTCGCCTCCCTCGCGGCGCTGGCGCGCCTGCTGTTCGGCGCGCGCGGCGCATGGCAGGCGGCGGGCCTGGGCGCCGCCTTCGCCACGGCGTGGCTCACGGGCACGTTCTGGTGGCTGTTCATCTCCATGCACACCTACGGCGGCCTCGCCGCGCCGCTCGCCGTGCTCGCGGTGGTGGGGCTGGCGGCGTTCCTGGGCAGCTACTACGCGGTGGCCGCAGCGGTGTTCGCGCGCGTCAAGGTCCGCATCGCCGGGCGGCGCGGCGTGCTGGCCGTCGCCTTCGGCGCGCTCTGGCTGCTGGCCGAGCTGGCGCGCGGCGTGCTGTGGACCGGGTTCCCGTGGGGGGCCGGCGGCTACGCGCACGTGGAGGGCCCCCTGGCGGTGCTGGCGCGCTGGGTCGGCGTGTACGGCATCGGCGCCGTGGCGGCCGGGCTGGCGATGCTGGCCGCGCAGCTGCGCGGATCCGATCTGCGCCGGCCGACGTGCTGGGCCGTCGCCGCCGCGTTCGCCATCGCCTGGGCGGGGCTGGCGGCACAGCGCCACTGCGCGGTGGACGGCTGCGGCGCGCAGGGAGCGCAGGAGGCGAAGGCGCCCGCGCCGCTGTCCGTGGCGCTGCTGCAGGGCAACATCCCCCAGGACGAGAAATTCCAGGCCGGCAGCGGCATTCCGCAGGCCCTGCGCTGGTACGGCGATGCGCTGCGCACCGCCGATGCCGCGCTGGTCGTCGCGCCCGAGACCGCCATTCCGCTGCTGCCGCAGCAGCTCATGCCGGGCTATCTCGAATCGATCCAGGCGCACTACGCGGGCGGATCGCCGCAGGGCACTTCCACGGCGCCCACCGCCGCGCCCCGCGCCGCGCTGCTGGGCATCCCATTGGGCGATGCCGGGCAGGGCTACACCAATTCCGTGATCGGCTTCGCCCCCGGCCTGCCCGCCACCTACCGGTACGACAAGCACCACCTGGTGCCGTTCGGCGAGTTCGTGCCGCCGCTGTTCCGCTGGTTCACCGAACTCATGAACATCCCGCTGGGCGACTTCAACCGCGGCGGCGTCGGGCAGCCTTCGTTCGCGTGGGCCGGGCAGCGGATCGCGCCCAACATCTGCTACGAGGATCTGTTCGGCGAGGAACTGGCGGCGCGCTTCGCCGATCCGGCGTCGGCCCCGACGGTGTTCGTGAACGTGAGCAACATCGCCTGGTTCGGCGATTCCGTCGCCATCGACCAGCATCTTGCGATCAGCCGGATGCGCGCCCTGGAGTTCGAGCGCCCCATGGTGCGCGCCACCAACACGGGCGCGACGGCACTGATCGACCACCGCGGCGTGGTCACCGCGCGCCTGCCGTCCGCGCAGCGCGGCATCCTGCGGGGCGAGGTGGAGGGCCGCGGCGGCGCCGCCACTCCGTTCGCCTGGTGGGCCGCGCGGGCCGGGCTGTGGCCGCTCTGGCTGCTGGGCGCGCTGGTCGTGGCCGCGGCCTTCATGGTGCGGCCCCTGCGGCGCTGACCAGGCCGCTTCGCAGGCGAGAGGCCCGGCGGCCGTTCAGCCGGCAGGGCTGCCTTCCGCATGGTGCGGGCGCGCCAGCACCGCGTGCAGCAGGCCCGGCAGCAGGTCGAGCATGCGCGCCGCATGGCGGTCCGGCGGGCGGTGTTCCGCATGGTAGGCGTAGAGCGGAATCGGCTCGCGGTCGCGCAGCGGCACGGCCACCACCGTGGCCGGGTCCAGGTTGCCGGCCGTGAGGAAGTCCACCACCGTCCATCCCAGGCCGCGCCGCACCAGCTCCACCGCCAGCTGCGAGGTCTGCACCTGGATGCCCAGCTCGGTGTGCACGCCCAGCTCGCGGGCCAGCGCGGCCACGGGCGCGCGCATCGGGTCGTCGCCCAGCAGCGGGATCATGGGCGTGTTCGCGAGGAACGAGATCGGGTCGTTGCGGTTCAGGCGCACGGCCCGCTGCCAGATGTCGCGGCCGACGGCGATCGACAGCGGACCGCTCACCAGCATGCTGCTGCGCACCTGCGGATGGGGGTGCGGATAGAAGCCCAGCGCGAAATCCACCGTGCGCGTGGTCAGCGCCTGCGCCATCTGGTCGGGGTGCAGCGTGCGCACCTCCACCTTCACGCGGGGCGACTGGCGCACATGCAGCTCCAGCACCGTCGGCAGGAAGGTGTGCGTCACCGAGGGGATGGCCCCCAGCCGCACCTGGCCGCCTTCCGGCTGGCGCAGGTTGAGCGCGGTACGGCGCAGTTCGTCCAGCTGGCGGTAGATCTGCCCGGAGGCCGCGAACAGCGCCTGCGCCTCCGGCGTGGGCACGAGCGCGCCGCGCACCCGGCTGAACAGCGGGTAGCCGAGCTGCAGCTCGGCGTGCGCGATCGTCTTGCTGACGGCCGAGGGCGTGATGCTGACGAGGCGGGCGGCGGCACTCATGTTGCCCGCCTGCATGACGGCCTGGAAGACTTCGAGTTGCCGGAGGTTCATGGCTGGAGAGGGAGCGGATCGGGGGGTATGAATTCCATTCACACCCCGACCTGGATTATTCCCCACAGCCGGGTTACGTCATTCCTAACATACGGCACCCGCACGACGGGCCCGTGACAACGAATCAAACAACCAAGGAGATGAACGAGTGATGGCTTTCCCGCACATGCAATTCAAGCGCCTGCTGGCCGGCGCCGCCTTCGCCGCCTGGGGCCTCGTGGCCGGCGCGCAGACGCAGTCCGCAGCACCCGCCCAGCCGGCCGCCAAGCCCAATGTCGTCGTGCTCGCCACGGGCGGCACGATCGCCGGTGCCGGCGCGACGGCCGCCAACAGCGCCTCGTACGCCGCCGCCAAGGTGCCGGTCGACAAGCTGCTCGCCGGCCTGCCCGAACTCGCCAACGTCGCGTCCGTGAAGGGGGAGCAGGTCTTCCAGATCGCTTCCGAGAGCTTCACCAACGACCAGCTGCTGCAGCTGGGCAAGCGCGTGTCCGCGCTCTCCAAGCAGCCCGACGTGGACGGCATCGTCGTCACCCACGGCACCGACACGCTGGAAGAAACCGCCTACTTCCTGAACCTGGTCGTCCACACCGACAAGCCCATCGTGGTCGTGGGCTCCATGCGCCCGGGCACGGCCCTCTCGGCCGACGGCGCGCTGAACCTGCTGGAGGCCGTCACGGTGGCCGCGAGCAAGGAATCCGCCGGCAAGGGCGTGCTCGTCACCATGAGCGACGAGATCCAGAGCGGCCGCGACGTCACCAAGGGCGTGAACGTCAAGACCCAGGCGTTCCGCAGCCAGTGGGGCCCGCTGGGCATGGTGGTGGAAGGCCAGACCTACTGGTTCCGCGCGCCCGTCAAGCGCCACACGATGCAGTCGGAGTTCAACATCGACGAGATCACCGCCCTGGCGCCCGTGGACATCGTCTACGGCTACGGCAACGTGCCCCGCTCCATCGCCGACGCGGTGGGCAACTCGGGCGTGAAGGCGCTGATCCATGCCGGCACGGGCAACGGCTCGGTGGCCGACCGCGTCGTGCCCGCCCTGCAGGAACTGCGCGGCAAGGGCGTGCAGATCGTGCGCTCCTCGCGCGTGGCCGACGGCTTCGTGCTGCGCAATGCCGAGCAGCCCGACGACAAGTACGACTGGGTGGTGGCGCACGACCTGAACCCCCAGAAGGCACGCATCCTGGCTGCCGTCGCCCTGACGAAGCCCCAGACCAGCAAAGACCTGCAGCGCATCTTCTGGCAGTATTGAGCGGGCAAGCCGCCCGGGCCGTTCCGGCGCTCCGCGCCGGTCGGCCGACCGACCAGGGCCGCCCCGTGCGGCCCTTTTCCTTGCGCGGCGTCAAGCCGCCGCCGCATGGCGCCGTGGGGTCTGTCGCCCCCCGGCTGGGTGGATGCCCCCCGCAGACTGGATAATGCGCGTTCGCGACCGCCGGCGATGCCGGGGTGTGCGCACACGAAACGCGGCGCCGCGCGCCGACCTGGAGCACGACTGACAATGGCTGAATCCTTTTCCTATGAACAACTGATCGCCTCGGGCGAAGGCAGGCTGTTCACCCCCGACAGCGGACGACTCCCGCTGCCGCCCATGCTGATGTTCGACCGCATCACGCACATCGACGCCGACGGCGGCGCGCACGGGCTGGGAAAGATTCGCGCCGAGCTGGACGTGCGCCCCGACCTCTGGTTCTTCGACTGCCACTTCCAGGGCGACCCGGTGATGCCGGGCTGCCTGGGGCTGGACGCCATGTGGCAGCTCATCGGTTTCTACCTGACCTGGCTGCAGCTGCCGGGCCGGGGCCGGGCGCTGGGCGCGGGCGAGGTCAAGTTCACCGGCGAGGTGGGCCCGAACGTCAAGCTCGTCACCTACGAAATCGACATCAAGCGCGTCATCAAGCGCAAGCTGGTCATGGCCATCGGCGACGCCCGCCTGCTGGCCGACGGCCAGGAAATCTACGTGGCCTCCGACCTGCGCGTGGGCCTGTTCAAGCGCGAAGACGGCGGGAAGGACGGCGCACCCGCAGCGGGAGCATCGGCATGACCACGAAGAAGCGCGTCGTCATCACGGGAGCGGGCATCGTCTCGTGCATCGGCAATGACCGGCAGACCGTGACCGCGTCGCTGCGCGAGGGCACCTCCGGCATCCGCGCCATGCCCGAGTTCGCCGAACTCGGCCTGCGCAGCCAGGTGGCGGGCGCACCCCAGATCGACCTGGACGCGGCCATCGACCGCAAGCAGCGCCGCTTCATGGGCGACGCGGCCGCGTATGCCTACCTCTCGCTGAAGGACGCCATCGCACAGTCGGGCCTTGCGCCCGAGCAGATCTCGCACCCGCGCACCGGCCTCATCATGGGATCGGGCGGCGGCTCGCCGGCCCACCAGATCGAGGCGGCGGACACGCTGCGCTCCAAGGGCATCCGCCGCGTCGGCCCCTACCAGGTGACGCGCTGCATGGGCTCGACCGTGTCGGCCAACCTGTCCACCGCGTTCGCCATCAAGGGCATCAACTTCTCCATCACCTCGGCCTGCAGCACCTCCGCGCACTGCGTCGGCATGGCGGCGCAGCAGATCGCCTTCGGCCTGCAGGACGTGATGTTCGCGGGCGGCGGCGAAGAGCTGTCCTGGGGCCTGGCCACGCTGTTCGACGGCATGGGCGCCATGTCGTCCAAGTTCAACGACACGCCCGGGAAGGCCTCGCGCCCCTACGACGCGGACCGCGACGGCTTCGTGATCGCCGGCGGCGGCGGCGCGCTGGTGCTCGAGAGCCTCGAGCATGCGCAGGCCCGCGGCGCCACCATCCTGGCCGAGATCGTCGGCTTCGGCCTGTCGTCGGACGGCGAGGACATGGTCGCGCCCTCGGGCGACGGGGCCATCGCCTGCATGCGGCAGGCCATCGAGGAGGCCGGCGGCGGCCCGATCGACTACGTGAACACGCACGGCACCTCGACCCCCGTGGGCGACCTGCCCGAACTGCGGGCGCTGCGCGAGGTGTTCGGCGATGCCGTGCCGCCGTTCTCCAGCACCAAGTCGCTCACCGGCCATTCGCAGGGCGCGACCGGCGTGCAGGAGGCGATCTACTGCCTCTACATGCTGCAGGACGGTTTCATCGCGGGCTCGGTCAACGTCGAGACGCCCGATCCCGCCGTGGGCGACCTGCCGCTCGTCACCACCACGCGCGACGCGCCGCTGCGCACGGTGCTCTCCAACAGCTTCGGCTTCGGCGGCACCAACGCCAGCCTGGTGCTGCGGCGCTGGGACGGCCGGTAAGCGGGCTGCCGGCGCAGGGCCACGCCCCGGCGCCCCGGGGCCGGCTGCGCGCCGGCCGGCACGCACCGGTCCATCCGCCCGGGGCCTGCGGCGCAGGGCGCCGCGGCCGTCCGTGCCCGCCGTGCGCCGGGCTCCGCCGCGCGGCCCCGTAGAATCCCCGGTTCCGCGCGCTGCGCGGCCATCTTCCAGACCGCGCCCGGGATGGCGGCTCGCCTGCTGCCTGCCGCCCCCGGCCGCCAGGACACACACGCATGTTGACCTTCCAGCAAATCATCCTGAAGCTGCAGTCGTACTGGGACGCCCAGGGCTGCGCGCTCCTGCAGCCCTACGACATGGAAGTGGGCGCGGGCACCTCGCACACGGCCACCTTCCTGCGCGCCCTGGGCCCGGAGCCCTGGAAGGCCGCCTACGTGCAGCCCAGCCGCCGCCCCAAGGACGGCCGCTACGGCGAGAACCCCAACCGGCTGCAGCACTACTACCAGTACCAGGTGGTCCTGAAGCCCGCGCCGGCCAACATCCTGGAGCTGTACCTCGGCTCGCTGGAGGCCCTCGGCTTCGACCTGAAGAAGAACGACATCCGCTTCGTGGAAGACGACTGGGAGAACCCCACGCTCGGCGCCTGGGGCCTGGGGTGGGAAGTCTGGCTCAACGGCATGGAAGTGACCCAGTTCACCTACTTCCAGCAGGTCGGCGGCATCGACTGCAAGCCCGCCACGGGCGAGATCACCTACGGCCTGGAGCGCCTGGCCATGTACCTGCAGGGCGTGGACAACGTCTACAACCTCGCCTGGACCGACACGCTCAAGTACGGCGACGTCTACCACCAGAACGAGGTGGAGCAGTCCACCTACAACTTCGAGCACTCCGACGCCGACTTCCTCTTCACCGCCTTCGCGGCGCACGAGAAGCAGGCCCAGTACCTGATGGAGCAGCAGCTGGCGCTGCCCGCCTACGAGCAGGTGCTCAAGGCCGCGCACAGCTTCAACCTGCTGGATGCGCGCGGCGCGATCTCCGTGACCGAACGGGCCGCCTACATCGGCCGCATCCGCAACCTGGCCCGGGCCGTGGCCCGCAGCTACCTCGACAGCCGCGCCCGCCTGGGCTTCCCCATGGCGCCCCGCGCCTGGGCCGACGAAGTGCTGGCCGACATCGCCAAGGCCGGCCAGCAACAGCAGCAGAAGAAGGAAGCCGCCTGAAGCGGCGGGCCCTGCGGACCGAGAGACACACCACCATGACCCATCCGAACCTTCTCGTCGAACTGTTCGTCGAAGAGCTGCCCCCGAAAGCCCTGCAGAAGCTCGGCGACGCCTTCGCCCAGGTACTGCTGGCGCAGCTGCAGGCCCAGGGCCTCGCCTCCGCCGCCTCGCGCCTGACGGCCTATGCCTCGCCGCGGCGCCTGGCCGCCCACATCACCGAAGTCGCGCCGCAGGCGGCCGACAAGGCCGTCTCGCAGAAGCTCATGCCCGTCACGGTGGGCCTGGACGCCTCCGGCAACGCCACGCCCGCGCTGCTCAAGAAGCTCGCCGCCCTGGGCGCCGACGCTTCCGCCGTGGCCGGCCTGCGCCGCGCACCCGACGGCAAGGCCGAGGCGCTGTTCCTCGACAGCACCGCGCGCGGCGCCACGCTGTCCGAGGGGCTGCAGAAGGCGCTGCAGGAATCCGTCGCCAGGCTGCCCATCCCCAAGGTGATGCGCTACCAGCTCGAATCGGGCTGCGAGCAGCCGGGCTGGACGAGCGTGAGCTTCGTGCGGCCCGCGCACGGCCTCGTGGCGCTGCACGGCACCGAGGTGCTGCTGTCCGTCTCGGTGCTGGGCCTCACGGCCGGCAATGCCACCCACGGCCACCGCTTCGAGGCGGCCGTGGACCCGGTGGTGCTGCGCAGCGCCGACAGCTATGCCGGGCAGCTGGCCGAAGAGGGCGCCGTGATCGCCGGCTTCGCCGAGCGCCGCGCCGAGATCGTCCGCCAGCTGCAGGCCGCCGCCGCGCAGGTGGGTGGCGGCGTGCACCCCATCCAGGACGATGCGCTGCTCGACGAGGTGACCGCCCTGGTCGAACGCCCGAACGTGCTCGTCTGCGAATTCGAGAAGGAATTTCTCGAAGTGCCGCAGGAATGCCTCATCCTCACGATGAAGGCCAACCAGAAATACTTCCCGCTGCTCGACGCCGAAGGCCGGCTCACGCACCGCTTCCTGGTGGTGAGCAACATCCGCCCGGATGACGCGAGCGCCGTGGTCGGCGGCAACGAGCGCGTGGTGCGCCCGCGCCTGGCCGACGCCAAGTTCTTCTTCGACCAGGACCGCAAGAAGACGCTCGAATCCCGCGTCGCCTCGCTCGCCAAGGTGGTCTACCACAACCAGCTCGGCACCCAGGGCGAGCGCGTGGACCGCGTGCGCGCCATCGCCCGTGCCATCGCGCAGCAGATCGGCGACGTGGAGCTGGCCCGCCACGCCGACCAGGCGGCGCAGCTGGCCAAGGCCGACCTCGTGACCGACATGGTGGGCGAATTCCCCGAACTGCAGGGCACCATGGGCCGCTACTACGCCCAGGCCGATGGCCTGCCCGCGGCCGTGGCCGATGCCATCGAAGACCACTACAAGCCGCGCTTCGCGGGCGACACGCTGCCGCGCGGCGACGTGGGCGTGGTGGTGGCGCTGGCCGACAAGCTCGAAACCCTGGTGGGCATGTTCGGCATCGGCAACCTGCCCACGGGCGACCGCGATCCGTTCGCGCTGCGCCGCCATGCGCTGGGCGTGATCCGCATGCTGGTCGAGAAGGAACTTCCGCTCGATCTGGAAACCCTGCTGCACAGCGCGCTGCCCGCCTTCGGCGACAAGATCCAGGACGCCACCGCGCCGCTGGCCGACTTCATCTACGACCGCCTGGCCGGCAGCCTGCGCGAGCAGGGCTACAGCGCCCAGGAAGTCGATGCCGTGCTGGCCCTGCGCCCGCAGCGCCTGGCCCTGGTCGGCAAGCAGCTCGCCGCCGTGCGCGCGTTCGCCGCGCTGCCCGAGGCCCCGGCGCTCGCCGCGGCCAACAAGCGCGTCACCAACATCCTCAAGAAGGCCGGCGACGTGGATGCGCACGTCAACCCCGAGCTGCTGCGCGAGCAGGCCGAAAAGGACCTGTACGCCGCGCTGCAGCGCTTCGTGCCCGAGGCCGACGCGCTCTATGACCGCGGCGACTACACGGGCAGCCTGCAGACGCTGGCCGTGCTGCGCGCGCCGGTGGATGCGTTCTTCGACGACGTGATGGTCAATGCCGAGGAACTGGACCTGCGCCTCAACCGCCAGGGCCTGCTGCAGAGCCTGCACGTGGCGATGAACCGCGTGGCCGACCTCTCGCGCCTGGCCGTCGCCTGAGCGCACGGCGGCGTTCCCCGCGCAGAGCGAGCGACCACGGACTCCGGCCATGCCTCCCACCGCCGCCCCGGACGGGGCCACCCGCACCGCGTGGTGGCTGTTCGCGCCGCCCGCGGCGGTCGTGGGCCTGCGCTGGCTGCTGGAGTGGCACGCCGACCGCTGGCCCGGTCCCGCCGTGTGGCCGCTCGCGCCCTTCGACGGCACCCGCGACCCGGCATGGGCGCTCACCGCCTTCGGTGCCGGTGCGGCCGTCCTGGCCGCCACCGGCTGGCTGCTGCGCCGCGCGGCGCGCCACTGGGGCCGCCCGGCCGCACGCCGCATCGCCCTGGGGCTGTGGGTGCTGGCCTGCGCCGCCGGCGCCATGGCGCTCGCCCTGCGCCACTGGGACGCCCGCCTGCTGCAGCCGCTGCCCGAGGCCCGCGTGACCGTCGCCGGCACGCGTCCCCAGCCGGCCAGCCTGCGCGGGCCCGGAGGCACCCAGGTGGTGCTGCGCTGGGCGGCCGGTGAAGGCGCCCGAGGCGGCGCGGGGCAGGGCGGGGGGGCCGACGCGCCGCCGCCGCTGCTGCTGCGGCAGGCGACGCTACCGCCGGACGCCGCCGCAGGCTGGCAGCCGGGCCAGGCACTGCGCCTGCAGTGGGCGCGGGGCCGCTTCGGCGGCCTCTATGCCACGGGCTGGAGCGCCACCGTGCCCGCCGGCCCCGGCGGCACGGCGCCGCATCTTCCATAATCGCGCGCATGAAACTCGCCATCCTCGACCGCGACGGCACGCTGAACGCTCCCGGCGAGGGCTTCATTTCCTCGCCCGACGAATGGGTGCCCGTGCCGGGTGCCCTTGAAGCCGTGGCGCGCCTCAGCCATGCGGGCTGGCACCTGGCCGTGGCCACCAACCAGCCGGGCCTGGGACGCGGCCTGTTCGACGTGCTCGCGCTCAATGCCATCCATGCGCGCATGCACCGGATGCTCGCCGCCGCGGGCGGGCGCATCGAGGCCATCTTCTACTGTCCGCACGCCCCCGACGAGGGCTGCGCCTGCCGCAAGCCCGCACCGGGGCTGATGGAGCAGATCCGCGAACGCTACGGCGTGGAGGGCGGCGACGTGGTCGTGGTGGGCAGCTGCCCCGAGCACCTGCAGGCCGGTGCGGCCATCGGCGCGCGCCTGCATGCCGTGGGCGTGCACGGAGCGGGTGCCGGCGCGACCGGCGCCTGGCCGCCGGGCACGCTGCACCATGCGGGCCTCGCGGCCTTCGCGGACCACGTCCTGGCCGCCCCCGCGAAGCCGCCGTCCGGCGGAGGCTGACGCACGCGCCGGGCCGATGCCCGGCCTTCCTTCCACCACCCCGCGGCTCCGGGCGCTTCCGGCCCGCGGCCCGACACTCCCGGCATCCCTCCTTCCCTCACTCCGCATCGCATGGCCTTCATCCGCTCCGTTCTCCATCTGCTCTGGATGGCCCTCACCGTGGTCCCCTACACCCTCGCCATCCTCGTGGTCCGGCTGTTCGGTGCGCCCACGCACGTGCGCTACCGCATCGCGCGCGCCTGGCTCAAGCTCAGCACCGACGCGGCCCGCGTCATCATGGGCATCCGCACCCGCATCACCGGCATGGAGCACCTGCCGCGGGACCCGGGTCAGGGCGTGGTGCTGCTGGTGAAGCACCAGTCCACCTACGAGACCTTCCTGATGCCGGCGATCATGCCGCGCCCCCTGGCCTACGTGTTCAAGAAGGAGCTGTTGCAGATCCCGTTCTTCGGCTGGTCCATCGGCAGCCTGGACATGATCCACATCGACCGCACCCAGCGCGCGCGCGCCTTCGTGAAGGTGCTGCAGCAGGGCCGCGCCCTCCTGGCCCGGGGCACCTGGGTCATCATGTTCCCCGAGGGCACCCGCACGGCCCGCGGCGAGAAAGGCGAGTACAAGAGCGGCGGAACCCGGCTCGCGATCGAGGCCGGCGTGCCCGTGGTGCCGGTGGCCGTCACTTCGGCCAAGGTCTGGCCGCGCAAGGCCTTCGTCAAGCGGCCCGGCACGGTGGACGTGTCCATCGGCCGCCCGATTCCCTCCGCCGGGCGCAAGCCCGATGAACTGATGGCCGAGGTCGAGGCCTGGATCGAGGCCGAGATGCGCCGCCTCGATCCCGAAGCCTACGGAGCCGCCCGCACGGAGCCGTGATGCAGCGGCTGGTGCAGCTCGCGCTGGACTTCTTCGGTGGCGGCGGCGTGCCGTCCGGGCCCGCGGAGCCACAGGCACCACGTGCGCCTTTCGCCGCGCCGCCCGCGGCTCCGCAGGGCGGGCCCGCGCCGGCCCGTCCCGGAAGCCGCAGCGCCGGGCCGGACATGCGGACGCCGGCGCCGGCGCCGGCGCCGGCGCCGGACGCGCGGCCCGTCCCCGTCGAATTCCGCCATCCCGCCGCGAGCCGCGAAGTGGTGCTGGGCGATGCGCTCGTCGCCTATGCGCTGCAGCGCTCGCGGCGGCGCACCATCGGCTTCACGGTCGGGCCGGACGGGCTCGCGGTGCGTGCGCCCGGCTGGGTGTCGTTGGCGAACGTGGATGCCGCCGTGCGCGAGAAATCCGCCTGGATCCTGCGCAAGCTCGGGGAAGCGCGCGAGCGCCAGCGCCGCCAGGAGGATGCGCAGATCGATTGGGGCGACGGTGCCGTGCTGCCCTACCTCGGCGAGCCGCTCACCGTGGTGCTGGACCCGACGCACGGCTTCCGCGGGCAGGGCGGGGCACTGGTGCCGGGGCCGGACGGCGGGCGCTGCCTGCACGTCGGACTGCCGCGCGCGGCCACCCCCGCGCAGGTGCGGGATGCCGTGCAGGCCTGGCTGATGCGCGACGCGCGCCGCCACTTCACCGCCCGGCTGGACCATTTCGCGCCGCTGCTGGGCGTGCAGTGGCGCACCCTGCGGCTGTCGAGCGCCCAGACGCGCTGGGGCAGCGCACGCGCCGACGGCTCCATTCGCCTCAACTGGCGGCTGCTGCACTACCGGCCGGCCGTCATCGACTACGTCGTCGCGCACGAACTCTCCCACCTGCGCCACATGGACCACAGCCCCCGCTTCTGGGACACGGTGGCCACCGTCATGCCGGACTATGCCGCGCTGCGCGACCGGCTGCGCGACGAGCCCGCTCCCCGGTGGTGATCCGGTGCTGATGCAGGCGTGGCGCCGCAGGGCCTCGACCTGCCCCGCGGTCTGGAACAGAATGCGGGCCATGACCGCTTCGAATGCTTCTCCGTCCTCTTCCGCCGCCATCCCTGCCGAAGGCTATGCAGGCGACGTGTCGCCGCAGCTCGCCTGGGAATGGGTGCAGGGCGGCCGCGCCGTGCTCGTGGACGTGCGCACCGATGCCGAACGCGACTGGGTCGGCTTCGTGCCGGGCGCCGTGGCCATTCCCTGGAAGACCTATCCCGGCATGGCCGTGAACCCCGGTTTCGACGACGCCCTGCGCGCCGCCGTCCCCGAGGGCGGACAGGCCGTGCTGCTGTGCCGCAGCGGGGTGCGTTCGGTGGCGGCCGCGCGGCGCGCCACCGAGCTGGGCATCACGGCCTACAACATCCTCGAAGGCTTCGAGGGCGATGCGGATGCGGACGGGCACCGCAACCGCACGGGCGGCTGGCGGTTCCGCGGGCTACCCTGGCGGCAGGGCTGAGGGAGCACCGGGGTCCCGCGCCACGCCGCCCTTGCCCACCGGGAACAAGGGGAAGCAAGGGAAGGGCGGGGCGCGACCGCCTTCCGGTCAGGCACCGTCCGTCGCGATCACAGCGGAGGAATGCGCAGCTTCTGGCCCGGATAGATCTTGTCCGGATGCGTCAGCATGGGCTGGTTGGCCTCGAAGATGCGGGGGTACTTGTTGGCGTCGCCGTAGTACTTCTTGGCGATGGCCGAGAGCGTGTCGCCGCGCACCACGTCGTGGTACTGCGCTTCGGGCTCGGCGTTCTGCACGGTCATCTGGTTGTCCACGCTCGTCACGCCCGAGACGTTGCCGCAGCACAGCGTGACCTTCTCCTTGGCCGCCTGGGACGGTGCCTCGCCCTGCACGGTCACCTTGCCCTCGGGGCCGGCGAATGCCACCTTGACGTTGCCGACGCCCAGGTTCTGCGACGCGATGTACGTCTCGATCGCCTTGCCGGCCGTGGCGTTGAGCTGGTCCTGGCTCGGTGCGGCGGGGGCCGCTGGCGCGGCGGCGGCGGGCGCCGGTGCGGGCGCGGCATGCGCGTCCTTGCCTCCGAACAATTTTTCCCCGGCTTCCTTCACGAAGCTGAAAAGTCCCATGTCATGGCTCCTTGTTGTGGTGTGGAAAACGACCGGCCAGGGCCGGCGCGAACCACTGTAGCGCTTCCGTCCGCGCGCGCGGTGTCGGACGGCGGCCCGATCCCGGTGCGGGCGGGCGCCGCACCGCATGTCTCCACGGCGTCCGCCCCCGGGCCGGCTGGCCGGTAAAACTCGTGATAATCCGTCGCATGACTTTTCTGGCCATCGACGTCGGCAACACCCGCCTCAAGTGGGCGATGTACGACGCTCCCAAGCCAGGCGCCGCCGTCCTGGCCCATGGCGCCGAATTCCTCGACCACATCGAGCGCCTCGCGGACAGCGCCTGGGCCGGGTTGCCGGCGCCCACGCACATGCTGGGCTGCGTGGTGGCGGGGGACGCCGTGCGGCGGCGCGTGATGGAGCAGATGGAGTGGTGGGACGTGCCGGCCCACTGGGTCGTCCCCTCCACGCAGGAGGCCGGCCTCGTCAACGGCTACGACCACCCGACCCGCCTGGGTTCCGACCGCTGGGTGGCGATGATCGGCGCGCGCCACCGGCTGCTGCGCCAGGGCGCCGCGCGCCCGCTGGTGGTGGTGATGGTCGGCACGGCCGTGACGGTCGAGGCGATCGATGCCGAAGGGCGCTTCCTCGGCGGCCTCATCCTGCCGGGGCACGGCATCATGCTGCGCGCGCTGGAGTCGGGCACGGCGGGGCTGCACGTGCCCACCGGCGAGGTCACGCCCTTTCCCACCAACACCAGCGATGCGCTCACGAGCGGCGGCACCTATGCCATCGCCGGGGCCGTGGAGCGCATGGTGCAGCACGTCGCCGCGCACTGCGGCGAAGAGCCTGCCTGCATGATGACCGGCGGCGCGGGCTGGAAGATGGCGCCCAGCATGACGCGCCCGTTCGACCTGATCGAGAACCTGATCTTCGAAGGCCTCCTCGCCATCGCCGAGGAGCGCTTCGGCGGCAGCTGACACGCCACGCCGCCGGGCCGTGGCCTAGGCGCCGTCGTCGAGTTCCATGCGCGCCAGCTCCACGGCCAGGCGCTCCGCCGCATCCGCCGCGTCGGCGTGCGCCGCCTGTTCGTAGAGTTCGGTCGCGCGCGCGGCATGCGCCGCGCCTCCGAGCATGAGCAGTGCGTTGGCGTGCTCGATGCGGCCGATCACCGAATGCGGGTGCAGCGCGAACGACTCGTCGAACAGCCGCAGGCTGTCCTCGCGGCGCGCGCCGTGGGTGATGCTGCCCACCATCTCCCCCACCTTGTCGATCACCTCGGCATGGAACACCGCCAGCGCCAGTCTCGCATCGGCGTGCCGCGCATTCAAGGCGATGGTGCGGTCCAGCCCCGCGCGCACCTGGCCGGTGAGCCCCTGCGCGAGCGCCCGGGCCACGCTGATGCCCTGGGCATAGCGCCCGAGCGCATAGGCGTGCCAGAACCAGGCGTTCGGATTGTCGGGTTCGGCAGCCGCCTGCTGCCGGGCGCATTCGGCCGCCTGGCTGAAGAGTTCCAGCCGCCGTGCCTCGCTCGGCTCCAGGTAGGTCGCATAGACGATCGTCGCCTTGTTCGCCACGGTGATGCCCGCGCCACCGGCCGCCATGCCGGCGCGCGCGGCCTCCGCGAAGCGGCCGCCGTGGAACAGCGCCCAGGCCTCCAGCACGGCGGGGTCGTGCGGCAAGGGCTCCGCGTCCCCCTGGTGCAGGCGTTCCCAGCGGCGCGCGACGTCGCCGGCCGTGAAGGCGTAGTCCTGGGCGTACGGGAAAGGCGTCCAGGATTCCATGGTGTGCGTCTTCGTATTCATGCGGGATCCGTGTTCATGCGGCGTCGGCCGGGGCGTGGCTCTCGCCCAGCGCCTGCAGCTGGGCCCGCTGGCCGCCGCAGAGGTAGGGATGCAGCAGGCCCAGCACCTGCTGCACGCCGCGCAGCAGTGCGGCCTGGGCGTTGTCCGGCTCCAGGGCATGCCGCGGATCGCGCACGTACTCGAAGCTCAGCCAGTAGGTCACCGCCATCATGCAATGCTCGGCCACCGTGGGGAGGTCGCCCGCCGGAATGCGCAGCGCGCCCGAGCGCTCCATGCCGCACAGCATGGTGCGCACGGCGCGGGATTTGCGGGCCAGCAGCGGGCCGAAATGCGTCTCCACGTGCCGGTTGCGCGACAGCAGATCGTTCAGGTCCCGGTAGAGGAAGCGGTAATGCCAGATGCGCTCCAGCACCGAATGCAGCAGTGCCCGCGCGTCGTCCACGTCGCGCACGTCCGCGGCCGCGTCCAGCAGTTCGGACATCTCCGCCTCGTAGCGCGCATAGAGCGCGGTGACGAGCTCATCCTTGGCGGGGTAGTGGTAGTAGAGGTTTCCGGGGCTGATGCGCAGCTCCGCCGAGATGGCCGTGGTCGATACATTGGGCTCTCCGAAGCGGTTGAACAGCTCCAGCGTTGTCTCCAGGATGCGCTCCGCTGTGCGGCGCGGCGCTTTTTTTGCCATCTCTGCCTCCCTTGTACCGTGGGCGGAATTTGTTTGTTCTCGCGCCGGAACGCCTGCCTGGCGCGGCTCCGGTCGCTGCGGTTTCCCCACTCCGTCGACCCACTCTAACCTGCCGGCGCCGCCACGGCTTTTTGCAGTGCACCATGCGGGGTCTTCACGGCTTACGCGGCGCGGCCCGGAGCGCGTAATTCCAGAGCGCCGGCCTTCGCGCCGCGGTGCTCGGCAGTGCGCCTGGTGACGGTGACGGGTGGCGCGATGGGATAATCCCGCGCTTCGCTGCAAGGCGTCTACTCGAAATCGATCCCATGATTCTGGTCACTGGCGGCGCGGGCTTCATCGGCGCCAACTTCGTCCTCGACTGGCTGGCGGGCTGCGACGAGCCCGTCCTCAACCTCGACAAGCTCACCTACGCGGGCAATCTGCAGAACCTCGAGTCCCTGCAGGGCGATGCGCGCCACGTCTTCGTGCAGGGCGACATCGGCGACCGCGATCTCGCCGGGCGCCTGCTGGCGGAGCACCGTCCCCGTGCCGTCGTGAACTTCGCGGCCGAATCGCACGTGGACCGCTCCATCCACGGCCCCGAAGACTTCATCCAGACCAACGTGGTGGGCACCTTCCGCCTGCTCGAAGCCGTGCGGCAGCACTGGCAGTCGCTGCCCGAGGGCGAGCGCGCCGCGTTCCGCTTCCTGCACGTGTCCACCGACGAGGTCTACGGAACGCTCGGCGCCCAGGACCCGGCCTTCGCCGAAACCCATGCGTTCGAACCCAACAGCCCGTACTCCGCCAGCAAGGCCGCGAGCGACCACCTCGTGCGCGCCTGGCACCACACCTACGGCCTGCCGGTGCTCACCACCAACTGCAGCAACAACTACGGGCCGTTCCACTTCCCCGAGAAGCTCATCCCCCTGATGATCGTGAACGCGCTGGCCGGCAAGCCGCTGCCCGTCTACGGCGACGGCATGCAGATCCGCGACTGGCTCTACGTGCGCGACCACTGCAGCGCGATCCGGCGCGTGCTGGAGGCCGGCCGGCCCGGCGAGACCTACAACGTGGGCGGCTGGAACGAGAAGCCCAACATCGAGATCGTGCAGACCATCTGCGCCCTGCTGGACGAGCTGCGCCCGCGCGCGGACGGCCAGCGGTACGCCGCCCAGATCGCCTACGTGCAGGATCGCCCGGGCCACGACCGCCGCTATGCGATCGATGCGCGCAAGATCGAGCGCGAACTCGGCTGGAAGCCCGCGGAAACCTTCGAGACCGGCATCCGCAAGACGGTGGAGTGGTATCTCGCCCATGCCGACTGGGTGGGCGCCGTGACCAGCGGCGCCTACCGCGACTGGATCGACCGCCAGTACCGCACGCCCGCCGCGGAGGCTGCCGCCGCATGAACATCCTTCTCTTCGGCAAGGGCGGGCAGGTCGGCTGGGAACTGCAGCGCAGCCTGTCCGTGCTGGGCACGGTGACGGCCCTGGATTTCGACAGCACGGAGCACTGTGGAGACTTCTCCCGGCCGCAGTCCGTCGCGGACACCGTGCGCGCCCTGCGGCCCGACGTCATCGTGAACGCCGCCGCCCACACCGCGGTGGACAAGGCCGAGAGCGAGCCGGAATTCGCGCGCACCCTCAACGCCACCACGCCGGGCCTGCTGGCCGAAGAGGCCGCCCGCCTGGGGGCCCTGCTGGTGCACTACAGCACCGACTACGTGTTCGACGGCAGCGGCACCCGCCCCTGGGTGGAGACCGACGCGCCCGCGCCCCTGTCCGTCTATGGCCGCACCAAGCTCGAAGGCGAGCAGCGCATCCAGGCGAGCGGCGCGCGCCACCTCATCCTGCGCACCAGCTGGGTGTACGCCGCGCGCGGCGGCAATTTCGCCAAGACCATGCTGCGCCTCGCGCAGGAGCGCGATCGCCTGACCGTCATCGACGACCAGTGGGGCGCCCCGACGGGCGCCGACCTGCTCGCCGACGCCACGGCCCATGCGGTCCGCCACCTGCAGCGGCGGCCCGAAGACGCCGGCCTCTACCACCTGGTGGCCGCCGGCGAAACGAACTGGCATGCCTACGCGCGCTGCGTGATCGAGCAGGCGCAGCGCCTCCGGCCCGAGTTGAAAATCACCGCGCGCGAAGTCGCGGCGGTGCCGACCAGCGCCTTCCCCACGCCCGCCGTGCGTCCGCACAATTCGCGGCTCGACACCCGCAGGTTCCAGAGCACCTTCGGCCTCGCGCTGCCGCACTGGCAGGACGGCATCGCCCGCATGCTCGCGGAAATCCTCTGAGACGTTCACCCATTTGCACAGCACCATGACCGCACGCAAGGGCATCATCCTCGCCGGAGGCTCGGGCACGCGCCTGCACCCCGCCACGCTCGCCATCAGCAAGCAATTGCTGCCGGTGTACGACAAGCCGATGATCTACTACCCGCTGAGCACCCTCATGCTCGCCGGCATCCGCGACATCCTCGTCATCAGCACCCCGCAGGACACGCCGCGCTTCGAGCAGCTGCTGGGCGACGGCAGCCAATGGGGCATCCGCCTGCGCTATGCCGTGCAGCCCAGCCCCGACGGCCTGGCGCAGGCCTTCCTCATCGGCGAGAAGTTCCTGGACGGCAGCCCGAGCGCACTCGTGCTCGGCGACAACATCTTCCACGGGCACGATTTCGAGGACCTGCTGCGCAGCGCGATGGCGCGGGAGGAGGGCGCGAGCGTGTTCGCCTACCACGTGCACGATCCCGAGCGCTACGGCGTGGCCGAGTTCGACAAGAGCGGCAAAGTGCTCTCCATCGAGGAAAAGCCGAAGGCACCCAAATCGAGCTATGCCGTCACGGGCCTGTATTTCTACGACCGGCACGTGGTCGAGCGTGCCGCCGGCCTCAAGCCGTCCGCGCGCGGCGAACTGGAGATCACCGACCTGAACCGCGTCTACCTCGAGCGCGAAGCGCTGCACGTCGAGATCATGGGGCGCGGCTACGCCTGGCTCGATACCGGCACCCACGAGAGCCTGCTCGAAGCCGGGCAGTTCATCGCCACGCTGGAGCACCGCCAGGGGCTGAAGATCGCCTGCCCGGAAGAGATCGCCTGGCGGCACGGGCTCATCGACGACGACCAGCTCCGGCGGCTCGCCACGCCGCTGGCCAAGAGCGGCTACGGCGCCTACCTGCTCCGCCTGCTGGGCGGCTGAAATACGCCGTCGGCCCATCTCGCGACCCACCGCACCATGAACGCCATCCCCACCCGCATCCCCGACGTCGTCGTCATCGAGCCCAAGGTCTTCGGCGACGCCCGCGGCTTCTTCTTCGAGAGCTTCAACCAGCGTGCCTTCGAAGAGGCCACCGGCAGCCGCCACGCCTTCGTGCAGGACAACCACAGCCGCAGCGCGCGCGGCGTGCTGCGCGGCCTGCACTACCAGATCCGGCAGCCGCAGGGCAAACTCGTGCGCGTCGTGCGCGGCACCGTCTTCGACGTCGCGGTGGACCTGCGCCGCAGCTCCCCCACCTTCGGCCAGTGGGTGGGCGAGGAACTGAGCGAGGACAACCAGCGCCAGCTGTGGGTGCCTCCGGGCTTCGGCCACGGCTTCGTCGTGCTGAGCGAGAGCGCCGACTTCCTCTACAAGACCACCGACTACTACGCGCCCGAGCACGAGCGCAGCATCGCCTGGAACGATCCCGACCTCGCCATCGACTGGCGCTATGGCGGCGAGCCCAGCCTGTCCGCGAAGGACCGGCAGGGCGTGGCGCTGCGCGAGGCCGAAGTGTTCGACTGAGCCAGGCCGGTACCGGCGCGCCTCAGCGCGGGGCGGGCTGCTGCAGGGTCTCCTGCGTGGCCCGGTAGAGGCGGTCCGAGGCGAACAGGGCGTTGTCCGGGTCGAACGAGAAGATGTTGTGCCCGCGGGGCACCAGCCGGCCGTGCCAGCGCGGCTCCAGGAAGAACGACAGGAAGTCCGCGCCGTGGCCGGCATGCTCGCGCAGCACCGAGCCCATCGCGGCCGCGTCCAGCGCCTTGAGGGGATGGAACTCCGTCACCCCGTAGCGCGCCGGGCCGCGCCGGGCCAGCCAGTCGGAATACGAATGCCCGTAGGTCGGCTCGCCGTACAGGCTCACTCCCAGGCGGATCCCGCCGAGTGGGCGCAATGACGACTGGATCGCGAACTTGTTCTCGTCCCAGCTCGGGTTGGAGAACGGGACGATCTGGTGCGTGTACCTCGGCACGGCGGACAGGCACGACCGGGCGACCACGCCGTCGAAGTACCGCAGATAGTCGACCACCTGCCGTGCGCGGAAGGCGTGCCACAGCGGCACCAGGGGGTTGTAGTAGTACGACGAGGACGGCAGGGGGAAATCCACGTGGGCCTGCACCGAGGCATCGGGCGTTGAAGCGGGCAGGGGCTTCTGGGGCAACAGCCGCGGCGTGCTCTGCGCGCGGTCCATGACCGCGATGTCGCGCGTACCCAGCGGGGTCAGCTGGCCGGGCCGGCGTTCCAGGAAGATGTCCAGCCGGTGGATGCCGGGCGGAAGGCGGCGGAAGTCCAGGTCCAGCCGCCAGCCGGTGTTCGCGTCGCCGAATTCGGGCTTGGCCGCCAGCACGTCCTGCCGGCCCCAGTGGACGGTGGTCTGCCCGGCGAACTCGCCATTGCGGTACACCTGCACGCGGGCGGGGCGGTCCGGGCGCTGGCCGGGCACGTACGCCCATCCCGAGATAGGCAGCGTTCCGTGCGCGAACGCGTCGATATGCTCCGTGAACCTGCGCAGGGGCTCGGTCCGGATGTCGCGCGAGGGCGGGTCCACCGCGCCGAACGACGCGTAGTCGGCGCCCACCGCGCGGTTGAGGCGGTCCACGCTGCCGAACTCGGTCTGCAGGTAGCGCCGGAAGCCCTCGACGGACGCGCGGCTGTAGTCGGTGATGCGGTAGGCGCCGTCGAAGCCCATGCCCGCCTGGAAGTTGGGAAACAGGTGGTGGAGTTCACCCAGCAGCGTGACGCCGCGGATCTTGGCGCGGTCCTGCGGTCCGAGCCGGCATGCCGCGTCCAGCACGGCGCCGATCGCCTGCGTCCTGCGCCGGGTCAGGCCGTTGCCGGTGGTGGCGAACGACCAGTTGAACACCTTCGAGTCGTAGTAGTCGTCCATGCCGAGCGGGCCGTCCCGCGTCTGGGCCATGTTCGACGGGTCCGCCGCCAGCGCGGTCTCGATGGGCGCCTGGGACGAGAAGTGCGTCGAGAACAGATAGAGGATGGCCGGGCGCGGTGAATCCCGGAGCGTCCGCACCAGGCGGTTCACGATCTCCGTGTCGATCTTCCATTCCCCGCCCGCCTCCTGCCGAAACAGCTTCAGCAGCGGTACGGGCAGCGTGTAGCCGAGTTCCACCGGGGTGCCCGCCGCCGCGGCAGGCTGCAGCGGCTGCAGCGTGGACTCCACCAGCGCCGCCGCCGAACCCTGGGCGCCGCTGCACTGCGCCTGCAGGTCTTCGAAACCGGGCAGGGCCGGCGTGGCCCAGATGCAGGGCTCCTGGATGCCGATCATGGGAGCGAGCAGCATGCGCTCCGGGTGCGATGGCGGCTGTGCAGGCACCAGAACGCGCCACATCCGCACTCCCGCCATGCCCGCGACGATCACGCCCGCCGCCGACAGGGCCACCGCGGCATGCAGGAGAGTGGGGCGGAAGGAAGCGTTCTGTGGAGGCATTCGAAGGGTCGGCAGGTCGCGGGCCCTGCGACTGTACGTCACTGGCCGCCCGTGCCGGCGGTGCGGACCGGAAGGCTACACTTAAGGGATTCGCGCCCGGCTTCCATGCCTCGGGGCGCCTGCCCGCGAGCAGGGCTTTTCCAGCATCTCCATGACGACCACCATCCTTCCCGAACGTACCGAACCGACCGCCGACGAGGTCGCCGTGCAGCGTCCGCTGATCGGCGACCTGCTGGTGCAGTCGGGCAAGCTCAGCGCGCGCGACCTCGAGCGTGCGCTGTCGGCGCAGCAGGAAATGGGCGGGCTGCTGGGCCGCGTGCTGGTGCGGCTGGGGCTCGTGTCCGAATCGGACGTGCTCCAGGCGCTGTCCCGGCAGATGGACATCCCGATCATCGCCGCGGCCGATTTCCCGAGCCTCATGCCCGAAGTGGAAGGCATGCTGCCGGAGTTCCTGCAGGCGAACCACGTCTATCCGCTGTCGGCGGACGACGGCCGCCTGCGCGTGGCGATGGCCGTTCCCCAGGATGCCTTCGTCGTCAAGGCGCTGCACCTCGCGACGGGCATGGCCATCGTGCCGCACCTCGCGCTCGAAAGCGACATCGAAAAGGCCCTGGCCGAACCGCAGGAGCAGGGCGGCGACGAGGCGGACGGCGACGATGGCTTCGGCGACGGTGCCGACGGCGGCGATTTCGTCGAGCACCTGAAGGACCTCGCCAGCGAGGCGCCGGTCATCCGCCTGGTGAACGCCATCATCGGCCGAGTGATCGATCTGCGCGCCTCGGATATCCACCTGGAGCCGTTCGACGACGGCCTGCACGTGCGCTACCGGGTGGACGGCGTGATCCAGATGGGCGAGCTGGTGCCGCCGCGCCTGAGCGCGGCCGTGAATTCGCGCGTCAAGCTGCTCGCCCACCTCGACATCGCCGAGCGGCGGCTGCCGCAGGACGGGCGCATCAAGACGCGCGTCAAAGGGCGTGAACTCGACCTGCGGGTCTCCACCGTGCCCACCGTGCACGGCGAGAGCGTCGTCATGCGGGTGCTGGACCGCGCGAGCGTGCGCCTGCAACTGGAGACCATGGGCTTCGAGAAGGACACGCTCGAGCGCTTCAACATGCTGCTCGCCAAGCCGCACGGCATCCTGCTGGTCACCGGGCCCACGGGCTCCGGCAAGACGACCACGCTGTACGCGGCGCTGTCCAAGATCGATGCGGAATCCAACAAGATCATCACCGTGGAAGACCCGGTGGAGTACCAGCTGGAAGGCATCAACCAGATCCAGGTCCATCCGCAGATCAACCTGACCTTCGCCAACGCGCTGCGCTCCATCCTGCGGCAGGATCCGGACATCATCATGATCGGCGAAATGCGGGACGGCGAGACCGCGCAGATCGCCGTGCAGTCCGCGCTCACCGGCCACCTGGTGCTCTCCACGCTGCACACCAACACCGCCGCGGGCGCCGTGATCCGGATGAAGGACATGGGCGTCGAGGGCTACCTGATCACCTCGTCCGTCAACGGCGTGCTGGCCCAGCGGCTGGTGCGCTCGCTCTGCGGCCACTGCAAGGAGCCCTACGAACCCGGCGACGAGGTGCGGCGCAGCACCGGCCTGGGGCGGTTCAGCAGCTTCGGCCAGGCGATCTACCGCGCCGTCGGCTGCGAGCATTGCCGCGGCTCGGGCTACCGCGGGCGCACGGGCATCCACGAACTCTTCGTGCTCGACGAGCCCATGCGCCGCGCGATCATCGACGGCAAGGACGCCAATGCCCTCAACGCGCTCGCGGCGCAGGGCGGCATGCTCAACCTCTACGAGGACGGCCTGCGCAAGGTCGCGGCCGGCGTGACCTCGCTGGACGAACTCGGCCGCGTGACGCAGGACCAGGGCGATGCCTGATTACGCCTGGCGCGCCGTCGCCGCATCCGGCAAGGTCGTCGAGGGCCGGCAGACCGCGCCGAGCGAGGCGCAGGTGCTCAAGCAATTGCGCGACCAGGGCCTCACGCCCCTGGGCATCAGCGATGCCGCGGGAGCGCCTCCGGTTGCCGCGGCCCCCGCGCGCGGCGCGGGCAGCGTGGGCAAAGGCGCCGCGGCACCGGCTGCTGCCGCCGGCGTCGTCCCCGCGCCCCGCGGACGCGGCAGCAAGGGCCCGGTCAAGCAGGCGGACGTGCTCGCGCTCACCACGGAACTCTCCATCATGCTGCGCGCCGGCCTGGCGCTCGACAACGCCCTGCGGGTGCTCATCGACATGAGCCACAAGCCCAGCATGGCCGCGCTGCTGCAGGGCGTGCTCGACGCCGTGAAGGGCGGCACGCCGCTCAGCCGGGCGCTCGCGCAGCACCGGGACCTGTTCGGCGACTTCTATATCAACATGATCCGCTCCGGCGAGGCGAGCGGCCAGATGTCCGCCGTGCTCGAGCGCCTCGTCGCCCACATGGAGCGCCAGCGGGCCCTGCGCGACAGCGTCATCTCGGCCACCATCTACCCGGCGATCCTGCTGGGCGTGGCGGTGCTGTCGCTGATCGCCATGCTCGGTTTCGTCGTGCCGCAGTTCGAGAAGCTCTTCACCGACATGGGCGACGCGCTGCCCCTGCCCACGCAACTGGTGATGGGCCTGGGCCACGCCTTCACGCGCTACGGCCTCTTCATCGGCATCGTGGTGCTCGGGCTGGGGCTGCTCGTGCGGCGCTGGGCCCGGTCCCCGGCAGGGCGCCTCTGGTGGCAGTCGCGCCTGCTGAAGATGCCCCTCGTGGGGCCGCTCGCGCTCAAGTACCAGCTGACGCTGTTCTCGCGCTCCCTGGGCACGCTGCTCGGCAACGGGGTGCCGATGCTCACGGCCCTGCACATCGCCACCGAGACGGTGAACAACACCCTGCTCCAGCAGGCACTCTCCAAAGTGGCGCCCATCGTGAAGGAGGGCGGCAAGGTGGTCCAGGCCATCACGGCCACCGGCATCTTCGAGCCCATCGCGGTCAACCTGATCCGGGTGGGCGAGGAAACCGGGCGCATCGGCCAGATGATGCTGGAGTTGTCCAACATATTGAACCGGGAGGTGGAAACCGGTATCAAACGCCTGCTCACGCTGGTCGAGCCTGTGCTCATCCTCGTGCTGGGCGTGCTGATCGCCGCCATCATCGTCTCCATCCTCCTCGGGATCCTGTCCATCAATGACCTCGCCGTATAATTTTCGTTTGTCCAAGGAACCCTCTTCCATGGCGCACCTTCCTGCCCGCCGCCTTCCCGGCACGTCCATGCAACGCAAATCCTCCCGCGGTTTCACGCTGATCGAACTGCTGGTCGTGCTGGCCATCCTGACGCTGCTGGCCGGCCTGGTCGGTCCCCGCGTGCTGGGCCAGCTCGGCGGCGCCAAGGCCAAGACGGCCGGCGTGCAGATCGCCGACCTGGACAAATCCCTCGAACTCTTCAAGCTCGACGTGGGCCGCTACCCCACCACGGAAGAAGGCCTGGAGGCGCTGGTCAAGCGTCCCGGCTCCGTGAACGGCTGGGCCGGTCCCTACCTCAAGGGCGGCGTGCCGTCCGACCCCTGGGGCCACCCCTACCGCTACACCAGCCCCGGCCCGAACGGCGGCATCGAGATCCTGTCGCTGGGCTCCGACGGTGCGCCCGGCGGCGAGGGCGAGGCTGCGGACATCCGCAACAAGCCCTGATCCTTCCGGTCTCCTGCGGTTCTGCCATGCGGCGCGAGCGCGGCTTCACGCTGGTTGAATTGCTGGTCGTCTTCGCCATCATGGCGCTCGTGGTGGGCCTCGCGCCCGTCGCCTTCGAGCGCCTGCGCGAAGCGGCGGCCTACCGCGATGCCGTCCGCACCATCTCCAGCCAGATGCGCTCCGCCCGTTTCACGGCGATGGCCGAAGGGCGAGAGGTCCGCTTCTCGGTGGACCTGCGCAACCGCGCCTACGGCGTGGGCGCCGCGATGAAACCGCTCCCCCCGCCGCTGGAACTGCGCGCCATCGTCGCGAGCACGGAAATGGACCCGCAAAGCCGCGCCTCCATCCGCTTCCTGCCCAGCGGCGGCGCCACGGGCGGCAGCATCGAGATCCTGCGCGCACCCGGCGTGGGCACCCGGCTGCGGGTGGACTGGCTCTCCGGCCGGGTCACGCAAGAGGCGCTCACCCGATGAGCCCGCGCAGGCCACGTGGCCAGCGGGGCCTCACCCTGCTGGAGCTGCTGGTGGCGTTCGCCATCATGGCGCTGTCGCTGGGCATGCTCTACCGCGCCATGGGCGGCTCCGCCCGCAGCGTGGCCGACGTGGACCGCTACCAGCGCGCCGTCGTGCTGGCCCAGTCCCTCCTGTCCCTGCGCGACGCCGTGCCCGAACAGGGCTGGAACCAGTCCGGCGAGTCCGGCGGCTACCAATGGCAGATCGCCAGCGCCCCCTTCGCCACCGACGTGAAGGGGCCGAACATTCCTCCGCTGCACGAGGTGAACATCCTGATCACCTGGTCGGACGGAACGCGCACCCGCAGTTTCGAAGTCAGCACCCTGCGCCCCCAGCGCAGGCCGCCGGAAGCGGGGCGCAGCTGATGGCACGCGCATCCCGTGCCCGGCCCGCCGCGGCAGGCTTCACCCTGGTGGAGCTGCTGGTCGTGATCTCGCTGCTGTCGCTCGTCATGCTGGCCATGGGCTCCGCCCTGCGCACCACCGCGCAGACGGAAGAGCGCGTGGACGCCCGGCTGCGCAAGGTGGACGAGCTGCGCGTGGCGGACAACTTCCTGCGCTCGGTGCTGGGCCGCGTCTCCCTGCGCAAGCGCCTGGGCACGATCGCGATCGACGAGAGCCCGTACTACTTCCTGGGCCGGCCGCAGGAAATGGTGTGGCTCGGTGTGATGCCGGCGCGCTACGGCGCGGGCGGCCGCTACCTGTTCCATCTCGGCCTGGAGGACGCGACGGGCGGACAGGCCCTGGTGCTGCGTTATCTGCCCTTCACGCAGGATGGGGGTTCGCCGGACTGGAGCAGGGCGGAGAGCTACGTGCTCGTGCCCGCCGTCACCGGCTTCGAGATCCGCTTCGAGGATGCGGTCCCGGAACCTCCGCAGTGGGGTGCGCCCTGGACGCTGACCGACCGGCTGCCGCAGCGTGTCTCCTTCCAGATCCGCAGCGCCACGGACGTGTGGCCCGACATCGTCGTGCCGATGCGCACATTGCCAGGCAGCGACTCGTCCATGGGCGGCGCGGTGTTCGGAGGCAGCCAATGAGATCCGCCCTGGCGCACCCCCGTGCCGGCCGCCCGGCGCGCGGCATGGTCCTGATCGCCGTCCTCTGGATCGTGGCGTCCCTCGCCATCATCGTTACTGGAGTTACCCGCACCATCCGGGAGGAAGCGCGCATGATGGCGCTCGCCCGGCAGGACGTCCAGGCGCAGGCCCTGGGCGACGCCGCCATCCAGGTGGCGCTGCAGACCATCGTCGCCAACAACACGCCCATCAACCACATGCTGCAATCCGAGATCCAGTACCGGGGTGTCGTCATGCAGGTCCGGGCCATGCCGCTGAACGGCCTCATCGACATCAACAGCGCCTCGGTGCCGCTGCTTACGAAGGCCTATGCGGTGGCGGGCGGGCTGCCAGCGGCCCAGGCGGAAGCGCTGGCGCAGGCGACCGTGCAGTTGCGCGAGCAGCGGGGGCCTACCGGCCTGCAGGAGCGCTTCGAGGCCGAGGAGGACCTGCTCAAGGTGCCGGGTATCAGTTACGACCTCTATGCTAGACTTTTCCCCTTCGTCACGGCCGACCTGCGGGGTCGGGGGCTGGTGAATCCCCTGGCCGCTCCCGTCGAAGTGCTGACGATACTGGCGGGCGGAAACGCCGCGGCCGCATCGGCCATCGCTGCCAAGCGCGATGCGGGCGAACCCGGTGTGGACATGACCGCGCTCGACGGGGCGTTCCTCGACAGCTCCGCGGTACGGCGCATCCGCATGGAGGCCCGCGTGCCCATGGCGGACGGCATCTGGATGCGCGTGTCGCGCAGCGTCGATTTGACCGCACGCTCGCGCGATGGAGCGCCGTGGTATTCCTTCCGAACCGGATCCAGCGTGGAGCCGGTGGTCCGCAATCCCTGAAAAGCGATGCCCTCTCTTTCTTCCGAAGCCCGTTTCCTGGGCGTCGACCTGCGCGTGCTCTGGCATGAAATCCGCCAGCCGTGGCTGCGCATGCACGACTGGCCCGTCTTCGCATGGCTGACCCCGGCGGCGCCGGTGCGCGTGCTCCATCCAGACGGACGGCAGAGCCTCTGGCTGGGGGACGGCCGCGAAGGCGACCTCGCCGGCAAGGCCAGGCCGCCCTTCGCCGCGGTGGAGCTGCCCGAAGACCTCGTGCTGCGGCGTTCCATGCCGCTTCCGCCCATGGGAGCCGCCGACGTCGCCAATGCGTCCGCGCTCGAGGCGCGTTCGGTGAGCCCGTTCCCGGCGGACGATCTGGCCTGGGGACATCGCCCGCACTGGCAGGCCCATGGCGGCGCGCGGGTGGATCTGGTGCTGTCGTCGCGCCGGCAGATCGCGCAGTACCTTGCGACGCGCGCCGACGCCCTGGCCGGCGTGGAGCCGGAGATCTGGGTGCGCACCGGCGACGGCATGCCCGTCGTCCTGGAAGGATACGGCGAGGGCCTGCGCCGGGTCCATGCGGCGCGCTGGCGCCGTACGGGCTACGCGCTGATGTGCCTCATCGCACTGCTGCTGCTGGCCATCGCGATCACCCCCACCCTGCAATTGCGCGAGCGCGCCCTGGAGGCTGCGCAGGCCTACGGCGAGGCGGCGCAACGCACGGCCCCGGTCGTGCGCCAGCGTGAATTGCTCATGCAGTCGGCGGACAAGCTGACGCAGCTGTCCGAGCTGGTGTCGAACCGCATCGAACCGCTCAAGGTGCTGGACCGGCTTACGCAACTGCTGCCCGACGACACGTCCCTGCAGAGCTTCCGTCTGCAGGGCGTGAAGGTCACCATTGCAGGCCTGACGAACAACTCCTCGGCGCTGATGCAGTTGCTGGGCAACGAAGCGGGTTTCAAGGAAGTCCGGGCACCCTCTGCCGCGACGCGCATGGGAAACACCGGCAAGGAATCGTTCTCGATCGAGTTCATGCTCGACCCCCACGTATATGGCGCGCCGGTGAGCCCGCCGGCCCCGGTGGCCGTTGCCTCCGCCCCTTCGGCGCCCGCCGCAGGCGGCCCTGCAGCTGCGCCCGCAGCACCCGCTTCGGGCACGGCGGCTTCCCCGGGTGCCGCAGCCGTGGCGGCGCCTGCCGCGCCTCCCGGTGGAGGCGCCACGTTCGGAGGGGGCGCCACGTTCGGCGGCGGGGCCACCTTCGGAGGTACCCCCACCCGCCCTGCAGTTCCTGCATCCGGCAGCGCCTCTGCCCCTTCCGTGCCGGGAGCGCGTAAACCATGAAAAGCATGACCCCACGCGAGCGAACGGTCCTCGCCGCCACGTTGCTTCTGGCCCTTGTGCCTCTGGCCCTCGGGGGCTGGTACATCGCCCAACGGCACGCGTATGCAGAACAGCGGCTGGAAGAGCTGGAGCCCCGCTACGCCCGCCTCCTGGGCCTGGAAGCCCAGAAGGCCGACATCGATGCCGCGCTGGCGCGTGCCGGCGAGGCCCGCGCGCAATACATCTATCCTGCGGGCCAGGATGCCAGCCAGACCGGAAACACCGCGCAGCAGAAGATCCGCGACATCCTCGGGGTCGCTGGCCTGCAGGTCAGCAGCAGCCAGGTGCTGCCCGCGAAGGAAGACAAGGGTTTCGACCGCATTCCCCTGAGCGTTCGTGCCGAAGGCGACATGCTGGCGGTGCAGAGCGCGCTGGCGGTGCTGGGCAGCCAGATGCCGCTGCTGCTCCTCGACGATCTGGACATCCAGGTGATCGGAGCCTTCGGCAACCTGGACCCGAAGGCCGTACCCCGCCTGTCGGTGGCCTTCGGCCTGAGCATCCTGCGGGAGCGGTCATGAAGCGGTACGCGTTGCACATCCTGCTCTTCGTGAACGCCGCGCTGGCGCTGGTGCTGCTGTGGATGTGGATTGGCACGGACGGCACCGTGCGCAACGTGCACTGGCAACCGCCGGAGCCCCGCCGTTCGGACGTCGACGGCCTGCTGCCCGGGCTGCCCACCGTCGGTTCCGCGGATACCAGCAGGTTCGTCGCCATGCTGGACCGCCCGGTCTTCTCCTCCACCCGCCGGCCGCCGCCGCCGCCGCCCCCTCCGCCCGCCAGCGCCCCGCCGCCGCCGCCGGACAACCTGGCCACGGCCACCATCTCGGGCGTCTACGCAGGCGGAGGGCAGGGCGGCATCATCATGTTCATCGCCGGCAAGCAGCGGCGCCTGCGCATGAACGACAACGTCGAAGGCTGGGTGCTGAGCTCCATCCAGGACCGTGTCGTCTCCTTCACCCGCGGTGGCGAGACGCGCACGTTGCTGTTGCCGCGGGCTGCGGTCACCGTCTACTCGGGCGCACCGCTGCCTTCGTCGGCGGCGGGCCAGCGGGCGATGCCCCAGCTTCCGGGAGGTGCCGCAGCGCCGCCGTCTCCTCCGCCCCGCGCCGTTTTCGGTGGAAGCCGGTCCTGAATTCCAAGCGCGCAGGCGCGCCTTCCCATTTCCTGGGCACGTAGTCATGATTTTCTATCGATACGCACTGACCTCCATCGCCATGGCCGTTTGCCAGCTGGCGGCAGCACAGACCTCCACAGTCGGGGGCGCACCGGCCACCAATCTGGTGACCGAATCGGCGGGCAGCCCGGCAGCCGTCGGAACCGGCACTGCTGCCACCGGATCGGCCGCCACGCCTGCCGCCGGCACGGCGAGCGACGAGAAGGCCGTCCAGCCCCGCATCCTGCGCGGCGACGACCGGGTGATCGCCGCTCCGGCCCCCGTTGCGCCCATCGCCGGCCCCGCCATGACCTTCAGCTTCGAGGAAGCGCCGGTCGCGGAAGTGGTGCGCACCGTGCTGGGCGACATCGCCAAGGCGAACTACGTCCTGCATCCGCCCCTGAACGGCACGGTGACGCTGTCCACGCGCAACCCGATCCCTCCGGACCAGGCCATGTTCCTGCTGGAGAGCGCGCTCCAGGCCAACGGCCTGTCGATGATCCGCGATGCGCGAGGCACCTACCACGTCGGCCGCCCGGACGCATTGCGCGCCATCGGCGGCACGCTGCGCCAGTTCCGCAGCGGCGAGCCCCTGCCGCCCGGCAACGGCGCCGTCATCATCCCGCTGCAGTACATCGGCGCGGGCGAAATGGCCGCCATCCTGCGTCCCATGGTGACGCCCGATGCGATCATCCGGGTGGACAACCTCCGCAACCTGCTGGTCATGTCCGGTACCCGCACGCAGGCGGAAGCCTGGATGGACCTGGTGAACACCTTCGACGTGGACCTGCTCAAAGGCATGTCGGTGGGTGTCTTCCCGCTCAAATACGCTTCCGTGAAGGAGGTCGAGGCCGCACTGAGGCTGGTGAGCGGCGGAGGCGGCGCGGCGCCGGGAGCGCCCTCGGGTGTGCCGGGCGGCGCTGCGGCCGCCGCCACGGCGGCTGCGGCCGCCAACCAGGCGAATGCCGCGCCGGCGACCCTGGGCGAGGGCAACCCCCTGTTCGGCGCCCTGCGCATCATGCCCATCGACCGGATCAACAGCATCCTCGTCGTGACGCCCCGCGCCGCCTACCTCGAAGAAGCGCGCCGCTGGATCGAGAAACTCGACCAGCCCAGCGACAACGGCTCGGAGCCGCAACTCTTCATCTACCACGTGCAGAACGGCAACGCCAAGCATCTGGCCGGCGTGCTGAGCGGCATCTTCGGCGGGCAGAGCAGTGGCGGGGCCGTGGCGAACAGCGGCGTGGCGCCGGGGCTGGGCGGCGTGTCGTCGAACTCGTTCGGGCAGGGCAATGCGTTCAGCAACACCGGGTTCGGGTCATCCGGGTTTGGCTCATCCGGCTTCGGATCTTCGGGTTTCGGCAGCTCAGGCGTCGGCAACAGTTTCGGATCTTCCGGCGGTTTCGGTAGCCGTGGCGGCTTCGGCTCCTCTGCGCAGGGTAACCGAGGCACGCAGAACCAAGGGGCCACCAGCGCCAATATCGGCACGATCCGTCTGATGGCCGACGAGCTGAACAATTCGGTCCTGGTCTGGGGGACTAAGTCCGAGTACAGCAAAATCGAAGCCACCCTGAAGCGGCTCGACGTTCCCCCGACTCAGGTGCTGATCGAAGCGTCGATCGTGGAAGTCACTCTGGACGACTCTCTCCAGTACGGTCTCCAGTGGGCTTTTAGCAATAGCGGCCCTTCGGGCCTGAATGGCGCGGGGCAGTTGCTGGCAAGCGGCCGCAGCGACACTACGCCGGTTGGAAGCTCCATTCCATCGCCCACTACTTCCGGCTTCTCCTATGCGCTGTCGAACTCGCTGGGCAGCGTCCGGGTGGTCTTGAATGCCCTGGCTACGAAGCGGTTGCTGAAAGTGATCTCCAGCCCTTCGCTGATGGTGCTGGACAATCACACGGCCATGATGAGCGTGGGCAATCAGCAACCTGTGCAAACGGCAGCCACCAGGTTTGACAACTCGACTTCGACCACCACCACGATCCAGTACCGGGACACCGGCGTGAGTCTTGCGGTCACGCCCTCCGTCAATGCCGGCAATCTGGTCACCATGCAAATCGACCAAGCCGTGACGGACGCCGTGGCGGACAACTCGGGAAACATTTCCCTACAGCCCGTGTTCCAGCAGCGCCAGATCACCAGCAAGGTGGCGGTCCGTTCGGGCGAAGCGATCGTGCTCGGTGGTCTCATTCGGGACACCGACAACACGTCCAAGGCCGGCATTCCCCTGCTGCAGGAACTTCCCCTGGTGGGCAGTCTCTTCGGTAACAACGGCAAGACGGGCATCCGCACGGAGTTGCTGGTCGTGATCACCCCGAAGGTGGTGCGCACGGACATCGACATCCGCGAGGTCAGCGACGAACTGCGCGACCGCCTCAAGGGGCTGCAGATCATCGAGCTGAAGGAGTCCGGCCGGAAAACGACCGTACCGCCAGGCTCCGGCACGACCATCCAGCCCTTGCCGCCCCAATAAGCAGCTCACGTATCATTTCCGACCTATGAACATGAAAAAACTTTCCTCGAAAGCCGTTGCGGCCGCCGTGGCTGCCGGCGTGCTCGCCCTGGCCGGTTGCGCATCCTTCGGGCCATCCACTCCCGAGCAGGCTGTGAAGGCGCGTGCCGAAGCTTATTGGAAGGCGCGCATCGCTGGGCAGGCCGACAAGAGCTATGCGCTGACGCCCCCCTCTTATAGAAAAGCATTCACTCAGGAGCAGTTCGCCCGCCAGTTCGGCAGCGGCGCTTCGGTGACGGCGTCGGAAGTGACCGGTGTGACGTGCGAGGCAGACAGGTGCGTGGCGAAGGTCAAGCTCACGGCCAAGCCGGTCATCATCGGAGTGAAGCTCGACAGCATCGATACCTACCTCGACGAGACCTGGGTTCTGGAGGAAGGGAACTGGTGGCGGTTCCAGGACCTCTGAGCGTCGCTGAAAACGCTGGGCCGTAGCACCCTCGGTGCATCCCCCGCAACGCCCGGTCGCCATGTGCGCCGGGCGTTGTCGTTTATAGGATCGCCAAAAGTGTGTGAATTTAGGTTTTTTTGCTTGGGAATGAACCGTTCTTTTGGTATGGTTCGGCCCCAAGGTTTGTAGAGGTTGGAGAGTGCAGACCCGTTGTGCGCATTTGGCGCAGCGCAGGCTCTTCCGCGTCCGCAAGCCCTACCCCAAGGAATGGTCGGGCTCGCCCATCCGTGCCCGGGTAGGCCGTACACGGCTTGCCGTCCAGGCACTGTTGCATTTCATCAACAGGCGAAGGATTGGCAGAGGTTCCGCAGTACAGGCCTTGAATGCGCTGTGCTACCATTCTTTGGCGTAATCAATCGTGGTAGTTGCGCTTACCAACTTTTTAACTGGAGTTCTCGATATGAAGAAAAATGTTCTGGCCCTGAGCATTGCTGCCATGATTGGTGGCCTGGGCTTCGCCGGCGCTGCATCCGCGGATGTGGTCGTGGGCGCTGCTCCGCTGACGGTAACGAACGCTACGTCGATGTCCTTCGCCGAAGGCGGCGTGGGCCATGCACTGCTGGTGCCCTACTTCAACGCACAAAACGGCAACATGACCGTTCTGCACGTTGTGAACACCGACACCAGCAACGGCAAGGCCGTGAAGGTGCGTTTCCGCGGCGCCCTGAACTCTGACGACATTCTTGACTTCCAAGTCTTCATGTCGCCTGGCGACGTGTGGACCGGCGCAGTGACCGCTGGTGCCGACGGCACCGCCCAGCTGACCACGAACGATGGCTCCTGCACGCTGCCCACCCTGTCGAAGGGCGTGGCACAACCGTTCGTGAAGGCCCGTCTGAACTCCGGCATCGCTGCTGCCGACCAGGCCAACAACACGCGTGAAGGCTACGTTGAAATCTTCAACATGGCCGACATTCCTGCTACCAAGATGAACGGCGGCGCCAACGCCCTGTACACGGCCATCAAGCACGTGAACGGCGTGGCACCTTGCACGCAAGCCGTGCTGGACGCAACGCTGGTGAACCTGACGACCCCCACGGACGTGGCCAACGCTGGTTTCAACACGCCTTCGACCGGCCTGGTGGGTGACTGGTACATCATCAACGTGGCACAAACCACGACGTTCTCGGGCGGCGCTACGGCCGTTCGTGCAGAAGCGCCCAACGGTGCTCCCGCATTCGCCAACTTCGTGCACTTCCCGCAGAACGACCAAGGCGCACCTACGCCTAACAACTACACGGCTGACCCGCTGTTCCGCTCGGTCAACGTGTACAACAGCGCTGATCAGGCTGTCACGTCGCCCACGCTCATCGCAGCGAACTATGACCTGCCCGACATGTCCACGCCTTACATCGTGGCTCCTTCGGCAACGGCTCCTCTGACGCAAGCGCTGAACCTGACGAACGCACTGGCAGTGACCTCCATCACCAACCAGTACGCCAACGACGCTTCCATCACGGCGAAGACCGACTGGGTGTTCTCCATGCCCACCCGTCGCTACAACGTGGCTTCCAACTACGCTGCAGCCAATGCCAACCCGGTGCAAACCGCCAACGTTCGTCTGTTCTCTGACCTGAACGCCAGCGGCTCCGTGGCTGACGAGCGCTTCAACCCCAGCAACACGACGCTGGCCGCCACCGGTGGCGCCATCTGCGTGACCGCTTCGGGCCAAGCCTTCTTCGACCGTGAAGAAAAGAGCGTGACGGCTGGTGCAGTGTTCTCGCCTGGTACCGTGACGAAGACCCTGTTCTGCGGCGAAACCAGCGTGCTGAGCTTCGCTGACGCAGGCAACTCCGTGCTGGCTGCTTCCGTGGCCCGTCAGAACCTGGCGGCTGGTTCCTTCCAGAACGGCTGGAGCCGTGTGGACGTGACGAACCGTGGCCTGGGTCTGCCGGTCCTGGGTTCCTCGTTCATCAAGCTGTCGAACCCCGCTGCTACGTCTGGCACGTCCGGTACCTACGGTATCACGTGGCCCCACCGCTTCACGCGTCCTGTCGTTCAGTAATCTGAGCATTGCTACGGCACTTTTCACAGCAATGTGAACCAAAAAAGGCGGGGTCTCCCCGCCTTTTTTTTATTTCTCATTTGATGGTTGACTCACACATGAAACGCTTTCCCGTCCGTCTTTGCGCTGGTGCCGTGCTGTCCGTACTGCTGGCTTCGGCCCATGCACAAGAGCCCGTCCTGATCCAGGGGCCGAAGATCGCCATCGACAGCAGCGACATGCGTGCCGATTCGCTGCGCATGCCGCAGGAGATGCGCGATACGGTACTGTCGCGTCCGCAGACGGTGACGCAGATCGCGTCCAACCTGTATGCCCGTCGCGCGATGGCGCAGCGTGCCGAGTCCATCGGGCTGGAGAAGGACCCTGAGGTCGTGGCTGCGCTGCGCATTGCCCGCGACAAGGTATTGTCGGATGCCTACCTGGCAAAGATCGACAAGGAGCATGCGCTCTCGGACTCCGTGGCCGAGGGGCTCGCGCGCAATCTGTACAAGGCGAAGCCGGAGCGTTTCAAGTCGCCCGAGCAGGTGCAGGTGCGGCACATCCTGGTCTCCGGCACGGATGCCGAGGCCCGCGCGAAGATCGAGAAGATCGAACAGGAACTGAAGGCCGGCGCAGACTTCGCCCAACTGGCCAAGGAGCGCTCCGACGACAAGGGCAGCGCTGCCAAGGGCGGCGATCTCGGCTCCTTCGAGGCCGGCAAGATGGTGCCGGAGTTCGACAAGGCGGCATTTGCCCTGACGAAGCCGGGCGAGCGCAGCGGCATCGTCCAGAGCAAGTTCGGCTACCACATCCTGCAACTGGAAGCGCGGCAGCCTGCCAAAATGCGCAGCTTCGATGAAGTGCGCAACGAGCTGATCCAGGAGATCCAGGCCAACGCGCAACAGGAAGCCCGCGTGGCCGACGCGCAGGCCATGCAGAAGGAAGCGCAGATCAACAAGGAAGCCATCGAAGCTTTTGCAGCTGGCTACACGCCCAAGCCGATCAAGACCGCTCCGTAAGGCGTAAGCTTCTTCGTGTGCTTGCTCGGCGCAAGGGGCATGTCGTGTTCCCCTTGCGCCACCGAATGGCGGGCGTGCCCGCCCCTGATGGTTTCTCTTTCCTTCATGCAGACTTTGCAGAACGAGTGGCGCGCCGTGTGGAACGCCCGCTCCCTGGTATGGGTGCTGACCCTGCGCGAGGTGGCGGCCCGCCACGCCGGCACGGCCGTCGGGATCCTGTGGCCCTACCTGCAGCCGCTCCTGACGGTGGCCGCCTATTACCTGGTGTTCGACGTCGTGTTCTCGATGCGGCTCGGCAACGGTGCGCCCACGCATGCGGTGGGCACCTTCCTCGTCGTCGGGGCATTGCCGTGGATGGCGTTCTGCGATGCGGTGTCCCGCGGCATGAACAGCCTCATCGAGGCCGGCGGCATGCTGCAAAAGAATCCGCTGCCGCCGGTGCTGTTCACCACGCGTGCCGTGCTGGCGAGTTCCGTCATCTACGGGCCGCTCATCGTGCTGGTGGCGCTGATCTACACCCCCCTGCATGGCTTCCGCCTGCCGGTGCTGAGCCTGCTGCCGCTGCTGGCGGCCCAGGTGCTGCTCAGCATCCTGCTCGGCTACCTGCTGGCCATTTTGGCCGCGGCATTGCGCGACACGGTGCAGATCGTTGGCTTCCTGCTGTCGGTCGGCATCTACCTCACTCCGATCCTGTTCCCGCTGTCCATGTTCCCCGAGGGCTGGCGCTGGGTGCTGTGGCTCAACCCGATGACGGCGTTCGTGATCGGCTACCAGGACGTGCTGCTGCAGGGCATCTGGCCGCCGGTGGCTGCCTGGATCGCGATCGCGGCCTGGATGGGCGCCGTGGCTCTGTCACTGAACGTCCTCGTGGCGCGCAGCCGTGACCAACTGGTGGACTGGCTATGAGCAGCGACGCAGCACCGACGAATTCCCTGGCCCGGGGCGCAGAGGCCACACTGCCGGTGGGCAGCGTCCCGCACCGCGAAGCGGAGACCGTGCTGAAGGTGGCCGGGGTCAGCAAGGAATACAAGCTCTATCCGTCCCCGCGGTCACGGCTGCGCGCGCTGCTCACGGGGCGGGCCACGCACCGCAGCCACTGGGCGCTGCGCGATGTCTCGTTCGAGCTGCAGCGCGGCCAGTGCATCGGCGTGATCGGCGACAACGGCGCCGGCAAGAGTTCGCTGCTCAAGCTGCTGGCGGGCACGCTGCAGCCGTCGATGGGGACCATCCAGCGCGTGGGGCGGGTCACGGCCATTCTGGAGCTGGGTGCGGGCTTCCACCCGGATTTCAGCGGACGCGACAACCTGTATTTCGGCGGCAGCCTGATCGGCATCACGCACGAGGAGATGGCGCGGCTGGAGCCGGAGATCATCGCCTTCTGCGAGCTGGGCGAGGCGCTCGACCGGCCGGTGAAGACCTATTCGTCCGGCATGGCCGTGCGGCTCGCGTTCGCGCTGGTGACGGCCGTGCAGCCCGACGTGCTGATCATCGACGAGGCGCTGGCCGTGGGCGACCAGCATTTCCAGAAGAAATGCATCGAGCGCATCATGGCGTTCCGCAATAGCGGGTGCACCATCCTGTTCTGCTCGCACAGCCCCTACCACATCCGCCACCTGTGCGATGCGGCCATGTGGCTCAAGGGCGGGCGCATGGAGCAGTTCGGCCCCACCGAGCCCGTGCTCGCGGCCTATGACCTCTACACGCGCGAGCGCCAGGAGCGCGAGCAGCAGGCGATCGAGGCGGCATCTGAGCCGGTCGCCGCCTTGCCCTCCGTGGCCGAGACGCCCTATGCCCACCCTGCGGACGAAGCCGCTCTCGCGGTGCCCGCCGACCCGCCCGCGCCGGTGGTGGCCGTCGAGCGGGGCGATGCCTGCCTGCTGTCCGTCGAGGTGGACAACCTGGGCGAGCCGGTGGGCGAGCAGCCTGCGGTGCTGCACAGCAAGGATCTGGTGGTGACGATCGTCGCGCGCGGCCGGGGTGCCGAGCGCCCGCACATCGGGTTCATGATCGAGCAGTCGAAGGGTGTCGGGATTACGTCGCTCGCGACCCATGAGGAAGGCATGTTCCCGCAGCAGTTGCCCGACGGGACGTGGAAGTCCGTGCTCACCTTCCCGGATCTTCCGCTGCACAGCGGCGATTACGTGATCAGCGCCTTCCTGTTCGACGAAACCGGGCTGGTCGTCTACGACGAGTGGTTCCAGTTCCGGCATTTCCGCTTCATTTTCCCCAAGCCGCTGCCGGGCCTGGTGCGTTTGCCGCACCATTGGGCCTGAACTTACTCCGGCCGCCATGATCGGCAGCGCTGCTGCCGCGTCGGGTGCGGCTCAGGGGCTGCGGCGCCACCACCTTCTCTCTTTCTCTCTCATCTCTCCCATGACATCTCACCACAGCCAGGGCGTTCAATTGCTGGAAGAGGGGCGGCAGCTGCTGGCCCGCGGCGACCGCGCCGGGGCCGCGCAGGTGCTGACCCGCGCGCGCGCGGAGCGCGACGTGCTGCTGCAGGCCCATGCCCTGATCGAAGAGAACGGCCTGGTGGGTTCGTTCACCAACATGACCGGGCTGGATTGCCGCATCTCGCCCAGCGACGACATCTTCCACTTCTTCGCGGGCCACCCCTCCAGCCTGAACCCGCTGCGTGACTACTTCGCCGACGGCTGGCGCACGCTGGCCGAGCTGATGCTGCTGCTGGAAGCCGTGGACCGCCCCTTGCTGCGCACGCCCCGGGTGCTGGAGTTCGCGAGCGGCCACGGCCGCTTCACGCGCCACCTGGTCAAGGCCCTGGGCGCGCGGCGCGTGACGGTCTCTGACGTGGTGCCGAGCGCGGTGGAGTTCTCGCGCGCGACGTTCGGCGTCGAAGGCTTCCTGTCTGCCAGCCGTCCGGAAGACGTGCGCTGGCCCGGCCAATACGATCTGGTCTTCGTGCTGTCGCTGTTCAGCCACCTGCCGCGCAGCACCTGGTCGCGCTGGCTGCGCGTGCTGCAGGACGCCGTGGCCCCGGGCGGGCTGCTGGTGTTCAGCACGCACGGCGTCAAGGCGGCGGATTTCGACAGCGTGGCGCTCGATGGCGAAGGGTTCTTCTTCGCCCCGTCGAGCGAGTCGAACGCGATCGATGCGAACGAGTACGGGACGGCGTTCACGTCCGAGGCGTTCGTGCTGAAGGAGATCGCGGAAATCTGGGGGCCGGATGCGCTCGCGCACCATGCGCTCGTGCACTTCTGGAACCACCAGGACGCCTACGTGCTGCGCAAGCCGTGAACGCGGCACGCCGTGATGCCGCAACAAGCACTCTGCTGACCGACCCACCAAGGAAACACGCATGAACTGGATGCTGCGCCTGCAGGAAAAGCTCTGGGGCATCGCCCCCTGGGACGCCAGGCAGATCACCGACGAATGGTTCCGCGCGCATTTCGAGTACGCGTCCGACGTGGTCCACCATTGGGTGGGCGGCGTGCTCGACCTGCCGAAGGCGCGGCTGCTGAATTTCGGTTGCGGTGACGGCATCACCGATCTCTCGCTGGTGCTGCGGCACGGTGCCACCGCGATCCATGGCGTGGACATCCGGCAGGAGTACGCCAAGCTGCCCCGGATCGCACGCGAGCAGCTGGGCATGTCGCGCATTCCCGCGGCGCTGACGTTCGAGACCATCGCGCCCGGCACGCCGCTGGCGGGCAGGCGGCCGCTGGTGGACGGCATCATGAGCTGGTCCACCTTCGAGCACGTGCAGCGCGACCAGTTGCTGCCCATCCTGAAGGACCTCCACGCCTGCCTGCGGCCGGGCGGTTTCTTCTTCATCCAGATCGAGCCGCTCTTCTATTCGCCCTACGGATCGCACCTGCGCCGCTATGACGAGGTGCCTTGGCACCACCTGCTGGTGAGCGAAGATGAACTGTGGGAGATCGTGCGCACGCACGAGGGCCCGATCGACGCCGCCGAGACCGATTTCGGGTTTGCCGACTTCGGTCCCGAGGGGTACAAGCGCTTCGTCTTCAACGAATACCGGGCGCTGAACCGCCTGACGGCCGACGAGCTGGTGGCGTTGACCGCCGAGGCCGGGTTCCACGTGGTGCGGCAGGAGCGCCGCAACGTGCAGATGGAGATCCCTGCGGAACTGCACGGGAAGTACCCGCAGGACTGGCTGCTCAACAACGAGATTTTCCTGCTGCTGGGGCGTTGAGCCGGGTCCCGGCCCAGGCCGGACCGCCAGTCGGCCGATGCCGCCCGGGCGGTCGCGTCAGGCCTGCAGCCAGTTCTTGACGCGGCGCTGCCAGTGGGAGGGAATCCTGCGCGCGACGCCGCGCAGCATCGGCAGGGACCGCAGGTACACCACGGCCGAGAGCAGGCCCGATTTCGCGGCGGCCGCGGGCGTCTCCTGCGGCAGATAGCGCTGCAGCTCCAGTGCGGACAGGGGCTGCGCCGGTGCGGCCGCGGGAATGTCCGCCAGGTAGTCGCCGTCGTAGCGGAAGGGAGCGGACGGCACGTCGCCGGGCAGGGCCGCCGGCTGCGATTCCGCCAGCGCGGGTGCTGCGCCCGTGGCGAAGTGCGCGGTGCGCACCTGATCGAACCAGCCGAGCCACCCGGCCGCCGTGGCATCCCACGGCAGCACCCAGCTCCACGGCCGGCCGGCGATCCGCTCGCGGAACGCGCCAATGTCGGGCACGGCCACCGGCAGGCCTGCGAGCAGGGCGGCGCTCAGCGTGTAGCTGTAGGTTTCGGGCCACTGGGCGGGGAACCACACCAGGTCCGGTTCGAGCCACTGCAGCAGCTGCGGCAGGTCCTTGTCGCTGTATTCGCCATGCACCGTGAGGCGCGCGCGCGGCTGCGTCTGCAGGCTGCGGTAGCCGTAGCCGATGAGGTGGAAGTCGACGGGCGCATTGCGCCGCGCCGCCTCGACGGCGACGGCTTCGAGCACGTCGGCGCCCTTGATGGTGCTGAGTGCGCCGATCACCACCACTTTCAGGCGCCGGCCGGCGGCGAGCGGCGCAGGCGCGGGCAGCGGCAGCTCCGCGGAGTCCGGCATGTCGGTGTGCGGCACGGCGTGGACGCGGGCCAGGGGAGCGAAGGCGGCGATGCGCTGAGCGGCATCCCGGCTGGGCGCGAGCACGTGGCGGGCTCCGCTCAGCAGGCGGGCATTGGCCTGCCGCCATTCCGCGACGGTCACGCCCGTCGGGGCCTGCGACTGCGGCGGGCAGCACTGGCACTGGCCGGGGCCCGCTTCGCCGACGTAGCGGTGGCCGGTACCGGTCAGGGTGATGTGCGTGCAGTAGCTGTAGTAATCGTGGGCGGTGAAGTCGTAGGGCACGCCCAGCAGGTGGGGCAGGTTGCGGACCTCCTGCCCGTGGCCCAGCAGATGGTGGTAGTGCACGTGGCAGACCCCCAGGCGGCGCAGTGTCTCGATGAGGTCGTCGTACTGGTCGTCCAGCCGGAAGGTCAGGGCGAAGCCCTCGTTTTCGCCCGCCATGCGCAAGCGCACGCTGCGTCCGTGCGCGGGCGCGAGGGTCAGGAACTGCGCCTGGCCTGCCAGGTGGGCCGCCAGTTCGCGCACGTGCCGCACCGTGCCGCCGGCGCGGTCGTGCAGCACCGCGAGCACCACGCGCGTGCCGGTTTCCGCGATGCGGGCGGCGTCCAGCGCGAGGCGGTAGGGCTGGGCCGGATCGGCCTGCACGAATGCGTGCACGTCGCGGTCGTAGCTCGGGTGCAGGCGCCGCAGCGTTTCCATGGCGGCCAGTTCGCGCGGGCTCTTGCTGTCGCCGAAGCTCACGCCCCCCGTGTGCAGCACGAACGTGTCGAGCAGGTGCAGGTTGCGCCAGCCGGCGGCCTGGGCGCGCTGGCAGAAGTCGTTCTCTTCGCCGTAGCCCTTGCCGAAGTGCTCGGTGTCGAACAGGCCGACCTGCCGCAGGCAGTCGCGGCGGATGTACATGCAAAAGCCCACGCCCGTCGGAACGTCGACCACCACGCCGGGGTTGGTGCGGGCACACAGCGCATCCAGGCGCGCGGTGTCGTAGCCGGCCGGCAGGTCGTTGTCCTTGCAGAAGAGCGGGTAGCTGCAGATCGTGGCGTTGTTGGAAAACGGCGTGACGGACGCGACCTTCTCATCGCCGTACGCCGCCTGGCGGATGCGGTCGAGCCAGTCGTTGGCCACTTCCGTGTCGCTGTTGAGCAGCAGCACGTCGTGGCTGTCGCTGAGCGCCATGCCGCGGTTCACCGTGCCGACGAAGCCCAGGTTCTCGGCGTTCTCCAGCAGCAGGATGTGGTCTTCGCCCGCGGCGCGCTCCCGCAGCCAGGCCGTGACCTCGGGCTCGGGGCTGCAATCGTTGATGACGACGAGGCGCCAGGGCGTGCGGCAGCCGCTGGCCAGCACCGATTCGATGCAGAGCTGCGTGTCGGCGAGGCCGCGGTACACGGGGACGATCACGTCGACGGGGTGCGACGGCGGAGCCACGGGCGTCGGGACGTAGGCGGGTTGTGCGATGGGTTGCGGGGCGCGTCCCAGCAGGCGGTCGATGCGCATCTTGGCGTGGACGATGGGGCGCGTCGCTCGGAACACGGTGGAGCTTTCGATGGTCCGCAGGTGATCGGACAGGGAGTTGAAGTCGCGGCGCATGCAGCCCAGTTCGTGCTGCAGCCGGACGATGTCGCGCAGCGAGTGGGACGACTGCTGCTGCAGTTCGTTGCGTTGCCGCAGCACGGTGTCGTGGTCCTGCTGCAGGGCCGTGCGTTCGTGCTCGAGCGTCCGGTTCCAGCCCTCCATCGCCGCCCTCTCCGCCGCCCAGGCAGCGCGGGCGGCATCCAGCTCGGCATTCATCCGCACCTGGGTGGCGTGGTGCTCGTCGCCCAATTGCGCGATCCGGTCCTGCAACGGCCGCACGGCCCCCGAGAGGGCGAGGTAGTCGGCCGACATCGGCCAGCCCATTTCCACTTCCAGGCAGGCCCCCTCGGTGCCGCCCGTGGCCGTGGCCAGGGCTTCCGGCGGGACCGGCAATTCCAGCCACGGGTCCTCGCCCGTGAGCAGCAGCAGGCTGGACGCCGCCGCCGCGGGCAGGGCCTGGGCGTTCCAGGCGATCTGCTGCTGCGGCACGTCCGCCAGCAGCGGGCGCGATGCCGCATCGGCCCGCCAGGTCCATGCTGCGCTGCCGTCCGGCGCCCGGAGGGTGATGGCATGCAGGTGCAGGAAGCCGGGCCGGTCCGCCGGGTCGAAGCGCAGGCGCGTGACGGGATCGCTGGCGGAAGAGGGCAGTGCGAAACGGATCGTCTGGTGCGGTTCGCCGATCGTGCCGCGGGCCGTGAGCTTGCGGTCTTCCGCGAACCCCTGTGCCGTGCCGCAGTAGAGCTGGGCGGTGAACGCCGCCCGCGCCGGGCCGGTCTCCGGCCCCGGATCGTTGGCCACCGGTTGCGCCGCGGGGCGGGCGCGGCCGATGAACTGGTAGGCCAGGGAGTCCGGCGCGGTCAGCAGGTGCCGGGCCACGGCGGGGGGCAGGCGGTCGAACGCGTCCTCGAATTCGGACTCGGTGATTTCGCGCTGGACGGTGTCGATCTCGTCGACGCTCCAGCGGTGCTCGCCGAGGAAGCGGGCGAGCGATCGCCGCGTGAAGAACCGGAGGTGGGTGCGGTCGAGCAGACCTTCCTCGCGGTAGCGGAATTCACCCTGCAGCAGTTCGGCCACCAGGCCGCAGTAGCCGGCATTCGGCACGGAAATCAGCAGCCGGCCTTCGGGCGCGAGAAGCTCCCGGCACTGGTCCAGGATCTGTTCCGGGCGGCGCAGATGCTCCAGCACGTCGGCGCACACGATATAGTCGTAGCGCTGGCCGGTAAAAAGGGTAACGAGATCGCAGGTCTCGAGGTCCTCGACCGCCACGCGGCGGTAATGGGGGCGTGCATGGGCCGCTTCGGCCTCGCTCCACGTCACGCCGTCGCTGACGGCACCGCGGGTTTCGGCCAGGTACTGGCCCAGCGCACCACTGCCGCAGCCCAGGTCGAGCAGGGTGGCGCCCTCCCGGATCTGGTCTGCGAGAACGGAAAGGGAGGTGCGCTCGTCGGGCCGTATGCTGCGGAGATAGACGTGCAGATCCTCAATGGTTTGGGTCATCCACGGATTATGACGGGACGGTCACAGCGCTCCCGGAGAGTCGCGTGAGCATCCTCCTACAGGGGTGTCGGCCGGGACAGACGACAATACGCGGTTGATGACATCCCTTTCCCACGCGGCGGACGGCTTGGCGGTATCCGTCGTCAGCCATGGCCATGGCCCGCTCCTGCACGCCATGCTCCATGGCATGGCACGCCTCTGCAGGGGCAGCGTGACCCGCGTGGTGCTGACATTCAACATCCCCGAACCCCCACCGCCCGAGCCTCCGGGCGGCTGGCCGTTCGTTCTGGACATCCGGCGCAACGCCCGGCCCCTGGGCTTCGGCGCCAACCACAACCGCGCGCTCGCGGGGGCTCAGGAGCCGTTCGTCGCGGTGGTCAATCCCGACATCGCATTCCTGGACGCGGACCCGTTCCCGGCCCTGCGCCGTGCCGCGTCGGAGCGGGGCGTCGGCTGCGCCTACCCCGAGCAGGTGGACGGCCACGGCGTTCCGCAGGATGCCGAGCGGGAGCTGCCCACGCCGTCGGCCCTGTGGCGCCGCCGGGTCCTGCGGCAGGCGGAGCGCCGCACCGACTGGGTGAATGCCGCTTTCCTCCTCTTTCCCGGGCCGGTGTGGAGCGCGCTGGGCGGCTTCGACGAGCGCTACTTCATGTATTGCGAGGACGTGGACCTCTGCCTGCGGCTGCGGCTGCGCGGCAGGACGCTCGCCAAGGCGCCGGTCCGCGTCGCGCATGTCGGGCAGCGCGCCAGCCGGCGCCGCCTGGCACACCTGGCTTGGCACGTGCGCAGCCTCCTGACGCTGTGGACGTCGCCCGCGTATCACCAGGCGCGGTCTTTGTTGCGTTCGGATACGGCCGAACCGCGTAGGATCGGCGCCCCATGATCTGGTTGTCTCTGGTCAGCTTTCTGGCAACGGCGCTGTGCGCCGCCTGCATCGTCCGATGGGGACGAGGCCATGCCGCGAACTACAGCGCGGCCATGCCGCAGCGGTTCCACATGGGCGACGTGCCGCGGCTCGGGGGCGCGGCCCTGCTGGCGGGCATGGCGGCCAGCTGGGCGCTCGGGGCCCTGCAGTCGCTGCTGTGGGGCGATCCCGGCTCGCTGCGGCTCGGCAACTGGGTGGGCTGGTGGATGGCCTGCCTGATTCCGGCGGCACTCGGCGGCATGGCCGAGGACATGACGCAGCGCCTGCCCGTGCGTTTCCGGCTGATGCTCACCGCGCTGTCGGGCGGCATCGCGCTCATGGTGCTGAACATGAACGTATCGCGGCTCGGGCTCCCGTGGCTGGACGCCTACCTGGTCGAGATGCCGTGGCTGGGCATGTGCATCGTGGTGCTGGCCGTCGCGGGCCTGCCGCATGCCTTCAACATCATCGACGGCTACAACGGCCTCGCCGGCATGGTCGCGCTGATCGTCTGCCTGGCGCTGGCGCACGTGAGCCTGCAGGTGGGAGACCGCGCGCTGGCGTCGCTGCTGATCTGCACCGCGGCCGCGACCATGGGTTTCCTGGTGTGGAACTACCCGCGCGGCATGCTGTTCGCGGGCGACAGCGGCGCCTATATCTGGGGCGTGATGATCGCGCTCAGCAGCATCGCGCTGGTGCAGCGCAACCACGAGGTGTCGCCCTGGTTCCCGATGCTGCTGCTGATGTACCCGGTCTGGGAAACGCTGTTTTCCAGTTACCGGAAACTCGCGCGCGGCGTGTCGCCGGGCGTGGCGGATGCGCTGCACTTCCACCAGCTGATCTACCGGCGCATCGTGCGCGGCGTGTTCCACGACGACGAATCGCGGCGGGTGCTGATGCGCAACAACCGCACGTCGCCCTATCTGTGGGGCTTCACCATGCTCACCGTGGTGCCGGCGGTGCTGTTCTGGAGCAATACGCCCGTGCTGATGGTGTTCTGCGGCCTGTTCGGCCTGACCTACGTGACCGCCTACCTGGCGATCGTGCGGTTCAAGGTGCCCCTCTGGCTGAAGCACTGAACTTCCCGGGCGCGTCCTGAGAGGCCGCCGGAGACGGAAGGGCGCCGCCGCCGCGCCGAAGTGCCCCGCGGAGCGGGCACAATGCGCATCTCTCCATTCCGTGCCCCCTGTCTTTCACGTCGAGCGCTCCATGACCGATCTGCAATCCATCGCCCCCAGGGACAAGGCCGAGATCCTGGCTCAGGCTCTGCCCTACATCCGCAAGTTCCACGGCAAGACCATCGTCATCAAGTACGGCGGCAATGCCATGACCGATCCGGCGCTGCAGGCCGACTTCGCCGAGGACGTGGTCCTGCTCAAGCTGGTGGGCATGAATCCGGTGGTGGTGCACGGCGGCGGGCCGCAGATCGAGACGGCGCTCAAGCGGCTCGGCAAGCAGGGGCAGTTCGTCCAGGGCATGCGGGTGACCGATGCCGAGACGATGGAAGTGGTCGAATGGGTGCTGGCCGGCGAGGTGCAGCAGGACATCGTGGGCCTGATCAACCAGGCCGGCGGCAAGGCCGTGGGCCTGACGGGGCGCGACGGCGGCCTGATCCGGGCGCGCAAGCTGAAGCTGGCGGACAAGGACGATCCGGCCAAGGAGCACGACATCGGCCAGGTGGGCGACATCGTCTCCATCGACCCGAGCGTGGTGAAGGCGCTGCAGGACGACGCGTTCATCCCCGTGATCAGCCCGCTGGGCTTCGGCGAGGAGAACGAGAGCTACAACATCAACGCCGACGTGGTGGCGAGCAAGCTGGCCTCGGTGCTCAAGGCCGAGAAGCTCATGATGCTCACCAACATTCCCGGCGTGCTGAACAAGGCGGGCGAGCTCATCACCGAGCTGACCGCGCGGGAGATCGACGAGCTCGTGAACGACGGAACGATCTCCGGCGGCATGCTGCCCAAGCTGGCGGGCGCGATCGACGCGGCCAAGAGCGGGGTGAACTCGGTCCACATCGTGGACGGCCGCGTGCCGCACGCGATGCTGCTAGAGATCCTGACCGAGCAGGCCTACGGAACGATGATCCGCAGCCACTGATCCGCCGGCCGGCGCGCGAAGGGCAGAGAGAGCATGCGGCTGCTGCTGGTCGAGGACGACGTGATGCTCGCGAGCGGCATCAAGCTCGGGCTGAACGACGCCGGCTACGCGGTGGACTGGGTCGGCAGCGGCGAGCGGGCCGAAGAGGTGCTGCGCAGCGAAACCTTCGACGCGGCCATCATCGACATCGGCCTGCCGGGCATGGACGGGCTCGAGCTGACCCGCTGCCTGCGCCAGCCGGACATGGCCCATCCGTCGATGCCGGTGCTGATCCTCACCGCGCGCGACGCGCTACACGACCGCGTGCAGGGGCTGGACCTCGGGGCCGACGACTACATGGTGAAGCCGTACGAGTTGCCCGAACTGCTGGCGCGCCTGCGCGCGCTGCTGCGCCGGTCCCAGGCCGCGACCACCGCGGTGCTGAGTTTCGGGCCGCTGGAGCTGGACACCGCCGCGCGGCGCGCGAGCCTGCGCACGCCGGATGCGGCGGGCGGGCCGGACGTGCGGCAGACGATCGAGCTGGGCCCGCGCGAATGGACCGTGCTGGAGTACCTGCTGATCCACGCGCCCAAGCCCGCCAGCAAGGACAAGCTGGTGCAGGCGCTGACCGGGTGGGACAAGGAGATCACGCCCAATGCCGTGGAGGTGTACGTGTCGCGCCTGCGCGGCAAGCTCGAGCCCGGCGGCGTGGCGCTGCGTTCCATCCGGGGCTTCGGCTACCGGCTCGAACTGAGCGCTCCCGCGCCGGGCGCCTGACCGGGATTGCGCGGCGCTCGCCCACAGTTCGTTCGCCATCCGGCCGCCAAGCCATCCACTCCCGGCCGATCCGAACCCTCCGCCCATGACGTCCGCCCTGCGCAACCGGCTGCTGCTCTTCCTGGTGCTGCCGCTGTGCGTGCTCGCGCTGATGGGCGCCTGGCTGGACTACCGCTCCGCCGACGAGGCCGCGGGCCGGCACGACCAGCGCCTGCTGCGCCTGCTGCCGGCACTCGCCGATTCGGTGGTCGCCGCGCCGCGGCGCGAGGGCGAGCCGCCGCTGCTGCTGCTCGCGCCGCCGGTGGAGGAGTTCCTGCGGCAGAACGCGGGTTACGCGGGCTACAGCGTGCAGGATCTCTCGGGCCGCATCCTGCTGGGCGACCACTGGGTGTACAGCGCCGTGCCGCTCACCCATGACCCCGAGTTCCACAGCACCGAGCACGACAGCGTCGTCTACCGCGTGGCGGTGCAGCGCACGCGCACGGGGGCCGGAGAGCTGGTGGTGGCATTGGCCGACGGCTCCGATCCCCGGCAGCAGTGGGGCCAGCAGGTGCTGCTGCGCGTGCTGCTGCCCAACCTCGTGCTCATCGCGGCGGCGGGTCTGGCGATCCACTGGGCGGTGCGGCAGGCGTTCAAGCCGCTGGTCGACCTGGCGGAGGCCGTCGAGCGGCGTTCCCCGCGCGACCTGAGCCCGATTCCCGAGGGCACGTCGCCCGCCGAGGTGCGGCCGCTGGTGCATTCGCTCAACCGCCTGTTCGCGTTGGTGAACGAGCAGACCGAGGGCCAGCGCCGCTTCGTGGCGGACGCCGCGCACCAATTGCGCACCCCGCTCGCGGGCCTGCAGGCGCAGGTGGAGGCCTGGGCGCTGGCGGCGCGGGCTGCCGGCCGGCGCACGCCCGGTGCGCAGCCGCTGCCGCCGGACCCGGGCTCTGCCGAGGCGCGCGCCGCCCCGGGCTCCATCGTGCTGGGCGTGCAGGAGATCGAAGGGTTGCGCCGGGCGGCCCGCCGGACGTCCAAGCTCGCGCACCAGTTGCTGGCGCTGTCGCGGGCCGACGCCGGCAGCCTGGAGGGGCAGCCGATGCAGCAGGTGGACCTGAAGGCGCTCTGCGAAGGCATCCTGGAGGATTTCCTGGACGCCGCGACGGCCAAGGGGCTGGACCTGGGCCTGGAGGCCGCGCCCGCCGAGGCGACGGGCCATGGCTGGCTGCTGCGCGAACTGCTCTCCAACCTCGTGGACAACGCGATCAAGTACACGCCGGAGGGCGGCAGCGTGACGCTGCGCTGCCGGATGGTCTTCATGGGAGGCGCGGGGCCGTGCGCCTTGCTGGAGGTGGAGGACGACGGTCCCGGCATCGCGGAATCGGAGCGCGCCCGGGTGCTGCAGCGGTTCTACCGGCTTCCGGGCGCAGAAGGCGAGGGCACGGGCCTGGGTTTGGCCATCGCCGACGAGATCGCCCGCCGGCACGGTGGTTCCCTGCGCCTGCTGGCGGGCTCCGGAGGGCGGGGTTTGCGGGTCGGCGTGTTGCTGGCGGCAGGGCGGCCCTGAGGCGGGCGTGGCCCAGGGGTCCGTGGAGGTCAGTGTGCGAGAATCATTTGCATACATTCATGGCCATGACCGAGTCCGCCCAGACCCTTCCCGACGCTGCCGCGGCAGCTGCCGACGCTGCGGCCGCGCCGCCCGCGCGCCGCAGGCCCAAGCCGGGCGAGCGGCGCACGCAGATCCTGCAGGCGCTGGCTTCGATGCTCGAGCAGCCGGGTGCCGAGCGCATCACCACGGCGGCCCTGGCGGCGCGGCTGGAGGTCAGCGAGGCGGCGCTCTACCGGCATTTCGCGAGCAAGGCGCAGATGTTCGAGGGGCTGATCGACTTCATCGAGCAGTCGGTGTTCTCGCTGGTGGGGCAGATCATGGAGCGCGGCGCGCCCGAGGCCGGGGAGGGTACGCCCGCCGACGGCGCGCACCGGGCCGCCCGCGTGGTCGCCATGGTGCTGCAGTTCGGCGAGCGCAACCCCGGCATGGTGCGCGTGATGGTGGGCGATGCGCTCGTGTTCGAGCACGAGCGCCTGCAGCAGCGCATGGGCCAGTTCTTCGACAAGATCGAATCCACCCTGCGCCAATGCCTGCGGCCCGCGGCCGAGGCGGCCGGTTCGGCCACCCCCATGGCCGATGCCCAGGTGCGCGCCGCGGCGCTGTGCGATCTCGTGCGCGGCCGGCTGCAGCGCTACGCACGCGGCGGCCTGCGCCGCCCGCCGACCGAACACCTCGACGCCACGCTCGCGCTGCTGCTCTGAGGCCTTTCCGGCCTGCGCGCCACGGCCCCTGCGCGGCCGGCCGGCGCCCATCTCGGTGTTTACCCTGAAACCCTGCGCCCGGCGCGGCCGGGACTGGCGTGCCGCCCCGCTTTTGCTGCAAAATAGCACGATCGTTCGTTTTATTTCGTGCCCTCCGTGCCCGTCCTGCCCATGTCTTCCACCAAATCCGCCCGCCCCGCCGCCTCGCGGGAGGGCCGCGCGCTGCAGAAGGGCCAGCAGACCAAGGCGGCCATCGTGGATGCGGCCCTCGGGCTGGCCACGCACATCGGTCTGGAGGGCCTGTCCATCGGCGCGCTGGCCGACGTGACCGGCATGAGCAAGTCGGGCGTGTTCGCGCACTTCGGTTCGCGCGAGGAACTGCAGATTTCCGTGGTGCGCGAATACCACACGCGGTTCGAGCAGGAAGTGTTCTACCCCGCCATGTCGGCGGAGCGGGGCCTGCCGCGGCTGCGCGCGCTCTTCGACAACTGGATGAAGCGCACCTCGATCGAGATCGATTCGGGCTGCATCTACATCAGCGGCGCGGTGGAGTTCGACGACCGCACCGGCCCCGTGCGCGATGCGCTCGCGAATTCCGTCCTGACCTGGCATGCCGCCATGAAGCGCGCCATCGACCAGTGCAAGGAACTGGGCGAGGTGCATGCCGACGTGGATTCGGAGCAGATGCTGTTCGAGATCCACGGCCTCATCCTCGCGCTGCATTACGAAGCGCGCTTCCTGCGCACGCCCGGCTCCATCGACCGCGCCAACGCCGGCTTCGACAACATCCTCGCCCGCTATGCCGCCCGGCCGGCCGGCTGAACGTTTTCCGCTTTCCGTCTTTTTCGCCTACGCATCCACCATCCAACGCACCGAACAAGGAGCCCATCCCATGCCGACCTACACGCCCCCCCTGCGCGACATGCAATTCGTCCTCCACGAGGTTTTCCGCGTCACGGAGGAATTCAAGGCGATTCCCCGCCACGAGGATGTGGATGCCGACACGGTGAATGCGGTGCTGGAGGAAGCCGGCAAGTTCGCCGCGGGCGTCGCCTTCCCGCTCAACATGAGCGGTGACGAGGAGGGCTGCACGCTGGACAAGGCCACGCACGAAGTGACCACGCCCAAGGGCTTCAAGGAAGCCTATGCGCAGTATGTGGAAGGCGGCTGGGCGGCGCTGTCGTGCGAGACGGAGTACGGCGGCCAGGGCCTGCCGTTCGTGCTGAACCAGTGCCTCTACGAGATGCTCAACAGCGCGAACCAGGCCTGGACCATGTACCCGGGCCTGTCGCACGGTGCCTACGAGGCGCTGCATGCGCACGGCACCGAGGAGCAGAAGAAGCTCTACCTGCCCAAGCTCACCAGCGGCGAATGGACCGGCACGATGTGCCTCACCGAGCCCCATTGCGGCACCGACCTGGGCCTGCTGCGCACCCGGGCCGAGCCCGTGGCCGGCGCGCCCGAGGGCACCTACAAACTCACCGGCAACAAGATCTTCATCAGCGCGGGCGAGCACGATTTCACCGAGAACATCGTGCACCTGGTGCTGGGCCGCCTGCCGGACGCGCCCAAGGGCAGCAAGGGCATCAGCCTGTTCGTGGTGCCCAAGTACCAAGTCAACGCCGACGGCTCGCTGGGCGAGCGCAACCCGATCTACTGCACCGGCCTGGAGCACAAGATGGGCATCCACGGCAACGCCACGGCGCAGATCTCGATCGACGGCGCCATCGGCACGCTGGTGGGCCAGCCGCACAAGGGCCTGGCCGCCATGTTCGTGATGATGAACGCCGCGCGCCTGGGCGTGGGCAACCAGTCGCTGGGCCTGACCGAAGTGGCCTTCCAGAACGCGCTGGCCTACGCCAAGGACCGCATCCAGATGCGCAGCCTCTCGGGCACCAAGGCCAAGGACAAGGAAGCCGATCCGATCATCGTGCACCCCGACGTGCGCAAGATGCTGCTGACGGCCAAGGCCTACGCCGAGGGCGCCCGCGCGCTGCAGATCTACTGCACGCTGCTGCTGGACAAGGCGCACAGCCATCCCGACGAGAAGGTGCGCAAGGACAGCGATGAACTCGTCGCGCTGCTCACGCCCATCGTGAAGGCCTTCATCACCGACAACGGCCACATCGCCACGAACGCGTGCATGCAGGTCTTCGGCGGCCACGGCTTCATCAAGGAATGGGGCATGGAGCAGTTCGTGCGCGACAACCGCATCAACATGATCTACGAGGGCACCAACACGATCCAGTCGCTGGACCTGCTGGGCCGCAAGATCCTGGGCAACAACGGCGCCACGCTGAAGAAATTCGGCAAGCTCGTGGGCAAGCTGGTCGAGGAAGAGGGCGTGAACGAGAAGATGGCCGAGTTCATCAACCCGATCGCCTACCTGGGCGACCAGATGACCAAGTTCACCACCGAGATCGGCTTCAAGGGCTTCCAGAACCCCGACGAGGTGGGCGCCGCGGCCGTGGACTACCTGCGCGTGGCGGGCCATCTGGTGTTCGGCTACATGTTCGCACGCATGGCCCAGGTGGCCGTGCGGGAGATCGCCTCCGGCAACACCGATCCCTTCTACCAGGCCAAGCTGCAGACGGCGCGCTTCTACTTCGCCAAGCTGTTCCCCGAGACGGCGACGCTGATGCGCACCGCGCGCGCAGGCTCCAAGCCGCTCATGGACACCGACGCCGCACTGGCCTGATCCGGCCGCCCCCGGCCTTCCATTCCATCCAACCCCACCACAGGGATGCCGCCATGAAAAACGCTTTGTTGGCTATCGCACTGGCAGCCGCCGCGCTGCCCTCCTGGGCCCAGATGTCTCCCGTGGGGACGTGGCGCAGCATCGACGACAAGAGCGGCGAGGCCAAGGCCGAGATCCGCATCACCGAGTCGGGCGGCGCGCTGACGGGCCGCATCGAGAAGTCGCTGAAGAAGGACACCCAGCCCGATGCCGCGTGCCAGGAATGCACCGACGACCGCAAGGGCCAGCCCATCGCCGGGCTGGAGATCATCCGCGGCGGCAGGAAGGCCGAGGGCAAGGACGTGTGGGAAGGCGGCAGGATCCTCGACCCCGAGAACGGCAAGGAATACCGCGCCAGCTTCACGCCCATCGATGGCGGCGCCAAGCTGGAAGTGCGCGGCTACCTGGGGCCCTTCTGGCGCACGCAAACCTGGCAGCGCGTGCAGTAAGAGCGGCCGACAAAACTCTTCTGGCGTCGTTGCGGCGTCTTGTCGTACTACCCGTACTGCCTGCGACGCAGCGCCTCGCCAGAACCGCTTCGCTGAGTTGTGTCACCCGCTCTACATCATTTAAAGAAACACCATGTCCCGATTCCAAGTGAAGAAAGTCGCCGTGCTCGGCGCGGGCGTGATGGGCGCGCAGATCGCGGCCCACCTCGCCAACGTGAAGGTGCCGGTCGTCCTCTTTGATCTTCCTGCCAAGGAAGGCCCGAAGAACGGCATCGTCGCCAAGGCCATCGAGGGCCTGAAAAAGCTCAAGCCTTCGCCGCTGGGCGTGGCGGACGACGCCGCGCTGATCGGCCAGGCCAACTACGAAGAGCACCTGGAGCAGCTGCGCGGCTGCGACCTCATCATCGAGGCGATCGCCGAGCGCATGGACTGGAAGCTCGATCTCTACAGGAAGATCGCGCCCTTCGTCGCGCCGAACGCCATCGTGGCGTCGAACACGTCCGGCCTGTCGATCACGAAGCTCTCCGAAGCGCTGCCCGATGCGATCAAGCCGCGCTTCTGCGGCATCCACTTCTTCAACCCGCCGCGCTACATGACGCTGGTGGAGCTGATCGACACGCCCACCACCCGGCCGGAAGTGCTGGACCAGCTCGAAGCCTTCGTCACGAGCGGGCTGGGCAAGGGCGTGGTGCGCGCGCACGACACGCCCAACTTCATCGCCAACCGCGTCGGCATCGCCGGCATGCTGGCGACGATGAAGGAGGTGGAGAACTTCGGCCTCACCTACGACGTGGTGGACGACCTCACGGGCAAGAAGCTGGGGCGCGCTTCCAGCGGCACCTTCCGCACCGCCGACGTGGTGGGCCTGGACACGATGGCGCACGTCATCAAGACGCTGCAGGACAACCTGACGGAAGACACCGATCCGTTCTACGGCAGCTTCGGGACGCCCGAGGTGCTGAACAAACTCATCGAGATGAAGCACCTGGGCCAGAAGTCCAAGGCCGGCTTCTACAAGAAGGTGGGGCGCGACATCCTGCGCTTCGACCTGGCCGAAGGCGAGTACGTGCCCGGCGGCCAGAAGGCCGACGAGGTGTACGGCCGCATGCTCAAGAAGCCGGCCGCCGAGCGCCTGAAACTGCTGCGCAATGCCGAGGGCGCGCAGGGCCGGTTCCTGTGGGCCATCCTGCGCAACAGCTTCCACTATGCCGCCGTGCACCTGGCCACCATCGCGGACAACGCCCGTGACGTGGACCAGGCCATGCGCTGGGGCTTCGGCATGAAGCAGGGCCCGTTCGAGCTGTGGCAGGAAGCCGGCTGGCTCGACGTGGCGAAGATGATCCAGGAAGACATCGACGCGGGCAAGGCACTGTCCAAGGCGCCGCTGCCCGAGTGGGTCTTCAAGGGCCCGGTGGCCGAGGCCGGCGGCGTGCACACGGCCGAGGGCTCGTGGAGCGCGTCGAAGCAGAAGTTCGTGCCGCGCCGCCAGCTGCCGGTCTACGAGCGCCAGCACTTCCCCGAAAAGCTGCTGGGCGAGACCCACCTGCCGGACTGGCGCACGGCCGGCACCACGGTGTCCGAGTCCGATGCGCTGCGCACCTGGACGCTGGACGGCAAGGTGCTCATCGCCAGCATCCGAAGCAAGATGCATGCGATCAGCCCCGACGTGATGGAAGGGCTGATGGAGGCCATCGACACCGCCGAGCGCGACTACGATGGCCTGGTGATCTGGTCCGGCGACGCACCCTTCAGCGTGGGTGCCGACCTGCAGGCCACCATGCCGGCCTTCGTCGTGGCCGGCGTCTCGGCGATCGAAGGCGTGGAGCAGGAGCTGCAGAACCTGATGCTGCGGCTGCGCTACGCCCAGGTGCCGGTGGTGTCCGCCATCCACGGCATGGCGCTGGGCGGTGGCTGCGAGCTGGCCGTCTATTCGTCGCGCCGCGTCGCCCACATGGAGAGCTACATCGGCCTCGTCGAAGTGGGCGTGGGCCTGGTGCCCGGCGCGGGCGGCCTGACCTACATCGCGCGCCGCGCGGCCGAGAACGCCGCCGCGTCCACCGGCAAGGACCTGCTGCCCTTCCTCACGGAAGGCTTCACCGCCGCCGCCATGGCCAAGGTGGGCACGAGCGCGCTCGAATCGCGCAAGCTCGGCTACCTGCTGGAGAGCGACATCGTCGTGCCGCACAAGGACGAGGTGCTGTTCGTCGCGCTCAACGAAGCCAAGGCCATGGCCGCCAGCGGCTGGCGTGCGCCGAACAAGCGGCTGTTCCCGGTCGCCGGCCGCAGCGGCATCGCCACGATCCGCGGCTCGCTGGTCAACATGCGCGATGGCGGCTTCATCAGCGACCACGACCAGCACATCGCCACGCTGATCGCCGAGATCGTCTGCGGCGGCGACGTGGATGCCGGCACGCTGGTGAGCGAGGAATACCTGATGGCGCTCGAGCGCAAGGCGTTCTGCGCGCTGATCCAGCATCCGAAGACGCAGGAGCGCATCCTGGGCATGCTGAGCACCGGCAAGCCGGTGCGCAATTGACCGCCCGCATGGCCACCGCCCCTGCCCCGCTCCCCGCGCCGAACCGCCTGCAACTGCAGCTGCAGCAGGTGGACGAGTTCCCGGCGTTCCTGCGCCCGTGGGTGCGCAATCTGGTGCTGCGCCGCGCCGTGCCGTTCACGAAGACCGCACGCGTGGAGTTCATCGAGATGTCGCCCCTCCGGGTGGAAGTGCGCCTGCGCAACGAACCCCGCGTGCGCAACCACATCGGCGGCATCCACGCCTCGGCCATGAATCTGCTGGCCGAGACGGCCACCGGCATGGCCATGGGGCTGAACGTGCGCGACGACTGCATTCCGCTCGCCAAGGACATGAAGATGGCCTTCCGCCAGCGCGCCCACGGCGCATTGCGCGCGGTGGCGGTGCTCACCGACGCGCAGCGCCAGGCGATGCAGGACACCGACAAAGGCGAACTGCGGGTGCCGGTCACGGTGACGGACGAGTCCGGCGCCGAGCCGGTGCAATGCGAATTCACGTGGGCCTGGGTTCCCTCCAGCCGCCCCGCCAGGTAAACGATTGACTGACCGATCGACGGATCGATTGAAGGAGCCTTCTCCATGGCAAAACAAATGCAGGACGCCTACATCGTCGCCGCCACGCGCACGCCCATCGGCAAGTCGCACCGCGGCTACTTCCGCAACACCCGGCCCGACGACCTGCTGGCCACGACCCTGAAGGCCGCGCTGGCCCAGGTGCCGGGGCTGGACCCGGCCGCCATCGAGGACATCATCTGCGGCTGCGCGATTCCCGAGGGCGCGCAGGGCCTGAACGTGGCGCGCATCGGCGCCGTGCTGGCGGGCCTGCCCACCAGCGTGGGCGGCATCACCGTCAACCGCTTCTGCGCTTCGGGCCTCTCGGCCGTGCAGATGGCGGCCGACCGCATCCGCGTGGGCGAGGCCGAGGTGATGATCGCCGCGGGTGTCGAGAGCATGAGCATGGTGCCCATGATGGGCAACACGCCCTCGCTCTCGCCCAGCATCTTCGCCAGGGACGGCGACGTGGGCATCGCCTACGGCATGGGCCTCACGGCCGAGAAGGTCGCCCAGCAGTGGAAGGTCTCGCGCGAAGACCAGGATGCCTTCGCGCTGCAGTCGCACCAGCGCGCGCTGGCCGCGCAGCAGGCGGGTGAGTTCACGGACGAGATCACGCCGATCGAAGTGACGGACCGCACCGCGGACCTGGATTCGGGCGAGAGCATCGCGAAAACCCGCACGGTGGCGCTGGACGAGGGTGCCCGGCCCGACACCAGCCTGGAAGGACTCGCGAAGCTCAAGACGGTGTTCGCCGCACGCGGCTCGGTCACGGCCGGCAACAGCTCGCAGACCAGCGACGGCGCGGGCGCGCTGATCCTCGCGAGCGAATCCGCCGTGAAGCGCTTCGGCCTCACCCCCCTGGCACGCTTCGTCAGCTTCGCCAGCAAGGGCGTGCCGCCGAGCATCATGGGCATCGGCCCGATCGAGGCGATTCCCGCCGCGCTGCGCTACGCTGGCCTGCAGCAGCAGGACATCGACTGGTTCGAGCTGAACGAGGCCTTCGCCGCCCAGTCGCTGGCCGTGCTGCGCCAGCTGGGGCTGGACCCGGCCAGGGTGAACCCGATGGGAGGCGCGATCGCGCTGGGCCATCCGCTGGGTGCCACGGGCGCCATCCGCTCGGCCACGGTCGTGCATGCGCTGCGCCGCAAGAACCTGAAGTACGGCATGGTCACGATGTGCGTGGGCATGGGGCAGGGCGCCGCGGGCATCTTCGAAAGGGTGTGAGTACATCCCCCTGAGCGGCTGCGCGGCTGCGCCGCTTCCCCCCTTCCCCCCTCTCGGCTACACCGGGAAGGGGGACGACGCCGGTGGCCGGGCGAAGCCCGTTCCACGGCGTCTGCTGGCAAGAGCGGGTAGCGCTCTGCCTTGTCCAGTCACCGGTACGACGGCCAACCGTTTGCAACCACGGCACACTCGCTCACCATGACCGATTCACTGCACCCACTGGACGACGCGCTGGCGCTTACGGAAACCGGGCCCGGCCTCTGCACGGCGCGCACGTCGCCCGCCTACTGGAACATGGTCGGGCCGTTCGGCGGCATCACGGCCGCGGTGCTGCTGCAGGCCGTGATGCAGCATCCGGAGCGCCTGGGCGATCCGCTGTCGCTCACGGTGAACTATGCCGGCGCCATCGCCGAGGGCGAGTTCACGGTGCAGGCGGTGCCCGTGCGCACCAACCGGTCCACGCAGCACTGGACGCTGTCGGTGCTGCAGGCCGGGGCCGACGGCGAGCCGGTGGTCACCACCACGGCCACGGCCGTCACCGCGGTGCGGCGCGAGACCTGGAGCCTGCCCGACACCCCCATGCCCGAGGTGGCTCCGCCCGACGGCCTGGAGCGCATCCTGCGCGGCATGCCGGTGAAGTGGCTCGACCGCTACGACCTGCGGCCGGTGACCGGCGCCCTGCCGTCGCGCTGGGACGGCGGCGGCGACAGCAGCCTGAGCCAGCTGTGGATGCGCGACGAGCCCGCGCGGCCGCTCGATTTCTGCGCGCTCGCCGCTCTGGCCGATGTATTCTTTCCCCGCGTGTGGCTGCGCCGCGCGCGCCAGGTGCCGGCTGGCACGGTGTCGCTCACCGTGTACTTCCATGCCGGCCGCGACCAACTGGCGGATACGGGCACCGGCTACCTGCTGGGACAGGCCCGCGCGCAGGAATTCCGCAACGGCTTCTTCGACCAGACGGTGCAGCTCTGGAACCAGGGCGGCACCATGCTCGCGAGCAGCCACCAGATCGTCTACTACAAAGAATGAATGACTAAAGAAAGCGCAGGAGCCCCGCCCATGACCGCATCCCAGGACATCCTCTCACACGTCGAATCCGGCGTGACCACCATCACGTTCAACCGCGTGGACAAGAAGAATTCCATCACGCGCGCCATGTATGCGGCGCTGGCGGATGCCTTCGAGGCGGCGGCCCAGGATCCGGCCGTGCGCGTGATCGTGCTGCAGGGCGACGTCGCGATCTTCAGCGCAGGCAACGACATCGGGGATTTCCTGAACAACCCGCCCTCCACCCAGGAATCGCCGGTGTTCCGGTTCCTGCGCGCGATCGCCACCTTCCCCAAGCCCGTCGTCGCGGCCGTCTGCGGCCCCGCCGTGGGCATCGGCACGACGATGCTGATGCACTGCGACCTGGTCTATGCGGGCGACAACGCGGCGTTCTCCATGCCCTTCGTCAACCTGGGGCTCTGCCCCGAGGCCGCATCCAGCCTGCTCGTGCCGCGCATGATGGGCTACCACCGCGCGGCGGAGGCCCTGCTGCTGGGCGAACCGTTCATGGCGGAAGCCGCGCTGGAAGTCGGCCTCGTCAACCGCGTCGTGCCGCCCACGGAATGCAACATGGTGGCCCAGACCCAGGCCCGCAAGCTCGCGTCCAAGCCGCTGTCGTCCCTGATCGAGACCAAGCGCCTGATGAAGAAGGACCAGACCGCCGCCGTGCTCGAGCGCATGGCGGAAGAGGGCGCCTCCTTCGGCCGCATGCTCCAGGAACCCGCCGCCCGCGAAGCCTTCACGGCGTTCATGGAAAAACGGCGCCCGGACTTCAGCGCCAGCTGAAGTCCGGTGTTCTCCGCAGGAGAACGGGCTGCGAAGCGACCCAGCAGTTTTCGCCAAAAGAGGCGCCCGGACTTCAGCGCCAGCTGATTCCCCTTTTGCTCGACAGTGGGCGCGGGCCTCGGACGCCCTCCGTGATAACGCTAGCCTCCGCCGAAATCCAGCGGCGCTACATTCGGCAACATCCCCTCGCGATGCTGCCGGCATGACCCGCTCCTCCGACCCCGCCCACCCCCTCCGCCGCCGGGACTGGCTCCGCTGGTCCGCGGCCGGGGCTGCAGCCCCGCTGCTGTGGCCGCATGCGGCCCGATCGCAGGGCCGGAGTGCGCTGGACGGTGGCGCCCTGCGCATCGTGGTGCCCTATGCGCCGGGCGGCTCGTCCGACGGTGCCGCCCGCCTGCTGGCCGAAGCCCTGGCCCCACGGCTCGGCGTGCCGGTGACCGTGGACAACCGCCCCGGGGCCGGTGGCCGCCTGGCCGCCCAGCAGTTGCATCGCGAGAAAACCGGCACGAACGTGGCACTGCTGGCCAATCCGGCCACCATGCTGATCGCTCCCCTGGTGTTCAAGGACAACGGCTACGAACCGGACAGGGACTATGTGCCGCTGTCGCAGATCACGCGTTATGCCTTCGGCGTGGCCGTGGGCACGGGCGTGCCGGTGCGCGGGTTCTCGCAACTGCACGCCTGGATGCTGGCGCACAAGGACCGGCTCTCTGCCGGCGTGCCGGCCACGGGCAGCCTTCCCCATTTCGTCGCGCTCATGCTGGCCGAGCAGCTCGGCCTCACGCTGCCGGTGGTCGGCTACCGCGGCTCGGGGCCGCTGCTCGACGACCTGATCGGGGGCCACGTGCCGCTGGCCATCGATGCCCTCGATGCGCTGGAGCCCCTGCACAAGGAGGGCAAACTGCGCATCCTGGCGATTTCGGACGACCACCGGGCGCCGGAGCTGCCCATGGTGCCGACGTTCAAGGAAACCGGCCTGGTCCTGTCGGCGCAGGGCTGGAACGTGCTCTACGCACCCGCCTGGATGCCGGGGACGCGCACGCGCCGCATCGCGGAGGCCACCTCCGAGGCCATGGCGGACAAAGCGGTCCAGGCCCGGTTCACCGCCGCGCGCATGGTGCCCGTCGCGAGTTCGCGCGATCAGACGGCACAGATGCTGTCAGCCTACAAGGCGCAATGGGCCCCCGTGGTGCGGCGTTCGGGCTTCCAGCCCTGAGCAGGCGGGCTTCCGACACGCGGCCGCTGCGCCCGCCTACGCGGGGTGGCGCCCCTGTATGACGCTGCAAGCACTGCAAGTGCATGCAACGGTCGAAGGGTTTCGTTACCGTTCTTGCGTAACGCGTGGATTTTCCGGAAAGGGGGCCTTCTAGCATCGGACCAACTTTTTCCAAGGAGATCTGATGGCCGTGCAAAACCCCTTCTTCGGCAAGCGTGAACCCGAGTCGTTCCAGCCCCGCCAGCCTTCGTCCGTGCTGGGCGGAGCCGGCAGCGCCGTGACGCCCGCCGCCGCCACCACCTCTCCCGCCGCAACGGTGCCCGCGGCCGGCGCTTCCCGGGCGGTGGAGGTTGCCGCCACGGAAAGCGCGGGCAGCAAGCTCACCGTCGGCCCGAACATCAAGCTCAAGGGTGTGGAGATCACCGACTGCGACACGCTCGTGGTGGAAGGCACGGTGGAGGCCACCATGGATTCGCGCGTCATCCAGATCGCGGAACAGGGCGCGTTCCGGGGCTCGGCAGAGATCGACATCGCCGAGATCCACGGGGAATTCAACGGCACGCTGATCGTGCGCCAGAAGCTCGTCATCTACAGCACCGGCAAGGTGAACGGCAAGATCCGCTATGGCAAGGTGGTGATCGAAGAGGGCGGCCAGCTGGCCGGCGAGATCGAGGCGGGCATGTCGGGTGCGTCGCGCTCCCACAGCGCCGCGAACATCCCGCGCACCGAGGCGCAGGCCCTCGCTGCCTGATGCGACCCGCCTGGTCCGCCGCAGGCCCCAGGGGGCGGCGGCCACCGGGCTCCACCCGCGGACCGTGCCTTCATGCACGGTCCGTCCGCATTCAGGCCGTGCCTTCGGGAGAAGGTGCGTCCGCCTCGTCGGCAGGGCGCGGCACGGCGCGTGGCCGGCCCGATGCGTCGATGGCCACGTAGGTGAGGCGGGCTTCCGTCACCTTCACGTAGCGGCCCTGGGCGGCGAAGCGCTCGGCATACACCTCCACCTCCACGGTCACCGACGTGCGGCCGATGCGCGTGATGGTGGAAAAGAACGAGAGGATGTCCCCGACGCGCACGGGCTGCTTGAAGACGAACTCGTTCACGGCCACCGTGGCCATGCGGCCCTGGACGTGGCGCGCGGGCAGCACCGAGCCCGCGAGGTCCACCTGCGCCATCACCCAGCCCCCGAAGATGTCGCCGTTGGCGTTGCAGTCCGCCGGCATCGGGATCACTTTGAGCACCAGCTCCTTGTCGACGGGCAAGGCACTCTGGGTGGGCTGGTGGGAGGTCATGGGCACAATCTAGGTAACAACAACGACCCAGATTGTCCCCCATGCGCCCCCACGGCGACGTAGCCCCATCCCCTTCCCCCTCCGCAGTGCCCGCCGCGGACCCCGTCCGCAGCGACCGTGCAACCCTCGCCCGCCTGATTCCCTACCTGCTGCACTACCGCTGGCGCGTGCTCGCGGCGCTGGTGTTCGTGCTCTGCGCCAAGCTCGCGAACGTGGGCGTGCCGCTGCTGCTCAAGCGCATCGTGGATGCCATGGCGCCCGCCCCCGGGGCCGCCACCGCGCTCGTGGTGGTGCCGGTCGCGCTGCTCGCGGCGTACGGGCTGCTGCGGCTCAGCACCTCGGTCTTCACCGAACTGCGTGAACTCGTCTTCGCCAAGGCCACCCAGGGCGCCGCGCGGCGCATCGCGCTGGAAACCTTCGAGCACCTGCACGCGTTGAGCCTGCGCTTCCACCTGGAGCGGCAGACGGGCGGGATGACGCGCGACATCGAGCGCGGCGTGCGCGGCATCGAATCGCTGATCTCTTTCACGCTGTTCAACATCGGCGCCACGCTGCTCGAGGTGTTCCTGGTGCTCGCGGTGCTCGGGGGCAAGTTCGACCCGGTCTTCGCCTGGATCACGCTCGGCGCGCTGGCGTGCTACATCCTCTTCACCGTGCTGCTCACCGAGTGGCGCACGCGCTTCCGCCGCGAGGCCAATGCCTTCGATTCCGCGGCCCACACGAAGGCGGTGGATTCGCTGCTGAACTACGAGACCGTGAAGTACTTCAACAACGAAGGCTTCGAGGTGCGGCGCTACGACGAGAGCCTGGAGCGCCTGCGCCTCGCGCGGCTCAAGAGCCAGACCTCGCTGTCGCTGCTCAACGCCGGGCAGCAGCTCATCATCGCCACGGGCCTCGTCGCCATGCTGTGGCGCGCGGCGGATGGCGTGGCCGAAGGCCGCATGACGCTGGGCGACCTGGTCATGGTCAACGCGTTCATGATCCAGCTCTACATTCCGCTCAACTTCCTGGGGGTGATCTACCGCGAGATCAAGCAGAGCCTGACCGATCTGGACAAGATGTTCACGCTGATGGACCGGCCGCAGGAAGTGCAGGACGCGCCGCAGGCGCCGCCGCTGCACCTGAATGGCGCCCCGGAAGTGCGCTTCGAGGCCGTGCATTTCGCCTACGAGCCCGCCCGGCCGATCCTCCATGGCGTGGACTTCAAGATCCCCGCGGGCCGGACGGTGGCCGTGGTGGGCCCCTCGGGCTCGGGGAAATCCACGCTCGCCCGGCTGATGTTCCGCTTCTACGACGTGCAGCAGGGCCGCATCACGGTGGATGGCCAGGACATCCGCGGCGTCGCGCAGGAAAGCCTGCGCCGCAGCGTGGGAGCGGTGCCGCAGGACACGGTGCTGTTCAACGAGAGCATCGGCTACAACATCGCCTACGGGCGGCCGGGTGCGCCTCAGGAGGAGATCGAGGCCGCGGCCCGCGCCGCGCGCATCCACGACTTCATCGCCGCGCTGCCCGCGGGCTACGCCACCCAGGTGGGCGAGCGGGGTCTGAAGCTTTCGGGGGGCGAGAAGCAGCGCGTGGCGATCGCCCGCACGCTGCTCAAGAACCCGCCGATCCTGGTGTTCGACGAGGCCACGTCCGCGCTCGACACGGCGAACGAGCGGGCCATCCAGGCCGAGCTGCGCAGCGCGGCCGAGGGCAAGACGGTGCTGGTCATCGCCCACCGCCTGTCGACGGTGGTGGATGCGCACGAGATCCTGGTGATGGACACGGGCCGCATCGTGGAGCGCGGCACCCACGCGCAGCTGCTGGCGCTGGAGGGGCGCTACGCGGACATGTGGCGCCAGCAGGCCCGCGAAGGATGAGCCTTCCGTGCGGCGGCGGCGGCGGCGGCAGTGGCGGCGGCGGCGGAAGGTATGCCGCCGCGCGGCATCACTTGCGGGCCGCCACGGCCTTCTCCGCCGCGTTCACGAGGTCCGCGCCGATCTGGCCCTTCCACTTCTCCACCACCGGGCGCGTGGCCTGCACGAAGGCCTGGCGCTCTTCGGGCGTGAGCTGGGTCACCGTCACGCCGTGGCCGGCGATCTCCTTCAGCAGGGGCTTGTCGGCGCCTTCCAGGCCCTTGCGGGCGATGGCGATCTCTTCCTTGCCCGCCTCGATGGCCGCCTGCTTGACGATCTCGCGGTCGGCCGGGGTCCAGCTGTTCCAGATGTCCTTGTTGACCACGAACACCAGCGGATCGTTCATGTAGTTCCACATCGTGACGTGCTTCTGCGCCACGGTGTAGAGCTTGGCGGCCATGTAGACCGACAGCGGATTCTCCTGCCCGTCCACCGCGCCGCTGGCCATGGCGGGCTGGGCATCGGCCCAGCTCATCTGGGTGGGGTTGGCGCCCAGCGCGGTGAAGGTGTCGAGGAACAGCGGCGAGCCGACCACGCGGATCTTCATGCCCTTCAGGTCCGCCGGGCTCTTGATGGGTCGCTTGGAGTTGGAGATCTCGCGGTAGCCGTTCTCGCCCCAGGCGAGCGGCACGACGCCGGCCTTCTCGAGCGTCTGGAAGAGGCTCTTGCCGACCTCGCCCTGCGTGACCGCGTCCACCGCCGCGTAGTCGGGGAACAGGAAGGGCAGCGAGAACAGGTTCAGCGCCTTGACCTGGGGCGACCAGTTGATCGTCGAGCCCACGGCCATGTCGATCACGCCCTGGCGCAGCGCGCTGAATTCGCGCGTCTGGTCGCCCTGGATGAGGGAGACGCCCGGATAGAGCTTGATGTTGATGCGGCCCTGGGTGCGTTCGCGCACCTTGTTCGCCCAGAGCTCGCCGCCCTTGCCCCAGGGAAAGGCGGTGCCCAGCACCAGCGACATGCGGTATTCGCTCTTGTAGTTCTGCGCTGCGGCCGGGGCGGCGGTGAAGGCGAGGGCGGCGGCGGCCGCCACGGCGGTGGCGAGGAAGGTGCGCAGTTGCATGGATCGTCTCCTGATCGTTATCGGGTTGCGGGAAAAAGATGCCGGGCTTCGGCGTGGGCCACTCTCAGTAGCCCAGGCGCGCGGGCAGCCAGAGCGCCAGCTGCGGGAAGGCGATGACGGCCACCATCACGAGGAACATGGCCAGCAGCATCGGGCCCACCCAGCGCACGGTGGATTCCATGCGCACGCCCGCGATGCGGCACGACACCATCAGGTTCACGGCCAGCGGCGGCGTGAACTGGCCGAGCGCCACCTTGAGCGTGAGGATCACGCCGAACCACACCGGGTCCCACTGGTAGTGCTGCATGATGGGCAGCAGCAGCGGCACGAAGATCAGGAAGATCGAGATGCCGTCCAGGAACATGCCCACGGTGATCAGCAGCAGGATCAGCAGCGCCATGACGCCGTATTCGCCGAGCCCCGAGTGCACGATGGCATTGGCGATCGGGTCGATCACGCCGAGCGTGGAAAGCGAGAACGCGAAGATGCCCGCTAGCGACACCACGAGCAGGATCACGGCCGAGAGTTCGCCCGCCTCGCGCAGGATGGTGTAGAGGTCCCGGAACCGGATGGTGCGGTGGATGCACATGCCCACGAAGAGGCCGTAGAACACGGCCACCACGGCGGCTTCGGTGGGCGTGAACCAGCCCGCGCGCATGCCGCCCAGGATCAGCACCGGCGCGGCCAGGCCCCAGGAGGCCTCGCGCAGGCTCTTCCAGAAGGGCGGGCGGGGCATGGAGGCTTCCAGCGCGCCCATCTGGTGGCGGCGCGCCAGCCACACGGCCGGCACGATCAATGCGATGCCGGCCAGCACGCCGGGCACCATGCCCGCCGCGAACAGCGCGGGCACCGAGGCGCCGGGCACCAGCACCGAATAGATGATGAAGGCGACCGACGGAGGGATCAGGATGTCGGTGGCCGCGGCCGCACCGACCACGCTGGCCGAGAACGAGCCGGGGTAGCCCGCGCGCGACATCGCGGCGATCATCACCCCGCCCACGGCGGCCGCGTTGGCCGGGCCAGAGCCCGAGATGCCGCCGAGGAACATGGCCACGGCGATGGCCACCAGCGGCAGCATGCCCGGGCCGCGCCCGACGATCGCCACCGCGAAGTTCACGAGGCGCAGCGCCACGCCGGAGCGGTCGAAGATCGAGCCGACCAGCACGAACATCGGGATCGCGAGCAGCGGGTACTTGCCGAGCCCGGCATAGAAGTTCTGCGGCACCGCCAGCAGGCCGAACCAGGGCGTCTCGGCATTCGCGATCGCGATGGCGGCGGTGCCGGCCAGGCCCAGGGCGGCACCGATCGGCACGCCGACGATCATCATCCCCAGGAAGATGGCGAAGAGCAGGGCGGCGATCATGGCTGCGCCTCCAGCGCGGCGGCCCGGCGGGCCTGGCGGCGGAAGAGCCCGATCGCACGCACGGTGATCAGGGCCGACAGCACGGGCAGCCAGACGGAGTACCACCACTGCGGCACCCCGATGCCTGGCGAGGTTTCGCCGAAACGCCAGTCGTCCCAGGCCACGCGCGCGCTCAACACCGCGATGCCGCCGAACAGCACCGCGACCGCGAGCGCCCCGAAGAGGGCGAGGCGGCGGCGGCGCGCGGGCGAGCCGCCCTCGGCGAAGTATTCGATGCGGATGTGTACGTCGCGCGCCACCGCGGCCGAGCCGGCCACGAGCGCGAGCACGATCATCAGGAAGACCGAGATTTCCTCCGTCCAGGCGAAGGACGAATTGGTGAAGTAGCGCACCAGCACGTTGGCGAACGTGATGAGCGCCAGCAGCGCCATGACGGCGACGGTCAGGCCGTCTTCGAGGCGCAGCGAGCGTTCGGTCGCGGGGTCCGCGGGGGGAGGGGAGGCCACGGAAGCGGCGGATGCGGCGGCGGAAGCGTCGGCTTCGGCGCCGGGGGGCAGGGAGGCGGGCATGGGGTAGCAGCGGACGGACGAGAAGGACATCGGCGGTCCGGTGTCCGCGGCGTGGTGCACCCCGGGCTGGACGGTCAGCGCGCCGGATGGGCGCAGCCGGTATTGTGCAACCGGATATGTACCGGGCCGGTGCAGGATTTCCCGGGGGCGCGCGGCTGCCCGCGGCGCGCCGGCCTCCTGCGGCCGGGCTGATAATGCCTGCCATGGAAACCAAGTGGCTCGAGGACTTTGTCAGCCTCGCGGAGACGCGCAGCTTCAGCCGGTCGGCGCAATTGCGGCACGTGACCCAGCCCGCGTTCTCGCGGCGCATCCAGGCGCTGGAGGCCTGGGCCGGGACCGACCTCGTGGACCGCAGCTCCTACCCCACCCGGCTCACGCCAGCGGGCAAGACGCTCTACGAGGAGGCGCTCGACGTGCTGCAGTCGCTGCAGAACACCCGCGCCATGCTGCGCGCACACACCAGCGCCGACAAGGACATGGTCGAGTTCGCCGTGCCCCACACGCTGGCGTTCACGTTCTTCCCCGCGTGGCTCTCCAGCCTGCGCGAGCGGTTCGGGCCCGTGAAGAGCCGCCTCATCGCGCTCAACGTGCACGACGCCGTGCTGCGGCTCGTGGAAGGCGGCTGCGACCTGCTGATCGCCTACCACCATCCCTCGCAGCCGCTGCAGCTGGATTCCGACCGCTACGAGATGATCACGCTCGGACAGGAGATCCTCTCGCCCTATTCGCGCGCCGATGGCGAGGGGCGCCCGATCCACGCGCTGCCGGGCGAGCCCGGACAGCCGCTGCCCTACCTCGGCTACGCGCCGGGGGCCTACCTGGGCCGCGTGACGGAGCTCATCCTCAAGCAGTCCGGCACGCCGATCCACCTCGACCGGGTGTACGAGACCGACATGGCCGAGGGTCTGAAGGCCATGGCCCTCGAAGGCCACGGCGTGGCCTTCCTGCCGCACAGCGCCGTCAAGAAGGAGCTGCGATCCCGCCGCCTGGTGAGCGCGGTGCGCGACGGCGTGCAGGACATGCAGATGGCGATGGAAGTGCGCGCCTACCGCCAGAAGCCTTCCGCCAAGGACCGGGCCAAGGGCACAGCCGAATCCCTGTGGGCGTACCTGCAGGCGCACGGGACCGACAAGCCGCTCTGATGCTGTCGCGCACTTTATGCGTGGATTGCATGAAGTCGCTTTTCAATCGGCATTGGAAAGCGGCTGAGGCACGACGTACAGTCCCGTCCGGCTCCAAGCAACAGTCACTGAACTGCGGCTGAAAAGAGGGCCCGGCTGGCGCGGTTTTTGCATCAGTCCGTATTCCATGACGAGACAAACCATGCATCCTGTTCGCCTCTGGCGGGCCCTCCTGGGGGCGGCCGCCCTCTGCTGTGCCGTGGCCGCCCATGCGGGTGTGCTCGAACGCATCGCCGCGGGCGGCAAGCTGATGGTGGCGTACCGCAGCGATGCCATTCCCTTCGCGTTCAAGGACGCCGCCGGCCGGCCCGCGGGCTATGCGGTGGAGCTGTGCCAGCACGTGGCGGACGCGGTGCGCCACAAGACCGGCCGCAAGGACATGGACGTCACCTACGTCCCCGTGACCGTGGGCAACCGCATCGAGACCATCGCCCAGGGACGTGCCGACCTGGAGTGCGGCTCCACCACGAACAACGCCGAGCGCCGCCAGACCGTGGCGTTCACGATTCCCCACTTCATCACGGGCACGCGCCTGCTGGTCAAGGCCTCCAGCCCCATCGAGCGCATCGAGGACATGGCGGGCCGCCGGCTCGTCACCACCCGCGGCACCACCGCGCAGCGTGCCGCGCAGCAGCTCAACCGCGAGCGCGCGCTGCAGCTGGTCCTTCTCGAGTCGCCCGACGATTCGCACGCGGTCGAGATGGTGGAAAAGGGCGAGGCCGATGCCTTCGCCACGGACGATGTGCTGCTCTACGCGTTCGCCGCCGAGCGGCCCGATCCGAAGGCGCTCAAGGTGGTCGGCAAGTTCATCACGGCGGAGGCGCTGGCGATCGTGCTGCCCAAGGGCGATCCGGAATTCAAGAAGGTGGTGGACGACGAAATGCGCCGCCTCATCGCCAGCCGCGACATCTATCCCATCTACGACCGCTGGTTCACCCAGCCGATCCCACCGTCGAACCGGGCACTGAATTTGCCGGTGAGCTACCTGCTGCGGGAGTTCTGGAAGTATCCCTCCGACCAGGTCCCTTTCTGATGCGGGCTGCGGCCCACGCGTTTCCCCCATCCGGGATATTCCCTGCAACCGCGATTGCCTTGCAGGCGTCTATCTAGAATGGCCCCTTCCCTCTGTATCCATAAGCTAAGGAGATCGTGATGAAGAAACAATTGTTGGCAGTTGCCGTGATGGCCCTCGCCGCAGGCGGCGCGTGCGCCCAGGCGAACGACACGCTCGCCAAGATCAAGGCGTCCGGCACCATCACCGAAGGCGTGCGCGAGTCGTCCGGTCTCTCCTACACGCTGGGCGACGGCAAGTACACCGGCTTCCACTACGACGTGTGCGCCCACGTGATCTCGGATGTGCAAAAGCAGCTCGGCCTCGCCAAGCTGGAGACCAAGTACCAGCCCGTGACGTCGCAGAACCGCATTCCGCTGGTGCAGAACGGCACGGTGGACATCGAGTGCGGCTCCACTACCAACAACCAGGCCCGCCAGAAGGACGTGGCCTTCGCCGTGACCACCTATGTGGAAGAAGTGCGCATCGCCACCAAGGCCAATTCCGGCATCACCGGCATCAAGGACCTGAACGGCAAGACCATCGCCACGACCACGGGCACCACCTCGGTGCAGACCCTGCGCAAGAACAAGCGCGCCGACGGCCTGACGTTCAAGGAAGTCTTCGGCAAGGACCACTCCGACAGCTTCCTGCTGCTGGAGTCCGGCCGCGCCGACGCCTTCATCATGGATGGCTCCATCCTGGCCGCCAACATCGCCAAGTCCAAGGCCCCCAACGACTTCAAGATCGTCGGCGAGACGCTGAGCGTCGAGCCGATCGCGATCATGATTCGCAAGGACGACCCGGCCTTCAAGAAGGCCGTGGACGACAGCCTGAAGGGCATGATGAAGTCGGGCGAGATGGCGAAGCTCTACGACAAGTGGTTCATGCAGCCCATCCCGCCGAACAATGTGAAGATCGGCCTGCCTGCCAGCGACGCGACCAAGGCCGCCTGGGCGAATCCCAACGACAAGCCCATGGAAGAGTACACGCTGAAGGATTGATGCGCACGGACGTGTCCGCCCCCTGCGAACGCCCACCTCCCCGGTGGGCGTTTGTTTGTCGCCCCGCGAGGGTGGGCGGACCGTCGCCGGATTTCAGGACGTAAGACGATTTGAGAAGGAATTCCCATGGGATCGAATTGGGATTGGCAGGTCTTCCTGCAGGACCCGGGGGGTGAATACCCGACCTACCTGCAGTGGATGCTCTCGGCCTGGGGCTGGACCGTGTCGGTGGCCCTGCTGGCGCTGGTGATCGCGCTCGTCGCGGGGTCGGTCATCGGCACGATCCGCACGCTGCCGGACAACAAGTTTCTGGTCGGCTTCGGCAACGCATGGGTGGAGCTGTTCCGCAACATCCCGCTGCTGGTGCAGATCTTCCTGTGGTACCACGTGGTGCCGGCCATCTTCCCTGCACTGAAGAGCGTGTCGGGCTTCATCCTGGTGGTGCTGGCGCTCGGGTTCTTCACGTCCGCACGGATCGCCGAGCAGGTGCGCTCGGGCATCCAGGCGCTGCCGCGCGGGCAGCGCTATGCGGGCATGGCGCTGGGCTTCACGACGGTGCAGTACTACCGCTACGTGCTGCTGCCCATGGCCTTCCGCATCATCATCCCGCCGCTCACGAGCGAGACGATGAACATCTTCAAGAACTCGTCCGTGGCCTTCGCCGTGTCGGTGACGGAACTCACGATGTTCGCGATGCAGGCGCAGGAAGAGACCTCGCGCGGCATCGAGATCTACCTGGCGGTGACGGGCCTCTACGTGATCTCGGCGTTCGCCATCAACCGCATCATGGCCTTCATCGAGAAGCGCTCACGCGTGCCGGGCTTCATCGCCACCGGCGGTTCGGGAGGCCACTGACATGATGAATCTCGACTTTTCCTTCTACAACTGGGACATCATCAGCAAGTTCGTGCTGAAGGGGTTCTACTTCAGCATCACGCTCACCATCGTCGCGACGATCGGCGGCATCCTGTTCGGCACCGTGCTCGCGCTGATGCGCCTGTCGGGCCGCAAGTGGCTGGACGTGCCCGCCACCATCTACGTCAACGGCATGCGCAGCGTTCCGCTGGTGATGGTGATCCTGTGGTTCTTCCTGCTGGTGCCGTTCATCGTGGGCAAGCCGATCGGCGCCGAGATGTCGGCGGTGATCACCTTCATCGCGTTCGAGGCGGCCTACTTCAGCGAAATCATGCGCGCGGGCATCCAGTCGATCTCGCGCGGCCAGGTGTTCGCGGGGCAGGCGCTGGGCATGACCTACGGGCAGAACATGAAGCTCGTGATCCTGCCGCAGGCCTTCCGCAACATGCTGCCGGTGCTGCTCACGCAGACCATCATCCTGTTCCAGGACACGTCGCTCGTGTATGCCATCGGCGCCTACGACATGCTCAAGGGCTTCGAGACCGCGGGCAAGAACTACGGCCGTCCCATCGAGGCCTACCTGCTGGCCGCGGTGGTGTACTTCATCATGTGCTTCGCGCTTTCGTGGTTCGTGAAGCGCCTGCACCGCAAGATCGCCATCATCCGCTGAACCGGGCCGGCAAGTGAGTGAGGAATAAAGCAAATGATTGAACTCAAGAACGTTTCCAAGTGGTACGGCAGCTTCCAGGTGCTGAACGACTGCTCCACCAGCATCCGCAAGGGCGAGGTGGTGGTCGTGTGCGGCCCGTCGGGTTCGGGCAAGTCCACGCTGATCAAGACCATCAATGCGCTGGAGCCGATCCAGAAGGGCGAGATCTACGTGAACGGCGTCGCCATCCACGACCCGAAGACCAACCTGCCGAAGCTGCGCAGCCAGGTCGGCATGGTGTTCCAGCACTTCGAGCTGTTCCCGCACCTGTCGGTGACCGAGAACCTTACGATCGCGCAGGTCAAGGTGCTCGGCCGCCGTGCCGACGAGGCGAAGCAGCGCGGCCTGAAGATGCTCGACCGCGTGGGCCTGTCGGCGCACAAGGACAAGTTCCCGGGCCAGCTCTCCGGCGGCCAGCAGCAGCGCGTGGCCATCGCGCGCGCGCTGTCGATGGACCCGATCGTGATGCTCTTCGACGAGCCCACCTCGGCGCTCGACCCGGAAATGGTCGGCGAGGTGCTGGACGTGATGGTGAGCCTGGCCAACGAGGGCATGACCATGATGTGCGTGACCCACGAAATGGGCTTCGCCCGCAAGGTGGGCCACCGCGTGATCTTCATGGACGTGGGCGGCAAGATCCTGGAGGACTGCACGAAGGAGGACTTCTTCGGCAACCCCGATGCACGCCAGCCGCGCACCAAGGACTTCCTCAACAAGATCCTGCAGCACTGAGGTGCGGGGCGCCGTGGCGGGAGCATCGGCTTCCTGCCGCGGGACGGCGCCTCCTGGCGCATCGACGGAAGGCGCCTTCGGGCGCCTTTTTCTTTGGGGGTGCATTACCCTGCCTCGTTGGCCCCTGGCCCTGGACTCCAGACGCCGTTCTCCATCCATCCCGTTTCCCGCTGTTCGCCACCCATGCCCACGCCGGCACCGCCATCACCGCCAGACCGCCTGCCGCGCGCTCCGGAAGCACGACAGGAAGGACCGGGTCCGCGGGAGCACGTGGTCTTCTGGCATGGCGACGCGCCGGCGCAACCGGCCATGGGCCAGCCCTGCAACGGCTGCGGGCTGTGCTGCCTGGCCGAGCCCTGCCCCCTGGGCATGCTGGTGTCACGGCGCCGCCATGGTGCCTGCGTGGCACTGCGGTGGTTGCCGGGTGCGGACAGGGCGGGTGGGGCGACCGCCGATGGAGCTGGCGAAGGGTCCGAGGCGCCCGAAGCGGCTGGGGTTGCGCGCCCGGCGGCCGGCCCGCAGGCCGGCCGCTACGTCTGCGGCATGGTCGCCGACCCCGCCGGGGTGACGGGCTGGCGCAACCGCTGGCTGCTGCGGGGGCTCGCGCGGCTGGCGCGGCGCTGGATCGCGGCCGGGCAGGGGTGCGATGCACCGCCGCTGCAGGTGACGGCGCTGCGCGAGGGTACGCAGGACGGCGATGCCCGCTCGTGAGGTGACGCGCGTGCGACAACGCGTCAGGGTTTGCGGCGTGGTCACGTTCGCCGCATCGCGTTGCAATGGACAGAACTTTTCCTTTTCGTTTTCACCAGGAGTTCCGTACATGCAGCGACGTCGTTGGATCCAGTGGGGCGCAGCCGCCGCCCTGGCGCCCGCCCTCTCGGCCCGGGCACAAGGCCAGGGCTTTCCGTCCCGGCCGATCAAGCTGGTCGTCGCCTTCCCCGCCGGCGGCCCCACCGACATCACGATGCGGGTGCTGGCGGAGAACGCCTCGCGCGTGCTCGGCCAGCCGGTGGTCATCGACAACAAGCCCGGCGCGGGCGGCACGCTGCCCGCGCAGATGCTGCAGTCGTCCCCGGCCGACGGCTACACCGTCGCGCAGATCCCGCTCGGCGTGTTCCGCATGCCCTATACGACCAAGATCAACTGGGATCCGGTCAAGGACATCAGCTATGTGATCAACGTGACGGGCTACGCCTTCGGCGTGGTGGTTCCGGCCGACTCGCCATTCAAGACCTGGGCGGATTTCGTCGCCTACGCCAAGGCCAACCCCGGCAAGCTCAGCTACGGCTCCACGGGCGCCCTGACGAGCCCGCACCTCACGATGGAGCGCGTGGCCCAGCAGCAGGGCCTGCAGCTGCTGCACGTGCCCTACAAGGGCAGCGCGGACCTGATGCAGGCGATCATGGGCGGGCAGCTCATGGCGGCGGCGGACTCCACGGGTTTCGCCCCGCAGGTGGAGGCCGGCAAGCTGCGCGTGCTCAACACCTGGGGCGCCGAGCGGCTCGCCAAGTTCCCCGACGCGCCCACGCTGCGGGAGCTGGGGGTCGACATCGTGCAGAACTCGCCGTTCGGCATCGGCGCGCCGAAGGGCACGCCCGCGGACGTGGTCCGCCGGCTGCACGACGCCTTCAAGACCGCGATGGACCAGGAGAACTACCGCGCCGCGCTGGCGCGCTACGACATGGTGCCGATCTACATGGACACGGCCGCCTACCGCCAGTTCGCCCAGGACACCTACTTGCGCGAGAAGGCGATCATCGAGAAGCTCGGCCTGGCCAAGCCGTCCTGAAGCGGCAGCGCCGCGGCACGGTGGTGCCGCGGCGCTGCGCGGCCGCGTGCGCCGCCGGCCCGTGTGTCAGCGCTGCCGTTGCAGGATGGCCCGGGCCACCTCGGCGAAGCCGGCCCCGCGCTCGCCCTGCGCGACGTAGCGTGGCCGGTGCGCGAGGTGCGGCACGAAGCGCGCGATATTGGCCACGCCCACGCTGTGCGGGAAGGCTTCGAACATCTTCTGGTCGTTGGTGGAATCGCCCACGTACACCCAGCGGCCGATCTCCGCGTCGAGCATGCGCCCGAAGAGGGCGCGCACGATCCAGCGGGCGCCCGCGAGCTTGTCGTGCTCGCCGTACCAGCCGTTGACGTGGATGCTGCTCACGGTGGCGTGCATGCCTTCGGCGCGCATGCGCTGCACGACGGCGTCGATGGCCGGCTGCGGCAATTGCACGAATTCGCTGTGGTCGATGGCGATGTCGCATTCGCGGCCGGCCGAGTCCGTGGCGCGGCGGGCGCCGGGAATGTCCCGCTCGATGCCGGCGAGCACCTCCTGCATGCGCGCGTACTGCGCGGCGCGCGTGGCGGCGTCCTGCTGGTAGATCTTGGCCAGCACGGGGCCTCCGGGGCCCATCGGGTGCACCCGCACCGCGTCGGATTGCGCCGCGGGTCCCGTGCGCTGCAGCGGCGCTTCGGGCTGCCGCACCATCGCCACGGCGCCGTTCTCGGCCACGATCGCGTCCACGGGCCACGAGGCGGCGAACGGTTCGCTCCAGCCGGCGGGCCGCCCCGTGACGGGCACCACGGCCAGCCCTGCGCGCCGCAGCGCGTGCAGGGCGTCCAGCGCATCGGGAGTGATGGCGCCGTCGGTGGTGAGGGTGTCGTCGATGTCGGTGAACACGCCGACCAGGTCGGCAGGCGGTTGCCAGAGGGTGAGCGGCAGCAGGTCGGTGTCGGCAGGGGAGGGCAGGGGATGCATCAGTGGCGGGCGAACTCGATGAGGGCGCGGTAGAAACGGTCGGAACCGTCCCGGGGATTGGCGGGCGACAGCTCCATGCGGTCGATGCCCTGCCCGGTGTTCTTCTTCAAGCGCTCGGGGATGACGGAAAAGAAATAGGGGCTGACGAAGCGGGCGCCGCGGGCGCGCTGGAACTCCAGCGCGGACAGTGCGACGCCGTCCTTTTTCCACTGCTGGGGGTGGAACTCGGGCACACCGTACGCCTGGATGCCCTCGGCGGCGAAGAACTGCCGGACCCAGCCGCTCTGCGTGGCGCCGCCGTACAGGTTGATGCCGTGCTTCCAGGGCATGGAACGCCCGAAGGTGGCGTCGGCCGCGAACAGCTGCGGATTCCAGGACGAATTCACACCGGGAAGGATCTGGTGGGAATAGAGTTTGTCGGCCGGCAGCCCCGCTTCCCGCGCGATGGCATGGAAGGCCTTGAGCCACTGCACGACCTGCGCGGCGCGGTAATCGTTCCAGTCGCGGGCCAGCGGATTGAACAGCACGGCGGTGCCGGATGCACTGGCCGTGGGCAGGTCGAGGCTCATCTGCACCCCGGGGAGCGCCTCCATGCCCTGCATGCCGAAGACGGCCGGCGGGCGGCGCGATGCCACCGGCCCGCGGTCGCGCGGCAGCACGGTGAACGGCACGTCGAACATGCGCAGGCGCGCCGGGCCCACGCGCGCCACGATCTGCGCCAGGTGCCTGCCCGGCGGCAGCGCATGGTGATCGAGGTCCGCGCGGAATCCCACGTTCGGCGAGTCGACGGCCTGCACGGTGCGGTAGACGTCCAGGCGGTTGAACCCTCGCGGAATGGGGCCGAGGTAGCGGGCATCGAGGTACAGGTCCAGCCCGTCGATGCGCCCCTCCGGGTCCCACAGCCAGCCCGACACCGCCAGCGAGCCGGCAGCCGACGCGTCGTAGTGCTGGAACACGGGGATGGCGGCATCGCTGCGCGCATCCCGGGCCGGGGCCTGAATTTCAGGAAAAGAGGTGAAGGCCGATCCGAGTTGCGCGTTGAGGGCCTGCAGGCTTCCGTACCGCTTGGCCAGGAAGGCGCGGAACCCTTCGACCGATGCGGGGCTGTAGTCGGTGGTCACCTGCGCCGCGTGGTCGCCCATGCCGTTCTCGAAATCCGGGAACATCTGGTGCACCTCGCCGGCCAGCGTCACCGCCACGATGCGGTTCCGCACGGCGGCAGGCAGTGCCTGCAGGCGCTGCGCCACGTAGCGCAGCGCTTCGAACCGGTACCGGTTGACGGGAATGGAGGGGTCCGTCAGCAGCGTATAGGGCACGACCCGGTTGCCGAAATACTCCACGACGGGCGAGCGCCCGTCCGGCAGCTGCAGGAGATTGCGCGGGTCTGCGGACAGTTCGCGGGTGAGCGGACCCACGGCGTCGAAATGGTTGGCCGCGAGGTAGACGACGACCGGCCGGGGCACGTCGGTGATCAGGCGCAGGAAGGCATCCACGCGGGCCGGGTCGATCTCCCAGCCCCGCGGCGTGCGGTGGTGGAGGCCGAGCAGCTGCAGCGTCGCCGTGAAGCCGACCTGCACATCGCCGGCGGGGCCTCCGGGTTCGAGCGTGTCCAGCAGGTCGCGCACGGCCCGCGCTCCGGTGCGCCCGAGCTGCCGGCAGCGTGCGGCCGCCGCTTCGAAGTCGGTGACGGCGGGGTCCGCCGCGGCCTCGTCGCAGACCTCCATGCCGACGATGGTGGGCGCCACGACCAGCGGCGGGCGCGCCGGCGGGCCGCCGCCCGCAGCCGGCGGATCGGCCGCCAGGGACAGTCCCGGCAGGGCCGCCGCGGCCGCCAGCAGGCCGGCGCGGAAGCGGGGCCAGGGGCCTGGCGCCACGGCGCCGGGAGGGAGAGGCCACAGGCCTGCCATCGCCGCCGGCTTCCTACTGCGCCAGGGCCCGCTGCAGGTAGTGGCGGCCGGGGCTGGCCTGGTACAGGCCCATGCCGCTGAACTGCATCAGCGTGCCCGGCGCGCACTCGAAGCGCAGCTGGATCTGGCGCGGGCCGCTCTCGGGCAGCATGACGTGGTGCATGCCCCAGTTGATGTCTTGCCCCTGCTGCAGGCCGCCCAGGCGGATCCGCGTGGACCGTTCGGCGCCCCCGGCTCCGCGCAGGATCAGCCACGCGTAGCTGCACTTGCCTTCGAAGCGGGGCATGCCCAGGTGCACCATGCTGATGATGTCCTGGGGCAGCGGCTTGTCCGCGTCCCATTCCACGGTGGCGGAGTCCGCCGTCATGCGGGCCGGGCCCTGCAGCGGATCGCCGTCCCAGCCCTCGGCATGCAGCTGGCTGCTGTCGGCCACCGCGATCTCCTGGGGCGGGATCAGGCTGAAGTCGGGCAGCAGGGCGCTGCTGTGCCGCTGGTGGTACACGCCGACGGCGATGCCGGCCACGATGGCCGCCACGGTGCCGGCCAGCACGGCGCCGCGCCGCGGGCGGCTCCATGCCCAGGCCACGCCCTGCGCCGCCAGCAGCACGAACAGCACGTCCAGCGCGCTGATGCTGTAGCGCGGGTTGTAGAGCACCGGAACGTGCACGGCGCACTGGTAGGCGGCGGCACCGGCCACCATCCAGCCCATGGGATGGCGCCGCGCGCCCCACACGCCCAGCAGCGCCAGCAGCACCAGCGCGATCCGCCAGGCGCGGTCGTTCAGCACGTGCCGGTCCAGATGCGCCCGGCTGAAGAACAGTACGGCGCCCAGCTTGCGGACGTACATCTGCAGCAGCTCGCCGGTGGGGAGGTCGCGCAGCATGGTCTTGGCGACCGCCATCAGCCGCTTGTCGCCCTCCATCGAGAGGTGTCCCAGGCCGCCCACCACGGTGCCTTCGTCGTGCGCCAGGCCGAAGAAGGGCGGCTCGTAGCCGGACAGGACGGGATTGCTGCCGAAGTACAGGGCGGCGCCGCTGCCGGTGGCGACCATGGGCCGCCCGAAGGTGTCGTTCTGCCGCACGATGTAGGCACCCACGAGCACGACCGCGATCAGGTGGATCGCGGCGATGCGCAGCGCCGCCCCGCGGTGAGGTGCCTTGAGGCGCCACGCGGCGAGGCAGAACACCACGGCCGCGAAGGGCAGCCAGTACATGTAGGTGGCGCGGGTGAGCGTCGCGGCGGCCAGGGCCAGGCCGGCGAGCACCACCGCCCCTGCGTGCCATGCGCGGGCACGCGGCCCGGTGCGGGCTTGCGCCGCGCAGCTCGATGCCCACAGCCAGAGCGCGACCAGGAAGACGAAGGGCGATTCGCCCAGCAGCGTCGCGCCGGCTTCCACCAGCATGTGGGGAAGGACGTACAGCCAGCCGGCCGCCACGGCCGCCACCCGCCCGCCGATGCGGCGCGCGGCATCGAACGTCAGGGCCAGCGCCGTCAGCGAGATGGCGAGGTTCGCCATCTTGATGGTGACCGGGTCCGCCCCCGCGAGGGCCATGTAGACGACGGCGCCCGGCGCCACCTTGTAGGCGTCGGGGCTGGAGAAGGCGCGCGAGGCGTCTTCCATCACCTGGCGGGCCAGCGGCAGGTAGGTGTAGACGGAGTCGAACGGTATCGCGGTCTGCACCAGCACTTCGAGCATGCGCACCGCGTAGATCACCATCGGTACGACCAGGCCCCAGAACACCCAGGGGGCCGTCATGGGCGCGCCGTGCTGCGGTATGCGGGTGCCTGCCGTGCCCGCGCTCATCGCAGGAGCTCCGGGGCCGCGGCGGGCAGGTCTCCGTCGTCGGCGAGCTGGGGGCTGAGCGGCTCGGTCGGCACGCTGCCCACGTCGTGGTGCAGGAAGGCCACCAGGAACTGGATGCCGATCAGCACGGGCAGCGCGGCCAGCATGACCGTGCCGCTGGTGGCGGGATGGTCGCCCAGCACGCTGGTGATCCAATGGCCGGCGCCGAAGATCACGCCCCAGGCCAGGAGCAGGAAGCCGAAGATGCTGTAGATCGATCCCGCGTTGAAGTCGCGCACGAAGTAGCTGTAGGCGTAGCGGCGCAGCAGGCGCGACGCGTGCTTCTTCAGGAATTCGGGCAGCACCTTGCCGATCTTGAGGTTCGATTCCTCGTCGGCGTAGACGGAGTCCATCGGCACGTCGCGCACCACGGCGCGCAGCGTGTTGAGGCGGAACAGCACGTCCGTCTCGAAGAAGTAGCGGCGCTCGAGCTTGTCGAGCGGCAGTTCGCGCAGCACGGCGGTGTGGATGGCGGTGTAGCCATTGGTCGGGTCCATGATCGTCCAGTAGCCGCAGCTCAGTTTGGTCATGAACGACAGCACCGCGTTGCCGAAGAGGCGCACCGGCGGCATGCCGCGCACCGATTCGGGCCGGAAGAAGCGGTTGCCCTTGGTGTAGTCGGCACGGCCGGCCAGGATCGGGCGCACGAAGTGCGGCAGCAGGGCGGGGTTCATCTGCCCGTCGCCGTCGATCTTCACGACGATGTCCATGCCGTCGGCGATCGCCTGATGATAGGCCGTGACGACGGCGCCGCCGACGCCGCGGTTCTCCGGATTGAACAGCACGCGCACGCGGGGGTCGGTGCAGTGCGCCTGGATGAAGGCCCCGCTGCCCTCGGGGCAGGCATCGTCCACCGCGTAGATGCGGGCCACGGACGCCGGCACCGTGCGGATCACTTCCAGCACGTGCTGGGTCACCTTGTAGCAGGGGATCGCCACCGCGATGGCCATGGGGCGTGCCTGCGTCATGCGGCGGCCCTCCCCGCCACGGCGATGCCCGCCAGGATCAGCGCGCCGCCGATGAAGGTCTGCAGATGCAGTGGCTCGCCGAGGAACAGCCAGCCCATGGTCGGAACGATCAGGAAGGCCAGGCCCATGAAGGGATAGGCCAGGTGCAGCGGCGCGCTGCGCAGCACCCAGATCCACAGCAGCGTGGTGATGCCGTACAGCGCCAGCGCGACGATGAGCCAGCCGTTGAACAGCCAGTCGGTGAGCACGGGCTGCGGCGGCAGCTGCATGGCCGCCTTCTTGAACAGCAGCTGTCCGACGGAGATGCCGAACACGCACAGGAGCGTGAGGGATGTGAGTAGCAGCGACATGGGGCGAAGGGATGCAACAGGAAAACTATTCAGGGCGCTGGCGCTTCGTGCCGCAGCGCCAGGGCGGGAAGCAGCACCAGCGGCAGCACGAAAAAGGGCAGCAAATAGCGGTACTCGCCCGCGGAGGAGAGCAGGAAGATCGCACCGCACTGTAGCGCCATCGGCAGGGCCACGATGAGCAGCGCGGCCTCGCGCCGCCGCACGCCGCGCACCAGGGCCCAGGCCAGCAGCGCGAAACCCGCCCAGGGCGTCCAGAGGAGCCAGCGCCAGCGGTAGCTCGCCTTCTGCGCGCCGATGAAGCCGCGCTCCAGCTCCTGCACGTCGAACCGCCGGTAGGTGGAGACGGACCGGGTGCGGGGCAGCACGTGGGCGGCGTAGGTCACGGCGGGAAAGCCCCCCTGGGCGAGCGCCGCCGTCATGAACACCGTCATGCGGCTGCCGAGGAACTCGGGGAGGTTGTGCCAGAGGTTGTAGCGGAAGAATTCGCGCACCAGCGTGCGGCGGTCGGCCTCCGGTATGCCGCCCACCTGCGGCCCGTCGGGATGGAAGACGAGCATGTCCCAGTACGCCGGATCGGAATAGGCCACCATCGACTCGGCAGGCCGGTGCCGGCGCAGTGCGTCCAGGGTGGCTGCCGAGATCCTCGGTTCGTCCAGCACCCAGGGGTCGTTCATGTGCGCGAACCGTGTCCACAGATCGTTCATCGCGTGCGGGCGCAGGAAGTTCACCGTCTCGAACACCACCATGGGATAGACGGCTTCCTGGGCCTGCGACGGGTGCGCGCGGTGCGCCGCGGCCATCAGCGCGCACCAGAGGGCGATCACGGCGCCGAGCAGCCAGCGAGCGCGGCCGGGCACGAATGCGAGCGCGGCGAGCGCCGGCAGCAGGAACACGAGCCCGTTGGGCCGGGTGAACACCGCGAACGGCAGCGCGAGCGCCACCATCGCGAGGGACGCGCCGCCCATGTGCCGCCGGCGCACGGCCAGCCACAGCTCGAACAGCAGGCCGCACGCGGCCACGGCGAAGACGGCGTCGGGGTAGAGGGTGCCCGCGAAGGCGGTCATGTGCGGGGCCAGGGCCACGAAGACCAGCCCCGCGAGGCAGGTCTTGCGCAGGCCCGCGCTCCAGCACCATGCCAGCATGCGCGCGAAAATGACCGCGCACAGCAGCATCAGCACCGCCACCGGCACTTCCACCCGGCCCGTGGTGCCGTAGAGCCACCGCACCAGGTAGTACCAGAACACCGTCTTGCCCGAGCGGAACGGGCCCTCCTGCTCCACTTCGTGCAGGATCGCGACACTGTCTTCGCCGAGGATGCCCGGCCAGAAGGCCAGCAGCCACAGGCCGTAGACCGCGGCCAGGGCGCCCCCGATCGCCAGGAACGGCGCCCACGCCCCGTGCGGGCGCACCGTTTGGGCGGCACACGCTGCGGGCATGGGGCGAGCGGCCATGGGCTGCAATCCGCTCAGCCGGCGGCCTGCAGTGCCAGTCCCGCGTGCTCGCGCAGCGGATGGAAGTGGATCTTCGGGAACCGCTCCTGCGCCAGCCGCACGTCGTAGGGGCTGGTGCACAGGTAGGCCAGCGTGTCGGCCGCGTCGTGCGCCATGCGCAGCGGGTAGGCGTCGGTGAAGGCGCGCAGCTCGGCCGGCGTGTCCGCCGTGATCCAGCGCGCACCGGTGTACTGGCAGTTCTCCAGGCGCACGTCGCAGTCGTACTCGGCCTTCAGGCGGTGCTGCACCACTTCGAACTGCAGCTGGCCCACGGCGCCCAGCAGCATGTTGCCGCCGGCGTCGGGCTTGAAGACCTGGATCGCGCCTTCCTCGCCGAGCTGGGCGAGGCCCTGCTGCAGCTGCTTGGTGCGCAGCGGGTTCTTCAGCACCACCGTCATGAACATCTCGGGCGCGAAGAAGGGCAGGCCGGTGAACTGCAGGCTGGCGCCGTCGGTGATGGTATCGCCCAGCTGCACGCCGCCGTGCGTCGTGAAGCCGATGATGTCGCCCGCATAGGCCTCTTCCACGGCCTCGCGCCGCTGGCTCATGAAGGTCACCACGCTGGTGGGGCGCAGCTCCTTGGCGGTGCGCTGCACGCGCAGCTTCATGCCCGGCGTGTACTTGCCCGACGCCACGCGCACGAAGGCGATGCGGTCGCGGTGGTTGGCGTCCATGTTGGCCTGCACCTTGAACACCACGCCCGCGAAGCCGGACTCTTCCGGCAGCACGGTCTTCTCGACGGGCTGCTTGTTGACCACGAGGCTGCTGGTGCGCGGGCGCGGCGGGGGCGCCAGGTCGACCAGCGCATCGAGCACTTCCATCACGCCGAAGTTGTTCACGCCGGAGCCGAAGAACACCGGCGTCTGCTTGCCCGCGAGGAAGGCCTCGTGGTCCCACGCCGGGGAGGCGCCCACGGCCAGTTCCATGCTCTCGATGGCTTCGTCGAAGGTGGCGCCGAAGCGCGCGCGCAGGGCGTCGGCGTCGCTGAGCGGGATGGTCTCGAAGTCCTGCGGACGGCGTTCGCTGCCCGATTCGAACACCGTCATCGCCTGCGTGCGCAGGTTGATGATGCCGCCGAAGCTCTTGCCCTGGCCCACGGGCCAGGTCATGGGCACGCAGGGCATGCCGAGTTCGCGCTCCACTTCGTCGAGGATGTCGAGGGGCTCGCGCACTTCGCGGTCCATCTTGTTGACGAAGGTGATGATGGGGGTGTCGCGCTGGCGGCAGACCTCGATCAGCCGCCGCGTCTGCGATTCGACGCCGTTGGCCGCGTCGATCACCATGAGCGCGGAGTCCACGGCCGTGAGCACGCGGTAGGTGTCTTCCGAGAAGTCCTTGTGGCCGGGGGTGTCGAGCAGGTTCACCACGTGGTCGCGGTAGGCCATCTGCATGACCGAGGAAGCCACCGAGATGCCGCGCTGCTTTTCGATCTCCATCCAGTCGGAGGTGGCGTGGCGGCTCGCCTTGCGGCCCTTCACGGCCCCGGCGATCTGGATCGCGCCCGAGAACAGCAGCAGCTTTTCCGTGAGCGTGGTCTTGCCCGCATCCGGGTGGGAGATGATGGCGAAGGTGCGGCGGACCCCGACTTGCGGGGCGTAAGGGGTGGCGGTGGCCATGTCGTCTGAGTCCTGTCGGGAAACGCGGCAGCTCCCGCGGGAGTGCCGGGCGCCGGCATGCGGCCGGAAAGCCTGGGGCGCGGCCGCGGGCAGGGACGTGCCCCGCGGCGCGGCAAACCCGCGATTCTAGATGGCCGCCATCCCGAACGGACAGGCCCGCGTCAGGCCGTGCGCAGCGCGTTGCCTTCGCCGAGCCAGCTCTTGAGCCGCAATACCCTGGATTCGAGCAGGTGCCACGATGCATATCCGGCCGCGATCGAAAGCGCGCAGGTGAGCAGCAGGCTTGTGGTGAAGTCCAGTTCCGGCCAGGTGGCCTCGACGGCCTGGGCGATGGGAAAGCCGAAGAGGTAGATGCCGAAGGAAGGGTCTCCCGCACGCCGCAGGAAGGGCAAGCCGCCGCCTTGCCGGGTTCCCAGATAGATGAGCAGCGGGGGCAGGATGAGCAGGCCGGCCGAATGCTCGAGCTCGAGCCCGAAGAACAGCAGCACGCCGATGGGCGCGAGCATGCACAGCCACTGCTGCGCCCGGGCGAGGAAAACGCCGCGGTGCAGCGCGATCAGTGCGCCGCAGGCGAAATAGGCGGGGTATTCGAACCAGTGCCGCATGGTGCCGGTGAAGTCGGCGTTCTGGGTGGTCAGGAAGAACGCGATGTAGCCCAGGCATGCCACGGTCGCGAGAACGCGGGACCGCAGGACGCCCAAGGCACCGAGTCCGGCCAGGACGGCGTAGCAGAGCGTCTCCATGGGAATGGTCCACAACGGCCCGTTCATGACCTGCCGCACCGGGTTGCCCTCGAACACGCCGGGCAGGTTCACGTACTCCCGGTAGAGCAGCAGGTTCTGGTAGTAGGTGAGCGTCTCCGGATGCCGGAGGAACTCCGCGGCATCCAGCGACGTGAATGCGAGCCCGAACAGGAAGATGTTGGTGATCACCGCGAGCAGCACGCCGGGCCAGATGCGCAGCAGGCGCTTCCAGAGAAACGCCACGGTGTCGGGATGGCGCAGCCAGCTCAGCGTCACGAGGTAGCCGCTGATGGTGAAGAACGTCATCACGGCCACGCCGCCCACCATGTCGGAATGGAGCCAGTGCGGCGGAGCCGCGCGGGCGATGTGGAAGTGGTGGCTGAAGATGACGGCGAGGGCCGCGCCAATGCGCAGCGTATCGAAGTTGGAAGTCCTGGAAGAGTGGGGCATCGGGAGATCGGGCGTCGGGGGCGCGGGGCCTGCGGACGAAATCCTGCCGGGCGAGAAACCCGGGAGGGGGCGGGGGGACACGGCCTGCTGCCGGTCTTTGCGCAGGCCGTTATCTTGCCTCAATCCGTCCTGCCGTCCTACAACGAAAAGTTACAGCCCTGGCTTGCGGGCGTCGCACCCCCCCAAGGACGGGCGGAAGGAACCGACCGGCGCTGGATGGGCGCTCCCACGGGTTTTGGCTGCTTGGTTTTATAATTGCCGCCTTCCGAGGAGCGTTGCAGCGTTCCCACGCCCGCCGGGCGGGGGCGCGAGGCTCGGAATAATCCCATTGCAACGACGCTCACCCACGCTGTCCGGTGCGGTGAGTGATGCATTCCCCTCGAACGCGTGGTTTTTGCTTCCCTTCACGGAGAAAACCATGAGCGCAGTTCTCAAGACCCCGGCCGATCTGGCCATCGCCGACATTTCCCTGGCCGACTGGGGCCGCAAGGAAATCAAGATCGCCGAGACCGAAATGCCCGGCCTGATGGCCATCCGCGAGGAATTCGCGGCCGCGCAGCCCCTGAAGGGCGCGCGCATCACTGGCTCGCTGCACATGACCATCCAGACGGCCGTGCTGATCGAGACGCTGAAGGAACTGGGCGCCGACGTGCGCTGGGCCTCCTGCAACATCTTCTCCACGCAGGACCATGCCGCCGCAGCTATTGCCGCGGGCGGCACGCCGGTGTTCGCCATCAAGGGCGAATCGCTGGAAGACTACTGGGACTACACCCACCGCATCTTCGACTTCGGACCCAAGGGCTCCAAGGGCGAAGGCCCGAACATGATTCTGGACGACGGCGGCGACGCCACGCTGCTGATGCACCTGGGCCAGCGCGCCGAGAAGGACGCCTCCCTGGTCGCCGGCAACGGCGCCAGCGAGGAAGAGCGCATCCTGTTCGCGGCCATCCGCAAGAAGCTGGCAGAAGACCCGACCTGGTACAGCCGCAAGTCGGCCGAGATCATCGGCGTGACGGAAGAAACGACGACCGGCGTGCACCGCCTGAACGAGATGTCCGCTAAGGGCACGCTGCTGTTCCGCGCGATCAACGTGAACGACTCGGTCACCAAGTCGAAGTTCGACAACCTCTACGGCTGCCGTGAGTCGCTGGTGGACGGCATCAAGCGCGCGACCGACGTGATGATCGCTGGCAAGGTGGCCCTGGTGGCCGGCTACGGCGACGTGGGCAAGGGCTGCGCCCAGGCCCTGGCCGCCCTGCGCGCCCAGGTGTGGGTGACCGAGATCGATCCGATCAACGCCCTGCAGGCCGCGATGGAAGGCTACAAGGTCGTGACCATGGAATACGCCGCCGACAAGGCCGACATCTTCGTGACCACCACCGGCAACAAGGACGTGATCCGCCACGAGCACATGGTGGCGATGAAGAACGAGTCCATCGTCTGCAACATCGGCCACTTCGACAACGAGATCGACGTCGCCTCGATCGAGAAGTACCAGTGGGAGGAAGTGAAGCCCCAGGTCGATCACGTGATCTTCCCGGACGGCAAGCGCATCACCCTGCTGGCCAAGGGCCGCCTCGTGAACCTGGGCTGCGCCACGGGCCACCCGAGCTTCGTGATGTCCAGCTCCTTCGCCAACCAGACCATCGCGCAGATCGAACTGTTCACCAAGCCCGACGCCTACCAGGCCGGCAAGGTGTACGTGCTGCCGAAGGTGCTGGACGAGAAGGTCGCGCGCCTGCACCTGAAGAAGGTCGGCGCCCAGCTCACCGAGCTGACCGACGCGCAGGCCGCCTACATCGGCGTGAAGAAGGAAGGCCCGTACAAGGCCGATACGTATCGGTATTGAGCACTCCCTCCTGAGGCGCTGCGCGCCTTCCCCCCTCTCTGGCGGCGCTTCGCGCCTTGGAGGGGGGACGACGCCAGCGGCCCGGCGGAGCCGGTTCCGCGGCGTCTGCTGGCTTGGGGCGTGCGAGTGCCCTGGCGAATGACGAGGCGCTCAGGACCGCGTGGGCTGCCGGTTGAGCGCGGCAGGTAGCGTTCGGAGAATGGGTCTGGGCGCAGTCACCGGATGCGGTAACGCATGCCAGGCCGTGCAGCAAGGTGCGGCCACGGTGCCGGCGCGGGTCTGTCCGCCGCCCTGCAATCGATTGGAAATGTGGCGGGCCGCGTGTGCGGCCCGCCCTGTTGGAGAGGAAGGCGCTGATGCGCGCGGATGTGTTTTTGGTGGAGCACGGCCATGCGGCCACGCGGTCGCAGGCCCAGCGGTTGATCGCGGCCGGCGTGCAGTGGCGGCTGGCGGCCAGCCTGCCGTGGACGAAGGTGGCGAAGAACGGCGACGACATTCCGGCGATCGCCGAGGTCGAGCTGCTGGACGGCGCCGAGGCGCGGTACCTGTCGCGCGGCGGCCTGAAGCTGGAGGGCGCGCTGCGTGCCACCGGCCTGCAGGTGGCCGGTCTGCGCTGCCTCGACGTGGGGCAGAGCACGGGCGGGTTCACCGACTGCCTGCTGCAGCACGGTGCGGCGCAGGTGATCGGCGTGGACGTGGGCCATGGCCAGCTGCACGAGCGGCTGCGGGACGATCCGCGCGTGGTGGGCGTGGAGGGGCTGAACGCCCGTTCCGTGACCGCCGAATCGCTGCGCGAGGCCTGCGAGGAAGCCCTGTCCGAGCGCGTGGAGCGCGACCCGGACGACAACGAGACCCAGCCCGAGGCGCCCTATGCCTGGATGCGCAACGGCGGCCAGGTGGACGACGAATACGACGACAGCGACGACGCCAAGGAGCACGAGGTGGAGGCCTTCAAGGCCGAGCGCGAGGCCAGGGCGCGCGCGCGTGCCGAGGGTGCGCTGCCCACCGAGCTGCGCCGCCGCGCGGGGCGCGAGGACGTGGACGTCACGCCTGAATTCGACCTCGTCACCGGCGATGTGTCCTTCATCTCGCTCACGCTGATCCTGCCGGCGGTGGTGCCGCTGCTCCAGGCGGATGGCGAGCTGCTGATGCTGGTCAAACCGCAATTCGAGCTGCAGCCCGGCCAGGTGGGCAAGGGCGGCATCGTGCGCGATCCGGCCCTCTACGCCCAGGTGGAACAGCGCCTGCGCGAGTGCTGCACGGCGCTGGGCCTGGACGTGGCCGGCTGGCACGACAGCCCGATCGACGGCGGCGACGGCAACCGCGAATTCTTCATTCATGCAAGGAGGAAGGCATGAGCCTTTCCACGGACACGGGATCGCTTCCGGTCAGCTTCGAATTCTTCCCGCCGAAGACGCCCGAGGGCGCCGGGAAGCTGCGGGCCGTGCGCCGGCAGCTCTACGAGCGCCGGCCGGAGTTCTGCTCGGTCACCTACGGCGCGGGCGGCTCCACCCAGGAGGGCACGTTCGGCACGGTGCGCGAGATCCTCGCCGAGGGCGTGCAGGCCGCATGCCACTTCTCCTGCATCGGCGCCACGCGCGAGAGCGTGCGCGCGCAGCTCGCGCAGCTCAAGGCCATGGGCGTGTCGCGCCTGGTGGCGCTGCGGGGCGACCTGCCGAGCGGCTACGGCGCGGGCGGCGAGTTCCATTACGCGAGCGATCTGGTGGCCTTCATCCGCGAGGAAACGGGCCAGGATTTCCACATCGAGGTGGCGGCCTATCCCGAGGTGCATCCCCAGGCCCGCTCCGCCGACGCCGACCTGCAGGCCTTCTCGGCCAAGGTGCGCGCCGGGGCGGATTCGGCGATCACGCAGTACTTCTTCAATGCCGATGCGTACTGGCGCTTCCTGGACGACGTGCGCGCCCAGGGCCTGGACGTGCCGGTCATTCCCGGCATCATGCCGATCATGGGATCGACCCAGCTCATGCGCTTCTCCGATGCCTGCGGCGCGGAGATCCCGCGCTGGATCCGGCTGCGGCTGCAGGCCTTCGGGGACGACACGGCGAGCATCCGGGCCTTCGGCCTCGACGTGGTGGCGGACCTGTGCGAGCGCCTGCGCGCGGGCGGCGTGCCGTCACTGCACTTCTACACCATGAACCAGAGCGCCACGATCCTGGAACTCTGCCGCCGCCTGGGCCTGTGACGGGCCGGAACGCGCCGCACGGGCCGTGCGGTGCGCCGGCCGGGTTGGGTAACATGGCGCCTTCCTGCACGGCCGTGCCGTGGCATGCGCTGCCGCCGGCCCACCCGCCGGCAGCCCCCCGGCGGGCCTGCGCCGATGCCGAAAAAAAGGATTCGAAGCGTTTTGAAGAGGTTTCTGCAACGCGCTGCCAGCGCTGAAATGCCCCGGGCCCTGCTGGGGCTGTCGACGGTCCTGCTGTGCGGGGCGATCGCTGCATGCGCGGTCGCGCCGGCGTCCGATTCCGCCTCCGAGGCCGGCGGCGATGCACCGGCCGCCGCATCCTCCGCACCCGGACAGGCGCACGCTCCCGCCCCCGCGCGGCCTCCCCGGCCGGCATTGCGGGCGCCCCGGCCCGCCGTTCCCCTGACCGATCCGGACACCCCGGCCGCGCTGCGCGAGCCCGCGCCGGCGATGCCGTCGCCATCGCCTGCGCCGGAGACGGAACCGGAGGAGGCCAAGGGCGCGAAGGACGGCCGCGCCTCGGGCCTGGGCCTGGACCTCGGCAGCGAACTCGGAGATTTCGGCGAGGAAGGCATGGCGTCCTGGTACGGCGCGCGCTTCCACGCCCGCCGCACGGCGAGCGGCGAGCGTTTCGACATGAACGATTTCACGGCGGCGCACCGCACGCTGCCCTTCGGCACCCGGGTGTGCGTGCGCAGCCTCGTCACCGGCCGGGCGGTGCAGGTGCGCATCAACGACCGCGGCCCGCATTCCCAGAACCGCATCCTGGACCTGAGCCGGGCCGCCGCCCAGTCCCTGGGCCTGCTGGGCCTGGGCATCAAGCCGGTCGCCATCACCCTGGCTCCCACCGACCCGGATGTGCCGTGCCCCGGTGCGGATTCCATGAGGGCGTCGGGAGACTGACCGAAGCCGTCTCCTCAAAAGACTTTTTGCCGGCTCCGTGTGAGACGCACTGCCTTGGCGGTGCGTCGGGGGGGGTGAGGGCGCTGCGGCTCAGCCGCCCGATTCGAGGCTGTGCGCCGCGTGCTGCGGGTCCTGCGCCAGCAGCTCCGCCATCTGGGGCAGGGCGGGCTTGAGCGCGGCCTTCAGCGTGTGGGGCGGGTTGATCACGAACATGCCGCTGGCGGGCAGGCCCGGCCGCCGCTGCGTGCCGTCCGTGTCCGTCGTGATGCGGCTGGATTTCACGGTGAGCGTGGCGTGCAGCCAGGGCTTGCCCGCGCGGGTGGCGAGCGTCTTCATGCGCCGCGGCAGATCGTGCGCCTCGGGCCGGGGAATGATGGGATACCACACGGCGTAGGTGCCCGTGGCGAAGCGCCTGAGCGCTTCCGTGAGCATGTCCAGCACCCGGCCGTAGTCGGTCTTGATCTCGTAGCTCGGGTCGCACAGCACCAGCCCGCGCCGCGAAGGCGGCGGCAGGAACTTGCGGATGCCTTCGAAGCCGTCCTCGTGCAGCACCGCCACCTGGCGGCCCGCGTCGAGCTGGGCGATGTTGCCGGCCAGCGAACGCATGTCCGTGGGATGCAGCTCGAACAGCTTCAGCCGGTCGTGCCCGCGCAGCAGCCGGTGGGCGATGAACGGCGAGCCCGGGTACACCTTGGCGGTGGAGCCGCTGTTGAATGCCTGCACCAGATCGACATAGGCCTGCAGCGCGGGCGCGAGTTCGGTGCCTTTCGGCAGCGCGGCGGGCAGCAGGCGCAGGATGCCGTCGGCCGCCTCGCCGCTGGTGGCCGCGTAGTCGCCGTCCAGGCGGAAGAGACCGGCACCCGCATGGGTGTCCAATACGGCGAGCGCGGCGTCTTTCTGCGTCAGGTGTTGCAGGATGGCGATCAATACCGTGTGCTTGAGCACGTCGGCATGGTTGCCCGCATGGAAGGCGTGGCGATAGCTGAACATAGGCCCCGATGGTAACCAGCCTGCCGGGCGATGCCACCCCGCGGGGCCGTCCGGAACGCGCTTTGTCCACCGTCCGGGGCCGGCTTGCTGCATGATGGCGGCCATTGCCGCCTTCGCGCCGCCTGTCTCGCGGGCGGCCGGCCTCCTGGATTCTTGCCTCCTCCTATGTCCGTTCCCACCTCCGCCACCGAAATCCAGAGCGACGCGCACCACGTGGACGCCCTGCCGTCGGGCTCCCGCCTGGGCGAATTCGAGGTGATCTCGCTGCTCGGCGTCGGTGGCTTCGGCATGGTCTACAAGGCGTTCGACCATTCGCTGCGCAGGTTCGTCGCGATCAAGGAATACATGCCCACGGCGCTCGCCGCCCGGGCGCAGGGCCAGTCGCTCTGGGTGCGCTCCTCGTCGCACGAGCAGTCGTTCCAGGCCGGGCTGGCATCCTTCGTCGCCGAGGCGCGGCTGCTGGCGCAGTTCGACCATCCCTCCCTGGTGAAGGTGTTCCGCTTCTGGGAGGCGAACCAGACCGCCTACATGGTCATGCCGCTCTACGGCGGCATGACGCTCAAGCAGGCGCGCGCCCACATGCGCACGCCGCCGCCGGAGGCCTGGCTGCGCAAGGTGCTCTGGTCCATCCTCGGGGCGCTGCGCGTGCTGCACGACGGCCACACGCTGCACCGCGACATCTCGCCCGACAACATCTTCCTGCAGGACACGGGCGCCCCCGTGCTGCTGGACCTGGGCGCCGCCCGCCATGCCATCACCGACCACTCGCACCGGCTGACGGCCGTGCTCAAGGTCAACTACGCCCCGATCGAGCAGTACAACGACGAAGGCAACGACCTGCGGCAGGGACCGTGGAGCGATCTGTACTCGGTGGGTGCGGTGGTGCACGGCTGCCTCTGCAACGACACCCCGCTGCCGGCGACGCTGCGCGCGATCCGCGACCGGATGGTGCCGTTCCCGCGGGTGGCCCGCACGGTGCGCAAGCAGTTCGGCGTCGAGTATTCGCCGCCCTTCATCGCCGCGATCTCGCAGGCACTGGCCCTGCAGCCCCAGGACCGGCCTCAGAGCATCGACGAATTCCTGGCGGTCATGGAAATGGCCGTGCCGCCCGAAGGCATGGAGCAGTTCGACTTCCGTGCCGAGCTGGGGGACAACTGGGTGGAGCCCGCCGACCGCCGCGGTGCGGGCGTCGCCGTGCCGATGATCGACATCACGTCCGTTCCGGCGCCGATGTCGGGCCTGTCGATGCCGCAGCCGATGGCCGCGGCCCTGCCGCTGATGGAGGCACCGCCGGCACCCACCACCGTGGCGCGCCGCACCGTCGCGCCGGCCCCCGTGCCGGTTCCGGCGCCGGCGCCCGCGCGCGCGCCGGTGCCCGGCCCCACGGCCGCCGCGGAAGCCACGGTGTTCCTCGACAGCCTGCCCGACGCCGGCGATTCGGCGTTCGAGTC
>NZ_JAUZUQ010000009.1:0-205932 GCF_031844105.1 Acidovorax sp. PRC11 | reverse complement strand
GAGGTACGTGTACTGGTACGTCGTGGTCGTGGCCTGTCCATCGGTTTCCTGGCGCACCCCCTTGAGGTTGCCCGCCGCGTCGTACCCCAGGCCCGTCGCTCCGCCCGCATCGTGGTACGCCACGTTGGTGGTCTGCGCCACCTTCTGGTTGTCGCCCGTCTTCGCGCTGCGCACCACCGTGTGCACGTCCTGCAGCTTGCCCGTCGCGTCGTACTGGCTGTAGCGGTACTCATAGCTGCCGCCCGTCTCGCCGACCAGCGTGCGGGCCGCCACCTGCCGGCCCGCGCCGTCGTACAGGATGCCGTCCATGAGGTCGCTCGCGCCGAAGCCCGTGTAACCGGCCATGCGGTGCAGGTCGTCGTAGACGTAGTCGTAGGTCTTCTTGACCGTGCCGTCCGGCGAGCCCGCGATGGCGATGCCGTCGAACGTCTGTTCCCTGACGCGGTTGCCCGCCAGGTCGTAGCCGTACTTGAGTACCGTGATCGACTTTTCATAGGACGGCGTGGCTCCGGTCCGCCAGTCGAAGATCCACCGGGCCCCTTTGACCTCCGACGCCTCCGCGCTCCTGGTCTGGCGGTTCATCGCGTCGTAGTCGAAGTCCGTGGTGGTGGTGTGCTCCACCTGCCGATCCTGCGGTCCTTCTCCCGCGTTGTTCGTGCGGATCGTGTTCACCACGTGCGTTGTCACCTTCTTGCGGTTGCCCGCCAGGTCATAGGTGATGCGCACGTCAGATCGCCCGTCGAACACCGCCCGCAGCCGGTGCTGGGCGTCGTAGACCAGGTGGTTGTCCTGGTAGACCACGTCGTCCAGCAGGCCGGAGGCGAGTAGCGTCTTCTGCGCCATCTTCTCGGCCACGCGGTTGCCTGCCAGGTCGTATTCATAGCGGGTGGTCTGGCCCAGGTAGTTGTCTCGGATCTCGATCAGCTGGCCTGCGCCGTCGTAGCGGTAGTCGATGTTCTTTTGCTTGGCAGTGGCCGTGGCCCCGCCCGCTCCTGGCTCCACGCGGGTGTTGTCCTCATGGACCAGCTGGCCCGCGAAGTTGTAGCGGAAGTTGAAGTCCACCGGCGCGCCACCGCCCGACTGTGAATCCGTGCGCCCGACCATGCGCCCGGAGAAGTCATAGCTCCATGCCTGCGTCATCCCCATCGCATCCGTCTGCCCGATCTTGCGGCCCAGCGCGTCGTAGCGGTAGCGCATGGCGTAGGCCAGCGTTTCGGTCCCGCCGCTCGCGTTTTTGACCGTCTCCTGCCCGCTCAGCACCACGTTGCCCATGCGGTCGTAGCGGTAGCGTGTCGTCTCGGCGTTGCCGTTGGTCACCAGTCGCTTGCGGCCGGCTTCGTCGTACTCCACCGTCTCCAGCAACGTCATCTCGTGGCGCTCGAGGCCGGCGACGCCATTGTTCTGGTGCGCGCTCGAGTCGTACAGGTTCCTCGACACATCGCCGTTCATGCTGCCTTCGATGCGGTAGCGCGAGATGGCGCTGGCCAGCGAGGTCTGCGTGAGGCGCGAGAGCTGGTCGTAGCGGTAGTTCGTCACCACCGGGTTGCGATCCGCAGAGACATTCTCGGCCGAGGAGATCTTGTCGCCGAACGCGTTATAGCCGTAGTCCATGCGCCCGCCGTCGGCCCGGCGCTCCTGCACCACGTTGCCCGCCAGGTCGCGCACCTGCGCGTTCAGGTTGCCGAGTGCGTCGCGCACGCCCACCTGCCGGCCCACCGCGTCGTAGTACACCTGCGTCGTCGCCCACGACTGCGCGAAATTGCTGTCCTCGTGCAGCCGCGACTGCGCGATCAACTGGTTGTTGGCGTCGTAGCGCATCGTGGCCGTGCGCACCCGCTGGCCCGCGCCCAGGCCCTGGGTCTCGTCGATGCTGATGAGGTTGCCCCAGCGGTCATAGCCGCGAAGGATCTCCGGGCGGTTGGTGAAATTGCCCTGCTGGGCGTTCTGCGCACGCAGCTGCGGCACGTAAGTGGGAGTCGTTTGCTGGACCGTGACACCACCGTTAACGCCCGTCGAGGGGACCGTGATCGTCACCGTGCCCTGCTCGATGTACGGATCGCGGTACATCCCCGCAGGGTGCTCGATGACGATCTTCACCTGATAGGTCGTGCCCGGCGTGAGCACGTCCAGCACGAAGCCCTGCAGCGCCGCCCCGCCCGCGAACTGCGAGCGGCCGTCGCCCTGCTGGAACAGGAAGGGCGCCGGGTTGCCGCCCGGAATGCCCGGATAGGAACTCACCGTGACCCGAGCGCCCGTCTCTGGCAGGGGCCACTGCAATACGGAATGGTTGCTGCCGTCGATGACGGCATTCGACATGGCGATCGACCTCAGACTTGCTGTGGCAGCCATCGGTGCGCTCATCATGAAGTTGGAGATCACCTCGTATTCGGAATCCGTCGTGAGGAAATCGCCCAAACTGCGGCTGCCGAAGGAGTTGCCGTCATAGATGGCATAAAGCGGCTTGGTGCCCTCTACTGGCGCCATCATGATGTAGCCGTCGTTCTGGTAAGCGTTCTGGTACCAGCGCGACCAGTTCCACTCGAATCCGGCTTGATAGCGCGGATCGCTGTTGAGCACGATGAAGTCGCCGCGATAGACCATGGTGGGGTTGGATGCCAGCTGGAACACCGTGTCTCCGCCATAGATGTATTGCATCAGGCGCTTGCTGTTGCCCGACGGGTTCACGTCTACGTAACCCGTCACCCCCTCATATACCGCGGCACCTTCGGCAACCCGCTGGTTCATCTCCATGATGACCGACTCATCCCCCGTCGTGATGTGGTGGTCATTGCCTTGGTACGTGAAGTAGTAGCGCTGCAACGGCTTGCGTCCCGGGCCCGGATCCTTCCAGGCGTAGCCCAGGATGCCGAAGTTGGACACGTTATTGTTGGCGTACACCACCGCAGGTGTGGTGACGGCCACACTGGCCCCTTGCGAGGTGGTCATTACCCCCGTGGCGCGCTGCGCCACGCCGCCGAAGCTGTTGAGCACGATCACCTCGTATTCGTAGGTGCCTGCGCTCATGTTCAGTGCCACGCCCTGGTAGCCCGTGCCCAGGCCGGTCGTACGGCCGTCGCCCTGGGTGAACACCCCATCACCCGAGGTGCGCGAGCCGGTCCAGGTGCTCTGGCCCGGGACCTTCCAGCGGAAGACCACGCGCTCGTCCGCCCCAGGCTGGGGCCAGCGCAATACCTGGTACGTGCTGCCGTCGATGGTGCCCTGCACGACGCCCACGCCCTGCAGCGGCGGAGCGCTGTCGGTGTCCGCCACTCCGAGCGCGAAGGAGCCCGAACCAACCTCGCGTACCTCGCTGCCGCGCACGTTGGTGATGCGGTACTCGTAGCCGCCGGGCGTGAGGCCCAGCTTGTCCAGCTCGATACGGTGGGCCGAGCCGAAGGTGCGCTGTGCATTGGCCAGGCTGACGGTCTGCCAGCCGCCGCCGGCGGAGCGCACTTCCATGCGGATGCTGGTGACGAGGTCCTGCGGCAGGCTGACCTCGATGCTCTGAGAGGTGATCGCGCCGTAGAGCGTGGCCACCCGGCCGATGCTGCCGGCACTCCCGCTCTTCGGTGCTCCGGACGATCCGCTCTGCGTCGTGCCACTGGTGGGCCCGAACACGGCCCCGCCCGAAGACTGCTGTCCGCTGGACCCGCTCTGCGTCGTCCCGCTGGTGGGCCCGAACACGGCTCCGCCCGAGGACTGCTGTCCGCTGGATCCGCTCTGCGTCGTGCCACTGGTGGGCCCGAACACCGCACCGCCCGAGGACTGCTGTCCGCTGGATCCGCTCTGCGTCGTGCCGCTGGTGGGCCCGAACACGGCCCCGCCCGAGGACTGCTGCCCCCCGGACTCACTCTTCACCTGCCCATCGGCGCCCGTCAGCCCCTGCATCAGCGCGGCACGCTCGCTCGGCGAAGTGGTGTACAGGCCATCCCTCCACTCGGCATCGCCACTGGACGATTTGTGGTGCTGCAGGGCAAAGAGCTTGGTCATGCCTGCGGGCGCCGCGCCCGAGCCGGCAACGCCCACGTAGCCGTCGATGCCCCGGTCTTCCCAGCCGCTGGCCAGCAGGCTGGCACGTTCGCTGTCGCTGGTGGTGTAGATGGAGGTGTTCGTGCCGAACTTGCCCAGGCGGTAGAGCGCCGTGAGGCCTGCGGCCGGCCGCTCGGCCACGTAGCCCGAGACACCTTCGTCCAGCCAGCCGTTGTTGCCGATCAGCAGCGAGTCGCGGGTGTACGCGCTGGTGGTGAACAGATGGATGTCGTTGTAGCGGTCGTAGACGCGGTAGATGGGCTTGCGTCCCTCGCCCGCTTCGTTCCAGATCAGGCCGGGGCTGGCGACCTCGGTCCAGTTGAACGACGAGGTGTTGCCTTTGGGCGCCACGTCGTAGATCGTGGTCCAGTTGCCGAAGATGTCGAGCTTCTCGACCTTGATGCTGGCGATGCCCTTGATTCCCACCGCGCTGTTCTGGTTCGGCTGGGCGGGCGGCATCTTCCATTTGAAGGAGTACCCGTTCATCGCCTCTTCTGCGCTCACCACGACGGTGCGGGGGCCACTGTACGGAGGCGAAGTGTAGGCTCCGTCGCTGGACACTCCATAGAGATAATCCGCCGGTTCGTACCCGAGCGTGATGCGCACATCGCCGCTGCCCAGGTCCTGCAACGAGCGCCAGACCAGGTCCACCTGGTTGTAGCCTTGGGAGGCGTTGGTACCGGAATCGGTATTGCTCTGCTTGGTCTCCGTGCTCGTGATCACCCCATACACCAGGTTCTGGCGCGTGGTGATCCCCATGGCCTTCTCGCTGGTGCGCTCGGGCGCGACGGTCCGCACCAGTTGGCCCCGCAGGTCGTACACCATGTCCGTGCGCTGGAACTCTCCCGAAGCACCGGCCTGCACGGCGATCGCCTGCTGGATGTCGGCGTAGTTGTCCAGCCGCAACCGCCCCGAGCCCACCATCTGCACCGTCTGGCGCCCCTGCAGGTCATGGGCCCAGATCTTCATCACCCCGTCGCCCGCATTGCTGCGCCACACGCGACCGGCGTTGTCGTAGTCGTAGACCTCGTCGCCCTGCAGACGGCTGCCGTCTGCCGCCATCGCGCCCAGCAGGCCGCTGCCATCAGGCCACAGCACCCGCTTGCGCGTCACCTCGCCGAAGGCGTTGTACTGCAGCTCCGTGCTGCCCAGGCGAAGGGCGGACGGGTCCGGGCTGTCCTGCAGCGGCGTGTAGGTGTTCGTCTGGCGCCCCAGCGCGTCGTAGCGGTAGGCGCGCCAGAGGCTGTGCACCTGCCAGGCGCCCGCGTCGTTCAGGTAACTGACGTTCTGCCATTCCTTGGCCAGGCGCCCCTGGGCGTCGTAGGAGTAGTAGTGGCTGTTGCCGCCGGCGTCGATCGTCTCCTGCGTATGGCCCTGGGCATCGAAGCGGGTGTAGCTCGTGCGATTGGCCGATCCCTCCGGCGCGGCATTGGCGGTGTAGCCCGATTGATCGCCCGACACCGTGGCGCCACCTGCATACTGCACGGTGGAGACGGCGTTGCCGTGCGCATCGCGTCGGAACTCGGTGAGCGGGTTCACGGGGTTCTTGCCCTGGCCATTGCCCGCCACGCCCAGGTTGACGGTGGGTGTCACGATGGCGCGCACGCGGCCCAGTGCGTCGTAGAACTGGTACGTGGTCGCGCCCAGCGCGTCCGTGGTGCGCAGCAGGTTGCCCAGCGCGTCGTAGGCGTAGCGCGTGGTCACGTCGGCATTGGCACCATCCTTGGCTTGGCTGACCTCCGTCAGCACGCTGCCGATGTCCCCGGCCCCTGCGTTCACGCGCGTGTAGCCCACGCCGCGGCGCGTCTCGGACGTCTTGCGCCCCAGCACGTCGTAGGCCGTGTCGGTGACGCGGTCGCCCTTGCCGGTGTCGGGAGCGGTCCCGAGGGCCGCGTTCCTCGTGGCGTATTCCACGTGACGCACCACGTTGCCGGCCGCATCGTAGGCATCGGTGCTGAGGTAGCCCAACACATCGGTGGTAGAGGTACGCCGGCCCAGCAGGTCGTACCCATATTTCGTGACCGGCCAGACGTTGTTGCCCACGTTAGTGGCGAAACTCGTCAAATTGCCCAGCGCGTCGTAGGTATTGTGCGTGGTCTTGCGGCCCGCGCCTTGCTCACCCGTGCTGCTGTCCACGAAGAAGACGTAAGGCTCCTGCACCTCCGTCACCCGGCCCATGCGGTCGTAGCCGGTCAGGATGTCGCGGTCGGCACTGCCCGCCCGGGCGGTGATGGCGCCGCGCACTTCGTCTTCGCGCATCAGCACGCCGTCAGACCGGGTGGTGATGTTCTGCGCATAGCGTACCAGGCGTTCGGTCTCGCCGAAGGCGTTGCGCGTGTAGCCCGTCACGTAGCCCAGCGCATCCACGTCCCACGCGAGGTGGCCCGCGCGGTCGTAGGCCTTGTAGCTCCACGCCGTGCTGCCGGCGGCGCGGCCGGCCACGGCGCGGCCCAGCGTATCGTAGCGCGTCTCGCTGCTGGTCTCCACCGTCTGCTCGGAGCGCGAGCCCGAGCCGATCCGGCCATTGGCAATCAGGTTCGCGCCTTCGTCCTGGTAGACGCCCACGGGCGGGAAGATGGTCTTCACCTGCCGGCCCAGCGCGTCGTATTCGTAGCGCGTGGTGCGCTGCTCGCTGCGGCCTGCGGCCTCGGTGCGCGCCGTGAGGTGGCCCATGGCGTCGTACTCCATGCGGGTGACGACGCTTGCCATCGCTTGCGTCATCTGGCCCGTCTGGCTCCAGGACGGCAGATCGGCGAGCATCACCTGCGGCGAGATCTCCTGCACCATCTGGCCCGCCGCGTTGTAGGCGTACGTCCAGATACTCTGGGCCTTGTTGGTGAACGTGGTCTTGCGGCCCGTGCCGTCGTAGGCGGTGCTCTCCGTCTGGTTGGCCGCGTCGGTGGTGGCGATGAGGTTGCCCGCCGCGTCGTAGGCCATGCTCTCGCGGCGGTCCACGCCCGCCGTGAACCCCGGGTTGGGCATGAGCGCATAGTCCACCTCCGAGCGGGAGAGGCCGTGGAAGTGCCGGTTCGTGCCGTTGGCATACAGCTGGTAGAGCGCCGCGTTGTCCTTGGCCGGCGCCACGTCGATGTAGCCGATGACACCCTCTTCGATCCAGCCGAGCACGTCCCTCGCGGAGGCACGCAGTTCTTCGCTGGCCGTGTAGTAGTGGCTCGTGCTCGCGCCCGGAGGCCGCAGGCGGTAGAGAGGCGCCGCACCGCTCGCCGGCTGGCTCCGCACGTAGCCGACGTTGCCCTGGTCCTTCCAGCCATTGGCAATCAGCTGCGCCCGCTCTTCGTCGCTCGTGGTGTAGAGGTGGTCCTCCACGCCGTTCGGGCCGCCCAGGCGGTAGAGGGGCTTCAAGCCTTCCCCGCCCGTCGTCTTGGTGAACCCGGTGATGCCCTCCTCGGCCCAGAAGTCCCGGCTCTGCTCGCCCATGTAGACGGTGCGGCTGGCCAGGCGCCCCACGCCGTCGTAGGTGTAGCCCTGCAGGTGACCCAGCGCATCGCGCGTGAAGGCGAGGCGCCCTGCCGCATCGTAGTAGTTCTGCGTGATGCGGTCGTTGCCGCTCCACGGCGCCTGCTGGGCGATGAAGCTGCGGCTGAGTTCGCCCGCCTGGGCACGCCGGCTTTCGAGCTGGATGACCTGCGCGGCGGTGAGCTGCGTGGCCCCCTCTCGCACGCGCAGCAGTTGGCCCGCGCCGTCGTAGAAGCGCTCGGTGGCGCCGCCCTCGGCATCGATCGTGAGCACCTCGCGCCCCGCGCGGTCCAGGAAGTGGCGCGTGATCCGGTCGCCGCTGCTGGCCACCGGCGTGGGCTCGGCCAGCAGCATGGCGCCTGCCTGCACGTTGCGGTAGGCATCCGCGGGAACCGCCAGGCGCGTCTCGCGCACGAGGCGCCCGGCCGCATCGTAGTCGTAGGTGCTCACCGCCCCGCTCGCGTCCACCTCCTTGGTGAGACGGCCGGCCGCGTCGTACACCTTGCGCACGAAGGCATCCGAGAGGCTCGTCTGGGGCACGGTGATCGGGCCGTCGCCCGTGCCGATGTCTCCGATCGGAGTGGCGTAACGGGTGCTCTGCAGCATCCGCCCGGCCTTGTCGTAGAGGTACTGCGAGACGCCACCCGTACCGTCAGCGCTCAGCGTGACGCGCCCGGCCGCGTCGTAGCGCATGCGCGTCTGTTCGTCGCGCTGCGCGTCGTAGAGGCGCTCGGTCTCCACGCGGCGGGTGAGTTCGGCCTCGTCCGTGTTCGCCGTGAGCGGCTGGCTGGCGATGTCCAGGCGCTTGGCGTAGCGGATGCGCTGGGTGACGTTGCCGTTGCCGTCGTAGCGCTGCGAGACCACCGCGCCCGTGCCGTCGATGCTGTAGCGCACCCGGCCGGCCGCGTCGTACACGGTGCGCGTGACCATGTCCGGCGAGTTGGCGGAGCTGGCACCCGGCTGCGGTTCCGTGCCCACGACCCAGTTGGTCATGGAAATGCGCTGGGCGTAGGCCGTGCGCTGAATGACCCGTCCCGCGCCGTCGTAGGCGAAGCGCACCACGTCGCCCGCGCCGTTCACCGTGGCCGTGACGCGGTTGTCCGCATCGTAAATGCGATGTTCGGTCTGGTCTCGCGCGGCATCAGGACGCTTGAGGCCGTTGATCTGATCTTCCGTCGCGTTCAAAGGCAGACCGTCCGGGGCCTGAACGACCACGGCATAGCGCGTCTGGCGCACCACGCGGCCGGCCGCGTCATAAGCGGTCCCGGCCAGGTTACCGGCCGCATCGAGCACGAAGCGCTGTCGGCCCTGCGCATCGTAGGCGTAGCGCGTGGTGTGGCCCTGCGCGTCGGTGGCGCTCGTGACGTGGCCCAGCGCGTCGTAGGTGTAGCGCTTGGCGAGGTTCAGGCCCGCGTGCGTGGCGGTGGACGGGTCCACCACCTCCAGCACCCGGCGGCCCATGTTGTCGTATTCGTAGCGGGTCACCGTGCCGTTCGGGTCCGTCACGCTCACCTGCTGGCCCGCGCTGTCGTAGGCGAAGGTGGTGACCAGGTTCAGGCCCGTGGGGTCCACCGCCTGGCGGATCAGCTGGCCCTTGGCGTCGTAGCCGAACTGCGTGACCACGCCCTGCGCGTCCGTCACGCTCAGCTGGTTGCCCAGCGCGTCGTAGGTGTAGCGCGTCTGCAGGTTCAGGCCCGACGGGTCCACGGTGCGGGTGAGCACCCGGCCAGCCGCATCGTAGGCGAGCACGGTCATCACGCCATTGGCATCGGTCGTCTGGATCAAACGTCCGGTCGTGTCATACCGGCCCGTGGTGCGCGTGAGCGGCGTCTGCACGGCCGTCTGCCGGCCTGCAGCGTCGTATTCGTAGCGGGTGATGGCTTGTTCCGGGCGTCCCGCTGCCTCGGTGCGCGACACGAGATTGCCGAACAGGTCGTATCCCGTCAGGGTCACGATGCCGGACGGGCCGTCGGCCACCGGGGGCGAAACTTCGCGGATCAACCGACCCGCAAGATCGTAGGCGTAGGTCCAGGCAGCGCCCACCTCGTTGGTGAACGCTATGCGGTTCCCCAGTGCGTCATACGTGTGGTATTGCTGCCCTCCGAGCGCATCGGTCTTCCCGACGAGCCGGCCCGCACCGTCGTAGGTGTAGCGGGTATGGCGGTCCTGCGCGGATGGCGTGCCGGCCTGCAAGGCATATTCGACGACGTGCTGGAGTTGGCCCGTGCCATCGTATTCGCGGCCAACGACATAGCCGGCCGCATCCACCGTGCGCACGACGCGACCCGCACCGTCCAGCGTCTGCACAGTGACGCGGTCCTGGCCACTGCCCTGCACCGTGCCCAACACGCGCGCGGGAGTGAAATCGGCCGCTTGCCAGCCCGCCACGCCGATCGCGTTGGCGTAGGCCTTGGTCGAGACGGTGTTGGCACCGTACGTGGTCTGCGTCACGGCGCCCAGGGCGTCCACCTGGAGCACCTGCCGGTTCGACGCGTCATAGGCCCAGGTCGTGGTGCGGTCTCCGCCCTGGCTGCGCAGCAGCCGGGAGATGCTTCCCCGGTCGTGGTTGGCGATGGCCGGGCTGAACACCGGCCCCAGCCCAGCCACCGGAGGCGTGATGGCCCCGGCGTAGGACGTGCGCTGGCGCAGGTTGCCGTTGCGATCGTAGATGCTGCCCACGACCGCACCATCCGGGCCCACGGCGTAAATCTGGCGGCCGGCGGCGTCGTACACGTAGTCGGTGGCCAGGTCGCCGCCGGCGGGAACCACATCCTGCGGTGCCCGGCCAGCCGCCAGCGCGGTGGCGAAGCGCACCGTCTTCACCACGTTGCCGTCTGCGTCGTAGCGCAGGCCCGTCACGGCACCCGTGCCGTCGCTTTTCCAGATCAGGCGCTGGGCTGCGTCGTACGTGCTTTTCTCGACCACGTTGGCTGCTGCGCCTTCCTGGTCGGCCAGCTGGAAAACGAAGGATTCGTCGTACCACGGCACGGTGATATCGATGCGCTTCGCGTAGCGCACCTGCTCCACGATGTTGCCGGCACCGTCGTAGCGGAACTTGGTGGCCGCGCCCGTGCCGTCCACCTTGACGATCAAGCGGCCCAGGGGGTCGTACGCCATCCGCGTGCGCACGTCGCGCGCGTCGTCGGGAACAGGCGTGGGGAACGTTCCCGGCGTCCATCCGTCGGCACCGCCGACGGCGATGCGGTTGGCGAAGGTGCGCTGCTCCATCACCCTGCCGTTGTTGTCGCGCAGGAAGGTGGTCACCTCGCCCAGCCCGTTGACCACGGACTGGAGGTGGTTGTTGGCGTCGTACGACCGGTATTCGATCCTGTCGGTACCGGCGGGCACGAGGCCCTCACGCACCTGCGATTCCCACGTGGACGGCCCAAAAACGGCACCCCCGGCCACGTACCGCTGCAGCAGCGCGGTATCGGTGAAGGGGTTGCGGTACTCGACCAGTTTGCTGATGCGGCCCAGCGCGTCGTAACTCGTCTGCTTGACGGAGCCTGAGCCATCGATCGCCAGCGTCTGCCGGTTTTCGTCGTCGTAGAGGTAGTAGCTGGTGTTGCCGTTGGCATCCACGCTGCTCGTGAGATTGTCGAGCAGGTCGTAGGTGTAGGTGCGCTTCAGGTTCAGGCCGTCAGGGTCCACCTGTTCACTGATGCGGCGACCGGCACCGTCATAGGTATAGCGAGTGCGCGTTCCTTCAGGCCGGATCACTTCCAGGGTATGGCCCTGGGCGTCGTAGGCGTAGCGTGTAGAAAGCGCCAGGCCCGCAGGATCGACCACCTGTTCGACGAGCTGGCCCTTCGCGTCGTAGCGCAGCGCGGTGACCGTGCCGCCGGGCTGCGTGATGCTGATCTGGCGCCCGAGCGGGTCATAGGCGTACTGGGTCGCGAGCGACAGGCCACCTGCGTCCACGGTGCGGGTGAGAACGCGGTTGGCCGCATCGTAGGCAATGGTCGTGCGTGTGCCGTTCGCATCGGTGGTTTCCACCAGCCGGCCTGCGCGGTCATAGCTTTTGCCGGTGGTGACGGTTTCCGTGATGTTGCTGTCGAAATGCCACACGCTCTGCGACGAGCCGGTCTGGCGCCCGTCCGCGTCGTAGGTGTAGCGCGTCACGTCTTCGCGGGCGTCCGACACCTCGACCATGTCGCCATGCCGGTTGTAGGTCTGCTTGACGAGCAGGCCTTCGTCCGTGCTGATGGTGACCGTGCGGTTCTTCGCGTCGTAGGCGTAGGTGGTGGTGTTGCCCTCCGCGTTCAGCTGGGAGACTACACGGTTGAATGCGTCGTATTTGGTCGTGAGCGTAGCCCAGACCGCGTCCGTACTGGTTATTTCGCGGCCCAGTTTGTCGAAAGTGCGTGTGCGGGTGTGCCCCAGCGCATCGGTCGCGCTGATCTGGTTGCCGAACGCATCGTATTTGTAGCTGCTCACAGCGGCGAGGCCAGCCGAATCGCGCGTCTGGCCCACCACCAGCCCGCGCCGGTCATAACGCGTGAGCGAAGCGGTGCTGGCGGCGCCTGTGCCGGTCGCTTCGGTACGCTGGATTTCTTCGCGGAACGCGTTGTAGACGTAGTTCTTCACGAAGCCGGCCGCGTCCGTCGTGCCCACTACCGTGCCGACGGCACCGTAGGCGGTGCGCGTGACCTGATCGAGCGCCGGATTTGCGGCTGCCTGGAGCAGCGCCAGCAGCTTGTTGTTGACCAGGCCGCCGGCCTGCGAGCCGATCAGTTCGCCGGGATTGATGCGCGTGCCGTAGCGGATTTGGGCAACCGTCTGGCCCAGCGCGTCGTAGCGGGTCTCCGACACTTCGCCCAAAGCATTGACGGTGTGGGTCAATTGTCCCGACGTGTTGTAGAAGAAGAGCGTGCGCAGGCCGTTCGCGTCGACCGTGGCGCTTCTGCGGCCAGCGAGGTCGTAGGCATGGGTCTTCGCGTAGCTGCTCCAGACCGCTTCGATCTGCGCCGGGGTCTGGGCGGCTGCCAGTTGGCGGGCACCTTCGGCGGACAGCTCCGCCACCAGCCGCCCCTGGCTGTCGTACCGCGCAAGCCGGGTGCGCGCCTGGTCCGTGCCCGCAGCCACGGTGCTGCGGATGCGGTTGCCGGCAGCATCGTAGGCATGCTCGGTACGCGTTCCCTGGTAGTCGGTTTCCACCGCGAGCCGACCGAGAGCGTCGTAGTCGTACAGGCGGACCTGGTCCTGCGCCGACGTGGCCGGCCGGATCTGGGATACGGACGAGGCCGAGGTCACCGCCGACAGCACGGACGCCTTGAGCGCCGTTGCGTAGCGCGTCTGCTTCGCCAGGTTGCCGTTGGCGTCGTACTCGAGTGCGGTGAGGTAGCCGGCACCGTCGATCTGGCCCACCAGCTGGTGCTTCTCATCGTAGAGCCTGCGTTCGACGATGTCCTGGCTGTTCGTCGCAGGCTTCAGATCCTGCAGCGAACCCGTGGCACGCTTGGAGGCGTCAGTCAGCCGCGCGAACCGCGTAGTGGACGCCAGCCTGCCAGCCGCATCGTAGGCGTTGAGCACCAAGTAGCCTTCGGCATCGAGCGTGCCGGTGCGCAGGCCGTCCGCATCGTAGAAATGCCGCGTGACCCGGTCCGCCGAAGCGTCCGTGGACGGACTCGCCGCGCTGGCAGACGGGGTATCGCCCAGCGCAGCGGTTGCGATGGTCTTCGCATACTGTCGCGTGGCAATCAGCCGCGAGAGGCCGTCGTAGAAGTTCTCGGTGACGCTGCCGTCGGCACCCACGGTTTTCCAGACCCGTCCCGCCGCGTCGTAGATGGTCCAGTCGCTGCGGTCCGACGGAGCGCCCGCCGGCCTCAGCGCAGCGACGGACACTGCAGCCGGGCTTCCATCGGACGTGGTGAGCAACCGCAGGTCCACCGGCGTGGCGTAGGCGATGATCCGGGTCACTTGGCCCGAGCCGTTGTAGACGTATTCCCGCAACGCGCCGGACGCCCCCACCTCCGCGGACTTCCTGCCCGCCTCGTCGTACAGCACCCATGACCTGCTGCCGTTCGCGTCCTGGCTGGAGCGCAGACGCCCCATGGCATCGTAGATGAAGCTGCTGGTTCCCAGATCCGCAGAGGCGGCGTCGGAGCGCTGGCTGCTGACCAGGCGGCCTGCACGGTCGTACAGCCGCGTCTCCCGCAAGCCGTTGGCTGCCTGGTTGACGATCCGGGCACCCTCGTCGTCGTACACCGTGGTGGCCAGCTGCCCGAGGCCGTCGGTCGTGGAAATCAGCCGTCCAAGCCCGTCATACGCATACGCCGTGGTCGCACCTTTGCCGTCGATGCTCTGGAGCAGCCGGCCCGCGGGGTCGTACACATAGCGAACGACGGAACTGCCGGCGGAGACTCCATTGCCGGAAGTATCGGTGGATGCATAGCTGGTCGCCGTCTGCATCTGCCCCCGATAGTCGAACGCGTAATCGGTGCGGCGCACCTGTTGCAGATTCTGTTTCGATGCCCAAGACGACACCGTGGATTCGGTAGGCACCGCATCCCGGGCCAGCGAAGACACGGGATATGCCGCGGCATGGTGCTGCAGCACTGCCACTGCCTCGCCATACGTGTTGCGGCGGTACTCCGTCACCCGGCCTTCGGCGCTGATCATGAACCGCAGTTGGATGCCGGAGGCATCGTCGTACACATAGCGCGAGGTCAACGCACCGGAGGGTTGGCCGGAACCATCGCCGTCGGGATCGGGCTGCGTGTACACCGTCTCTGTCAGGAGCTGGTTCTGCGCGTTGAACGTTCGCGTGACGGTGTTGCCGGCGGCATCGCGCTGCAGCACCTGATTGCCACGCGCGTCGTACGCCATGAACACGGAGCGCCCATCCGCATCGGTGGTGCGCACCAGGTCACCGTTGCCGTTGTATTCGAACCGCTGTAGCAGCCGTGCGCCGCCCGGCCCGGGTGATGCGATGCTGAGCAACTGCCCTTTGGCGTCGTAAGCATATGCGCTCACCTGGCCTGCCGGGTCCGTGACCTGGGTCGTGCGTGCGGACGTATCGTAGCTGAAGCGGTACGTCTGACCGAGGGCGTCGCGCAGCACGGACACCTTGTAATCCGCGCCAGACTGCACGTACTCGATGGAGAGCTGGGTGCCGTCGCTCTGGCGGATGCTGGCCACACGGCGGCTGTCGCCATCGTACGTGTAGGAGGTCCGATAGAGCTTGCCATCCGTGGTCGATCCGTCCGCGGGCGTGAGATCCACCGTGACCGCCGACAGCCGCTTGAGCGCATCGTAGGCATAGCTGGTGCGCGTGACGGCCTTGCCCTGGCTGTCAACGACGCGTACGCGCATCAGCAGCCCGCCGGCATAATCGTATTGCACCGACTCGCCGCTGGCGTCCGTGACCTTGGCGATGTTTCCATCGGCGTCGTAGCTGTAGGTGGTCGTGTTGCCGCTGGCGTCCACGGTCTTGTCGAGACGGCCGGTGGAAGCGCCGTAGTATTCGCGGCGTTGGCTCTGCCCACCCGTCCAGATGAACCCCGAACTGGTGGATTCGATGCGGTCGTACGCCTGCGCACCGTCCGTGCTGACGTAGCGGCTGGACCCGGAATCCCACGTGAACAGCGAGGTGGAACCATCGCGCCCCGTGAGGGTGATGGTGCTGCCCGGCTGCTTGGCCTGGCCGGACAGGACGAGCTGGCGGCGGTAGAAGCCCGTCCCCCAGTTGTCGCCGTTGTCGTCGTTCAGCAGCCCCTGGCTGTTGTAAGTGCGCACGGCCTCGTACCCGCCGCCGTGCGCCACCAGCCGGTCGTCGGTGTCCGAAATCACCAGGTTGCCCGTGGCGACGTTGACGAAGACCTGCTCATTGCCCCGCCCCTGGGCCGCATTGCCTTGCGCCGTGCGTTGCCCCAGGGTGGCCAGGGAGCTGTTGCTGAACCCGAGACCGTTGCCGCTGACGATGCTGACCATTTTTCTACCCCTCGATGAATGTGCTCGCGGGCGCCGTAGCGCGCACGCTTCTGCCAATACATCCAGAGGAATCCAGAAATGTTGAGTGAATTTCCGATGGCAATGGAGGGTTATTCGCGGCGCGCAGGCTGGAACGGTTTGGCATGCGCGTCTTCCAATACCTGACGTGGTGACTGGGAGATCGTTCGGTACGCTCAACGAATCTCGGATTCGGCGGATATATGACTGCACGGCTATGCTTCGCAGCTGGCCATCTTTCCCGCACTGCATCTCCCTCGTCGCGAGGTCTTCTTCCATGTCTTCAAACCAAGCTCCGATGAATCCCGTACTGGAGCGTGCGCTTGCCGCCAGCGCTGCCGGCAATGCGGCAGAAGCGATCGCGCTGTTCCAGCAGGCCGCGCTCGAACAGCCCGCCTCCGGTGTGCCCCATTTCCTGCTGGGTGCGGAATACGCCACACTGGGCCAGGTGGATCTGGCCGAGCAGAGCTTCAGCCAGGCCGTGCTGCTGGCGCCGGAATGGGCCATACCGCGGTACCAGCTCGGCCTGCTGCAATTCAGCGCCGGCCGTGCCTCCACGGCCCTGCTCACCTGGCAGCCGCTGCTGGCCCTGGGAGAGGAGAGCCCACTGCCGCACTGGGTGCGCGGTTTCGCGGCGCTGGCGGGGGACGCATTCGACCAGGCGCGCGCGCATTTCGAGGCCGGTCTGGAGCGCAATACCGAACACCCGCCGATGTCCGCCGACATCCGCCTGGTGCTGGGTCGTCTGGACGCGCTTGCGCAGAACGCAGTGGCGCCAGTGCCGGCAGCACCACCGGCAGAGACAGAGCAACCCGATGAGGAAGCCGCGCACGTGCTGCTGTCCAATTACCAACAACAGGGGCCTGTCCATTGAGCCACATGGCAAGCCACGTCGGCACGGGCCGCTGCGCTACGGGGCCCGTGGCCGAAGACGGGAGGGCCGAGGCATGACCCGGGTCGATCCTCCGTCGCAATGGAGCGTTCTGTTGCGCTCCCAACTGGAGCAGATGGCGCGCACGCGCGCGGGACGAACGCCATCGGCCGTTCCGGTGCAAGGCACGGCGTCTGTGGCCAAAGCCAATACCGAGCGCGCATCGGACCAGACCTCCACGGCACTGCGGCTGCGCGCCATCGCCTCCGAAGATCCCGCGCGCCGGCGCAAGGCGTTCCGGATCTTCATGGAGGCCACTTTGCGGGAAGAGTTCGGTCACGTGCTGGAAGGCACGGGCGACTTCGATGCGCTGGTGGACGAGGTCACCGCGCAGATGTACGGCGACCCGGAACTCCGCAAAGCCTGCGATCTGGCCGCAGACGCCCTGCTGGCGGCAAACGGCAAACCCTGAGACGTTCCGAACGCGGCCAGAGGCACACGGCCCGGCATCGTGCTGCCGGAAACTTCGATCTCAGTGCCTGGGGCGCAGCGCCGCCATCACCACGTCGAGCATGCTGGACCCGCCAGGTGACGTCTGCCCGTCCAGGATGCGCTCCGCAAGGCGCGCGAAATTCTCGGGGTTCGCTTCGCCGCGCAGCACGGCCTCGGCGAACCGGCCGGCCAGGCTGCCGCCTCCCAGGCGGGCTGCGCGCTCGATGTGCGCGCGTGCGGAGGGCTCGTCCTGCAGGAGTGCGAACACCACCGCGAGCCCGCCATGGCTCTCGCCGAAGTTGCGGTCGAGTTCGAGTGCATGCTCGAAGCTCGCACGCGCGCCGGCCAGATCCTGCGCGACGATCTGGGCCCATCCCAACCCGTGCCAGGTGCCGATGTGGCCGGGCATGGACTGCAGGGCTGCGCGGAACTCCCGTATGGCGCCCGGGATGTCGCCCGCGAGCAGCTGGGCGAAGGCCAGCGCGGAGCGGGCACGGCCGTCGCCGGGCTGCCGCGCCAGTGCCGCTTCGGCAAACGCCCGTGCCGTGCGCGCGTCCGTTTCCGCCAGCGCCAGTGAAGACCGGGTGACCAGAGCCTCCAGCGAAGGCCTCTCAGGCTCGGCACCGAGTGCCTGTGCCGCCCAGCGCGCCGCATCCGCGACCTGTTCCGCGTCCAGCGCGGCCAGCCCTGCGATTCCTGCCGCTTCGGGAGCCAGTGCGCCCGCCTGCTCTCTCACCTGCGCCCATTGCACCGCCCGTCCGGGATCTCCCACATGGTGCAGGGCTCGCAGCCACAGGACGTCGAGCGCCGCGGGCGTCTGCTCATCGCCGGTTTGGGAAGGCGAAGCGGCGGCTTCCATGCGCGGCGCCAAACGCTCCACGCAATCCGCAGGACGGTTTTCCTGGAAATCGATGAACGCGAGGTTGTGCAGCACGGCATCCGAGAATGCCCGCGGCGCGTGCGGCGAGGTCTGCAGTTCGGACAGAAGTTGCCGCGCGGCGTCCAGGTCGCCTCGCGCCAGCGCTCCCTCCGTCTCCCGGAGCGCCCACGCCGGCGACTGCGGCCACAGGGCACGCGCGTGCCGCACATGGAACTCCGCCCGGTCCCAGGCCCCGCACCGCAGGGCCGCGGCGAAAGCCTCGGCCAGCAGCGATTCGTTGGCGGGGTCGTCGCGCAGATAGGACTCCAGGCGGTCCAGCCGGGACAAGTCGCCGGACGCCCCGGCGGAAAGAGAAGCAGCAGTGGTCATGAGAGGATTGTCGGAAGAATCAGGGTGTTGGGGGGTACATTGCGATGCCCCGGAGATGCCGGTCTACCACGCCACGTCACACGGCGGCGCCTGCGACAGGCCGGCGCGCAGACGGGCGACTCCCTGGCGGTGCAGCTGGGAAATGCGGCTGCGCGACAGCTCCAGCATGCCGGCGATCTCGTCGAAGGGAATTTCCTGCTCGTAGTGGCAGCGGATCACGCACCGTTCTTGCTCGGGCAGCCGCTGGACCAGGTCGCGCAACAGGGCCTGACAGTGGAGGCGCTCCTGCTTGCGGAAGTAGAGCACCTCGGGTGACGCATCGTGCGCCGGTTCCTCCGATGCTTCGCTGCCGATCATGCCGGAGCCCTCCAGCATCACGCCGATCGCCAGCCCGATGCCGACTTCGGCCAGATAGGCCAGAAGTTCCTGGGGCGAGCGAGCGGGGGACTCCGCCGGCGCGTGCGCACCCGCCGACCCGGCGCCCCGTGCTGCAGCGTCCTCGGCGGCCAGCAGGCGCTCCTTGGCCAGGCGCTTGCGCAGTGCGATCTGCTGACCCTTCTCGGTGAGGCGATCGAGGCCGTTGAGGATCGCGCCCCGGATGCGGGAACTGGAGTAAGTCCTGAACTGCGCCCCGTGCGCGGGATCGTAGCGGTCCACCGCCTCCATGAGGCCGACGCTGGCGAGCTGGAAATAATCCCCGAACTCCACCTCGTCGTTATGGCGCGACTGGAAGCTGATGGCCGCGAGCATGCGGGCGTAGGGAAGATACAGCTCGATCAGCGCCGCACGCGCGGCGGCGTCCTCCTGCGAACGCCAGCGCCGCCACAGCTCCGCTTCGTCTCCGGAGGCTGCCGCGCCGGCAGGCACGCACGGGGATTCGACGGAGCGCAGCATCGCAGAGGCCGTCAGTGGAAGCTGCCCACCAGGGCCTTGAGCAGCAGTCCCCAGCCGTCGATGAGGATGAACATGAGGATCTTCACCGGCAGGGCGATCGTGGTGGGCGGCATCATCATCATGCCCAGCGCCATGAGCACGCTGGAGACGATGAGGTCGATCAGCAGGAATGGGAGGAAGACCACGAAGCCGATCTGGAATGCGGAGCGCAGCTCGGACAGCATGAACGCGGGGATCAACTGCACGTTGCCGATGTCCTCCATCGAACGCGGCGGGGGCGCCTTCGACAGCTCCACCATCAGTGCCAGATCCTGCTCGCGGGTCTGCCGCACCATGAATTCACGCAGCGGGGCGATGCCCTTGGTGAGGCCCTGCTCCATGCCGAGCTTGCCCGACATGAAAGGCTGCACCGCTTCACGGTTGACCTGCTCCAGGACCGGCGACATGGTGAACAGGGTGAGAAACAGCGCGAGTCCGATCAACACCGTGTTCGGCGGCGTCTCGTTCATGCCGATGGCATGCCGCAGCATGGACAGCACGACGATGATGCGCAGGAAACTGGTGATGCACACCAGCAGCGCAGGCAGCACGGCCAGTACGGTCAGGCCGATGGCGATGCGCATCGCCTGGGAGGTTTCGGCGCCATTCAGCCAGGACGCCCCCGCAGGCGCCTGCTGGGCCCATCCGGCGCCGCACAGGCCCAGACAGACGACCGCCACGCCCCCCGCCGCGAGGGCTCTCCGCGCTCCGCGGCGCAACGGCTGCGACGTTCGGCCAACGCACCGGTTCATGGCTGCGGCTCCGCAGGCGGTGGCGTACCGGGGCCAGGCTCCTGCGCGCCAGGAATGGGGCACTCCGCCAGCACGCCGATGGAGTGCGGAGCGCAGCCCACCAGCAGCCGCCGGCCCTGCCAATGCACCTCGTGCAGGCTGTGCTGCGGTGTGAGGCGCGTGCTGGAGACGATCGCCGCCGCCCGTCCCGGGCGTTGCTGCAGCCGCGACATCCAGCGGTTCAGCGCGCCTGCAGGCGCAGCGGATTCCGCAGGCCCGCGTGCGGCCCGGTGCTTGCGCCACACGGCGGCGCACAGCACGAGCAACAGGATGAAAACGCCCATCCATGCCAGTTCCGCCGCGGGCACTGAGGATGCACCGTCCGCATCCCTGCGCAGCGGGATCGATTCCGGAAACGCCATGGCGTCACTCGCCCGAGGAGGAGAGCTTGAGGGGCGCGGGCAGCTCGGTGAGCTTCACGCCGAAACGGTCCCCCACGGCCACCAATTGCCCGCGCGCCACCACCTGGCCTTCGAGCACCAAGTCCACCGCCTGATCCACGCTGCGGTCGAGCACCAGCACCTGCTGGGATTTGGCGGCGAGCAATTCGCCCACGGTCATGGTGGCCGAGCCGACGCATACCTGCAGCGTCGTGCGAACCTGGTGGAGAGGCTGGAAGCTGGGCAGCAAGCGCTGCGTGCCCGCCTCCGCAGAAGAGGGACCTTCCAGCGTCGAGAGTGCGATCGGCTGTACTTGGGGTGCTGGGGAGGGTTCGGCGTTCTGCGCAGACATTGAAGGAGTCTCGGAAGTGAAAAGGGATTGCGGCATGGGACAGGCGCTTCGGCGTCAGGGCTCGGCGTGGAGCTCGACCGCCAGGTGATCTCCGGCGCGCCCCAGCCATGCGGTGCACAGTGCCGGCGCCAGGGGAGCGCCTGGACCACCACCGTCGACAGGGGTAACGAGATGCACGAACGCAGGGGACTGCAACGGATGGTCGAGGGTGACGACATCGCCCGGGGCGAGCGACTGGAGCTGCCCGAGGGTGAGGGTGACCGGATGCAGGTGCACACGCACTTCCACCGCATGCGCTGCCAACGCCTGGTCGAGAGGCGCTGTCGGGTGTGGCGCAGACAGCGGCCCTGCCGGCGATCCGGCCGGCGCATCCAGCATTCCGCACCGCGCCAGGAAGGTCTCTACTGCAGCGCCATCGAGCATGCGGCACCGGGTGCGGGACTGCCAGGGAATCAGCAGTGCCAACGCGCCGGACCAGACCGGCCCGGGGGGCGGTGCCGAGGTCTTGGGCGGGACGATGGCATCCAGTGCCGCCTGCAGCGCGTCCCACGCGTCCGAGGCGAGGTCGCCAGCCATGTCCGGGCCGTCCGGCGCGGCGGCCGGAGCCGTCTCTCCGAACATCCATGCCCGCAGCGCCAGGGCCGCGGAAGTGTCGTCCAGGGCGCCGGCCCCGTCCTCTGGCTTCGCTACCGACACGCTCGCAACAGGCAGACCCCATGCCTCGCACCATGCACCATAGGCGGCCTGGAAGGCGTCGCGCACCGCGTCCTGCTGCCGGCAGCTCCAAGCGCGCAAAGGCCGGGCCTGCGCCAGCGATGCGTCCGGAGAGAGCCATGCACCCCCCGCATGGTGGTGTTCGTTCGCTGCGGCCATGGTTACCGGCTCTTCATGGAGAAGAGCTCCTGCAGCATTTCGTTGGCCGTCGAGATGACCTGCGAGCTGGCCTGGTAGCCGCGCTGCATGATGACGAGATCGCTGAATTCCTGCGACAGGTCCACGTTCGAGATTTCGATGTAGCCGGAACGCACGGAGCCGAACGCGCCGCCCGCCACGCCGGAGTGCCAGGCGCTGCCGTCCAGCGCTTCGAACTCGTTGCCGCCGGCCGAGCCGACGGCATCGGTCGTGTCGAAGCGGCCGAGCGACAGGCGCGAGCCCTTCACGGTCTGCCCGTTCGCATAGGTGAGCACCAGGGTACCGGTCGCGTCGAAGGAGGCACTGCTGAGCTCGGCTGGCGCGAAACCGTCCTGCGAAGCAAAAGCCAGGGTGGACAGGGTGCCGGAAGCGAACGATGTGACGTCCGCGCTGAAGTCCAGCGTGAGGGGGAGGGCCGCCTGTCCTGCCGGCGTGTACGTGAACGACAGCTTGGACGTCGCAGCGCTGGGCTTGCCATCCTGGAAGACCAGTTGGCTGGTGCCGACCAACGCAGAGCCGTCCATCAATTCGACTTTCCAGCTGCCGGCCGTGGTGCTGTTGGTATTGGTGAGCTTGACGGTGAGCAGGTGCTCGCCGCCCGCAGCGTCGTAGACCCGCACTCCGCTCACCGTCTGGTCGGTGCCGGAGCTCGACAGGTTGCCGGTGAACTTCGCGACCGCGGTCGCCTTGCCTGCGGTGGTCTTGAGGTTGGCGATGCTGATTTCCCCAGGCGAGCCATCGGCTCCCACGCCCATCACTTTCGCGCCGCTGCCCTGCGTCACCAATACGCCGTCCCGGTTGAACCGGAACTGTCCGGCCCGCGTGTAGCGGATGCTGCCGTCGGTGCCCTGGAGCATGAACAGGCCCTGACCATCGATCGCGAGATCGAGCCCGTTGCCGGTCTGGCGCAGCTCGCCGGACTTGAACGACATCGAGGTGCCCATGGTGCTCACGCCGTAGCCCATCTGGCCGAACTGCCGGCCGGTGTATCCGCCACTGGAATAGAACGTGTCCGCGAACCGCAGCGACGAACCCTTGAATCCCGGCGTATTGAGATTGGTGGTGTTGTTGGCGATCACCCGCAGACCGCGGGAGAAGCTGGAGAGGCCCGTCATGCCGACGTAGATGGATTCGATCATGGAAACTCCTGGAATTCGGGGGAGAAGGTGTCTGCAGGCGCGTCAGCGCACGGCGAGGATCTGGCCCAGGCTGATCTCCTGGAGCGTGGCGCCCGCGCTGGTGCGCAATGTGATCAGCGGCGATTCGCCCGACAGCGAGAGCGACACCACCGTGCCGGTGATCGTGCCGCTGGTCGAGCTCACGTCCACCGTGCGACCGATGAGGCCGACCGACTGCAGCGCGGCCTGGTTGCCGATCAGCGTGGCGATCTTGGAATTGAGCTGCTGCGTCTGCTCCAGGCTCGTGAACTGCGCCATCTGGGCCATGAACTGCTGGTTGTCCATCGGCTTCATGGGATCCTGGTAGGTGAGCTGCGTCAGCAGGATCTTCATGAAATCCTCCTGGCCCAGCGCGTTAGCGCGCAGGCTGGTCGTGGCGCTGCTGATGCCGTTGATGCTCATGGATGGCCCTTCTGGAAAATGGAGGAGAACGAAAGCCCGGCGGACCGGGGAGAGAATGCGATGAAGTCCGTGGCGGCCTGCATGCCAGCGTCGAACACCACCCGCCCGTTGCAGACGACACGCACCAGCCGCTGGCCCTGCTCTCGCAAAGCCCGCTGCAGGGACGGCACGATGGCCGCGGCCTGGAAGCCCACCTGGCTTGCGGATCCGTCCATGCCGAGCCAGAGCAATGCGCCGGCCTCGGTCCACTGGGCATACACACGTGTGCCGGAAGCATTTCCGCCCTGCATGTGCGGGTCTGCCCCCATGGAACGTGCCTGCCGCCCGAGCGCGGGCGCAGGATCTCCGGGCCGCCTTTCGGCCCCGGATGGGGGCCACTGAGCGGCCGTCGCCAAAGGTGCACGGAATTCCGGCAGTGCGGACCGCGCCATCGTGACAGCGAGGTCTGGCGTGGTGGCAGCCTGCAGGCGCGCTGGCGTCCAGGCCGCGGCGGCGTCGTCCATCAGAGGTTTCATCACCAATGGCCGTTCTGACCCGGCGTCCGTCCCGGCCCCGCCTGGCGTGGCACCCGCAGTCTCGGCCGCTTCGGCAGGCGATACGGTGGGCAGGCCTGCGAGAGACACGTCGGAAGATGCCGAAGCGGTCGCGGCTCGAGGCTCTGGCACGTCGCCGACGCCGCTCGACGCGCTGACCGCATCCTGCCCCGGTGGCTTGCCGCCGGCAGCGACGTCGGATCGGGCATCGGCCGTGTCCGGCTCGCCCCTCGACTCCTGCGCGGCTGCTGCTCCATGACGCGGGCTTGCATCCAGGGTCTCGGAAAACGGCAATGCGACCGGCTTCTGCCACAGCGAGGCAGATACGACCGGGGTGCGGAAGGCAACTGCTGCACTCGCCGCATGGGACATCGGCGCAGCATCCACAGGCAATGCAGTTCCCCGCTTCACAGCGACTGAGCGCGTTCCGGCCGGAGAAGCCTCACCGGGAGAGAACGGCTGGAACCAGCCTGCCAGCTGGGCACGCTCCATTTCGCGCAGCCAGGCCTGGCGCGGTGCCGGATGGCCGGCAGGCTCGCGGCCGCCATCCACCCCCTTGGGGCGTTGACCACCCTCCGCCGTCCACAGATACCGGGCCGCAGATGAATCGATGCCGTTCATGCCGCCGCCTCCACCCCATCGATGGCCGTCCCGGTGCGCACACGCATGCGGCCTATCCAATCCCGATCGGCTTCCGCCGCGGCGAGCCGGGCAGCCTCCAGCGCGTAGTCGCGCAGCGCCGCGGTTCGGTGTTCCTGCAGCCCGTCGATGGTGCGCTGCTGGGCGATGCATTCGGATTTCAGGGCGTCGCGCCGAGCCTGGAGCGCCTCGATCTCCCGGTCCTGGTCATCGATGCGGCAACGCGCCTGCGCCAGATAGGCGAGTCCACGCTGGTACCACCGGGGGTCCAGCCGGTTCTGCACGGCCTGTTGCATCTGGAGTGCCTGCGCGTCGAATTGCGCCTGCAGCGCGCGGCCCTGCGCCAATGCCTCCGTGAGCGTCTGCTGCAGGCGCGCCATGCGGCCTTCCAGCCGCTCGAGCTGCCACTCCTGCTTGCGGAGATAGGGCTCGAGCGGGTAGGAAAAGCCACGCAGATCCACGGCCGAGGCGACGGCAACCGGCGTTGCCTGCTTCATCGCGTACCTCCCTTTGCGGCAGTGGCGCCGAATGAAAAGCTGAATTTCTGCGGCATCCCGGCCACCGGCTTGGCGGTGGGCACTGCCGGCGCGAGAGAGTGTGCGGGGACAGGCTGTACGGCGGGCAGGGGCCGGTCGGGCCACAGCAGCCTGCGCAGCGCGCGCATTCCATCCGCGCGCGCAACGCCCCCTTCCTGTTGGCACAGCCAGTCGTGCAGGCCCGGAGCCAGGGCCAGGGCCTGGTCCAGCTCGGGATTGGCGCCCTTTTCATAGGCGCCGATGTCCACCAATTGCCGGTTGCGGTGCAGCAGCGCCTGGTACCGGACGGCATCGGCAATCAGCTCGCGGTCGTCGGCGCTGGTGAGGTCCGGCAACAGACGGCTGGCGCTGCGCAGTACGTCGATCGCGGGATAGCGCCCGTCATGGGCGATATCGCGCGACAGCACGATGTGCCCGTCCAGAATCGAGCGCAGGCTGTCGGCGATCGGTTCGTTCATGTCGTCGCCTTCGACCAGCACGGTCAGCAGCGCCGTGATGGCCCCTCCCGAAGGCGCGGTTCCACAGCGCTCGCACAACTGCGGCAGTTCGGCGAACACCGACGGGGTGTAGCCGCGCGCCGTCGGCGGCTCGCCGGCCGCAAGGCCCACCTCTCGGCGTGCCATCGCCAGCCGGGTGACGGAATCCATGGTCAGCAGCACCTGCTTCCCGGCATCCCGGAAATACTCCGCGATCGTCACCGCGGCATGCGCCGCACGGATGCGCGCGAGCGCGGGCTGGTCGGATGTCGCCACGACGACCACCGATCGCTGGAGCCCGTCCCCGAGCTGCTTGTCGATGAATTCTTTCACTTCGCGGCCGCGTTCACCGATCAGAGCGATCACGTTGACATCGGCACTGACGTGCCGCGCGATCATCCCGAGCAGGGTGCTCTTGCCCACGCCGCTGCCAGCGAAAATGCCCACGCGCTGCCCCTGCCCCATGGTGAGCAGTCCGTCGAGGCAGCGCACCCCCGTCTGCAGCACTTCCTGGATCCGCGGACGCTGCAACGGGTTGAGCGGGCGCGCGTGCAGAGGGCGCTGCTGCGGCGCCACGGGGTCGGGAAGCCCGTCGAGCGCGCGGCCGAACCCGTCCACGACCCGGCCCAGCAGCGAGGGCCCGACACCGAAGGTGGACTGGCGCCCGAGGGCCACCACTTCCGCCCCTGCAGAGACGCCCTGCATGCTGCCGTAGGGCATCAGCGTCAGCATGTCGCCGCGCAACCCGACCACTTCGGCCAGTACCCCACCCCCCGTTCCCGACGATCCGTGCCGCGGCAGGATGCGGCATAGCTCCCCGACCGTCGCGTCAGGACCTTGGGTCTCGATGGCGAGCCCTTGCATCTGCCGCACCCACCCGATGCGTCGCACCAGTTCGGCATCGCGCAATGCAGCGCGGTAAGCGCCGAGCGACACGGAGGGAGCAGACTTCACGGCATTCACGCGCCAGCCTCCCCGGCTTTCGCGACGGTCGCCACTTGCCTGCGCGCTGCGCGGATCTCCGCAAGGCGGGCCGCCATCGCTTCCAACTGTCGCTCCAGGCGCGCATCCAGTGCCCCCTCCGCCGACCGCAGCAGGCAGCCGCCAGCGCGAACGTCGGTGTCGGCCACCCAGCGCAGGGTCTGCCGTTCCGCATCGAACCCTCTCGACGCCAATGCCTGTACGGTGTCGTGGTCGGCGCGCAGCAGTGCCATGTCGTCGGGGTGCAGGTGCACGCTCAACGGGTGGCGACCATGCCATGACTGCAAGGTCCTGGCGAGCATCGCGCGTGCGCCTTCGCGGGTCACCGCCTGATCGCCCACGATCCTGCATACGGCTTCGAATACGACGTCCAGCATGTCGTCTTCAGCGCCTTGGAGTAATTGGGTCCACTGCTCGGAGAGCTGCTCCGCGAGCCGTTCCATCTGCTGGGCGCGCCGGGCGGCTTCCTGCGCCTGTGACTGCCGCTGTTGCTGTGCCGCCTGTGCGGCCTGCTCCCGAACGCCCTTCACCTGCTCGGCGACCTGTTCGGCCACGTGGTCACGGGCCAGAGCGCGTGCGCGCGCCTCGACTGCCTCGTCCAACAGGCGCCGGCCCTCCTGCAGGCCCTCTTCGTAGCCGGCACGCCGGCCCTGCTCGCGCGAGTCCGCCTCCAACGCGGCAACGTCCACGGCAGGAGCCGTTGACGGTAAGCAGGGTTGCGGACGCGCCGTACCCCCGGCCAGGGCCCCGGGTTCGTCGCGCACCAGCGGCGGGACGTCCGGAGCCGTCCGCTCCACGATCAGCTGGCTTTTCTGCAGGACATCCGCGGGAAGGGGTGTCCTCGTGGGCCGGCCCACTGCCACGGCCTGGCCGTGCCACGGGGCGGAGCGCAGAATGCGTGCGTCCCGGTTCATGTGCGCTTTCCCGTACGGAGCGGTCGGGGCAGCCACCGGTGCCAACGGCGCGCGGCGGCCGCATCCGAGCAGCCCCCAGCAGGCAACGACACCGCGGGGGGCGGGGACGGCACATCGCAGCACTGGCGCATGCATCGCAGCAGGCCTGCCGCCAGGGCCGGCGCGGGACGGCCGCAGTCGCCCTGGTTGCCGAGCAGATCCATGACCCGCCGGCGCTGGAGGGCCGGCAATTGTTCGAGCAGCGCCGCGCGCCAGGGCCAGGGACGCAGGCACAGTGCCTGGGCCACCAGCAAGGCGGGCTGCGCTCGCCAGGCCCGGGCCAGGCGCATGGTGTTTTCGGCATCCAGTGACATCAGCGCGTCGCCATCGGGCACGTGTTCATCCGGGGCCGGCTCGCTGTACCCCTGCGCCGTCACAGAGCCCGCCGCCACCACGGCTTCCAAGGCAGGCTCGGTGGAAGTGGACGCTTCGCGCAATCCGGCCAGCCCATCCAGACAGTCGCGGTCGGGCGGGATGCCCAGGGCTTCCAGTTCCTCAAGCAAGGATTGCAACGCGACGCGTTCAGGCTGGGACAGGTGCTCCAGAATCCATGCACGGTCTGCCGGCTCCATCGCATGGAGCATGAGCGCGGCCTGCCGGGATTGCGCGGTCTTCGAAGAAGGTGCCGCTGGCGCTGCCATGCCGGAAAACCATCCGCTCATGGCCGGGGCCCTCCACCGGACGCCGGCCCACCCGGGGCGCTATGTGCCTCCGCGGACGCAGTGCCGGACTGCATCCAGTCCCGCACTCTGCGCAAAGCGTCTTCCCGTTCGGCCACGCTCAGGCGCTTGGCGGGCGTTCCCCGGGCCTGCGGCCGGCTGCGGAACAACTGGAGGGCGGCGGCTGCCAGCAGCAGCGCCACCATGCACCCGGCCACCACGCGCAGGTCACTCCACCAGGGCGCATCCGGCGATCGCGCGGCACCAGGGTCGGCGTCCGTCACGACCTCTTCACGAACGTCGGTGGTCTGGCCACCGGCATCCCCGGCGACGGGGCCGCGCGCGGTTGCCCCGGGCCCCGGGTCGGCAGACGGCAGCAATCCGGACAACGACTGCACCACGACCAGATCGCCCCGTTCCGTGTTGGCCCCCACCGCTGCCGCGAGCAGCCGGCGCAGCTTGTCTTCCTGGGCGCCATCGAGCGCCTGGCGGACCACGGCCACTACCTGGATGCGGCGCACGGCCCCGGCTTGGCTCACCACCTGCTCCACCCGGCGGCCCACCTGGTAGTCCACCTCGCGTTGCGTGCTCGCCCCACCGGCTGCTCCGGAGCGCGCAGCATCCAGGGGCGCCTGCCCGCCGTCGCGTACCGACTCGCGCTCCTTCACGATGACGCCGCGGCTGTCAGAGCTGCGTGACGGCGCGGGAATCACGTCTTCGGTGGTGATGCGTACCTGGTCCATGTTGAGCGTTACGTCCACGCTGGCCATGGCCTGTCCTGGGCCGAACATGCGATCCAGCACGGTGGCGGCCTTGCGGGCAAGTTGGGCTTCGGTGTCTTTCTTCAACTCGAGCCTGCCGGAGCCCCCGGCCACGGCACCTTCCACCGCGTCGTCGGCGGGCCGGCTGAGCGCCATGCCCTGCCGGTCGACCACCGTCACGTCCTGTGCCGTCATCCCGGGAGTCGCCGCGGCGACGAGGCGCTGGATGCCGCTGACCTGCTCCGGCCGCAGGGTACGGCCTTCCTTCAACGTCAGGGTGATGGCGGCCTTGGGCCGGGCATTGGCCTGCTTGAACAGCCCCTGCTCCGGCAGGGCCAGATGCACACGCACATCGCGGATCTCGGCCAGCGACAGGATGGTGCGGGTCAGCTCGCCCTGCAGCGCGCGCTGGTAGTTGATCTTCTGGGCGAACTCGGTCATGCCGAAGTCGGTGTTGTTGAACAGCTCGAAGCCCACCGCTCCGTGCAGCGGCATGTCCTTGCCCATCAGCTTGATACGCGTGGCATGCACCTGCGGCCGGTCCACGAGGATCGATCCGTTCGCCTCTTCGAATCGATAGGGAATCTTGAGCTTGTCGAGTTCGGCGCTCATGGCCGCCGCGTCCTGCGGCTTCAGGTCCGAGAAAAGAACCTGGTAGTCCGGTCGCATCAGCCACCACGCCAGGGCGGCAGTCAGCACAACGATGGCGATGGCGCCGGCTATCAGCCCGGCGCGCGCGGAGCGGCCCAGGCCCTCCCAGAATGCGGTCATGGTGCAGTGTTCCCGATACGTTGCTCTACATGCTCAGCGGCAATCCAAAGGTTCACAGCTGCATCCTCATCACGTCCTGGTAGGCCTCGAGCAGGCGCCCACGCACCTGCATCATGAGTTGGAAGGAAAGCCGGCTTTCCTCCAGGCGGATCATCACCTGGTGCAGGTTCTGTACATCGCCCACGGCCAGGCGCTGCAGGTCCGTCTGGCTGGTGAGCAGTTGGCCGTTCACGCGCTCGAGGCCCTGCGCAACCATGTCGGAAAACCCGGTGCCCGGAGCTGCGCCTGCCTGCGCTCCAACAGAGCCGGCGCCCATCCCGGTGATGGCCGGCGGCCGGGGCTCCGCAATGGCAGGCAACGTGGATGCCGCTATGGCGGCCAGGGCGTCCGGGCTCACGCGTTGCCTCCGATCTCGAGCGCCTTCAGGGCCATGTTGCGGGACGTGTTCATGGCCGCCACGTTGGCTTCGTAGGCGCGCATCGCACCCATCATGGTCACCATCTCGGTGGCGGCATCCACGCCGGCGTAGGCGACGAAGCCGCGCGTGTCTGCCATCGGGTGGCCGGGTTCATAGACCATGCGCGGCCCTTGCAGCACTGGCTCGACCGCCGCGGCGGGAACGGCGGCCAGGCCCTGGGCCACCGTGTCGCCGAACGACGGGCGCGCCACCACCCGCAGCGGCTGGTAGGTCTTGCCATCGGGGCCGGCGACGGTATTGGCATTGGCGAGGTTGAGCGATGCGACCTCGACGCGCGTGCGCTCGAGCGTCATGCCGCTGGCGCTGATGGCGAAGGCTTGGGAGTAGTCCATGGACGAATGCCTCGAAGATGGGATGGGGCGGATGGAAGTCAGCGTTTGCCGTCGGAGACGGCGGTGGACAGGATCGCCATGTGGCGCGAAAGCCCCTTGAGCAGGGCCTGGTAATGGACGGCGTTCTGCGCCATGCGCGCGACTTCCGAGTCCAGCTGCACCCGCACGGGAAGACCGTCGGTCCCGACGACAGGTTGCATTCGCACGCCCTCCTCCGCCATCGAGGCCACCTGCCGCGCGTCCAGAGAGCGACCCTGTGCCAGTTGCGCCCGTGCGGAATCCATCTGCGCGGAAAAGCCCACGTCGACGGGCGTGTAGCCGTCCGTTCCGGCGTTCGCGATGTTGCGGGCGATGGCCTGGTGCCGCAGCGACGCCGCATCCAGCGCCAGGGAAAGGCTGGCCTGGGTGATCGCTTCGATGCCTTCGGTCATGGGAGTGGTCTTTCCTTGCGTTACTGGATGAGGAGTTCCGCGTGCAGCGCGCCCGCCGCCTTCACCGCCCGCAGAATGGAGATGATGTCGCGCGTAGGCGTCTTCAGCCGCGCGAGCGTCTGCACGAGGTCGGCCACGGTGGTGCTGCCGGTCACGAAGCCAGGGCCATTGCGTTCTTCGACGTCGACGCGCGTGTTGGTGACCAGCGCCGTGCGCACGCCATCGCCTGCCTCGCCGATGAAGTACGGCTGCGACGCCGCGGTCTCGTTGCGCACCGAGAGCTTGAGATCGCCGTGCGAAATCGCCACCTTGGAGATACGCACGTCGCCGCCCGACACCACGGTGCCGGTACGCTCGTTCACCACCACCTTGGCACGGCGATCCGGCTCCACCGTGATGGACTCCAGCCCGGCGACGAAGGCAACGAGCTGCCTGCGCTGCGCTTCCGGCACGAGCAGTTCGATGCCCGAGGCGTCACGCGCCTGGGCCAGGCCTGCGCCGTAGCGCCGGTTGATGGCCTCCGCGACACGGTTGGCCGTCGTGTAGTCGGGCTCGTTCAGTACGAACGTCATCTGGTGGTTCTCGGAAACCATTTGCGCGGACACGCCGACTTCCACGGTCGCTCCGCCCGGGACCGAACCCACGGTGGGATGGTTCTTCTGGACCACGTTGCCGTTCGCGTCATAGCGGTAGCCTCCGACCGACAACGGCCCCTGGGCCAGTGCGTAGATCCGGCCATTGGCCGCCTTGAGGCCGGTGAGCACCAGGCTCCCGCCTACCAGGCTGCGCGCATCGCCGACCGAATTGACCGTCACGTCGAGGGTGTCCCCCTCGCGGGAGAACGGCGACAGCGTGGCGCTCACCATCACCACGGCGACGTTGCGGCTCTGGATCTGGTCCGGGCCGATGTTGAGATTGAATTGCGACATGGCGTTGGACAACGCCTGCCGCGTTCCGCGGTTGGAAGGAGAGTCCCCGGTCCCCGCGAGCCCGGTGACGATGCCCGTGCCCACCAGCGCGTTCTCGCGCCAGCCCTGCAGCTTGCCCAGGTCTTTCACCCGCACGGCCTCCGCGCTCGCCAGCGTGCCCGTACAGGCCATTGCCGCCAGCAGCCAGCCGCGCAGCGCAGCGCCCGCCCATGCCTTGATCCGTCGTTGCATGTCAGAGCCCCATCATGTCGAGCAGGTTGCGCCACCAGGGGCGGCGGTTGCGTTCGGCGATGTCGCCTTCGCCCACGTAGCTGATCCGTGCATCGGCGAGACGCGTCGAAAGCACCACGTTGCCATCCGAAATGTCGAACGGGCGCACCCGGCCTTCGAGCGTCACTTTCTGCGGCTCCTGGTTCACGGTGAGCAGCTGCTCGCCTGCCACGCGCAGGTCGCCGTTGGACAGCACTTCCTGCACGGACACGGTCAGCGTCGCCAACACGCGGTTGGTGCGCTGCGTACGCCCGCCGCCATCGAACGAGCCACTGACGCCGATACCCGTCTGTCCGACGGTGCCGCTGCGGTGCGACAACTCCGCCGACAGGCCGTTGCTCCGGCGGGTACCGGTGTCGGCGCTGGTGGTGGCACTCGAGTTCTCGAACACCTGCACCGTCAGGACGTCGCCCACGCGGAATGCCCGGTTGTCCGCCGTGAGAGGCCGGTAGGTCTGCTCCTGGTAGAGGCTTTCCGCGTGCGAAGTGCCCAAGGCCCCCCACGCCGCGCAGAAGCAGACCGCGAAGGCCGCGGCGCGCACCGGCGCGTGCCGGAGTCGGTCACATGCCTGCATCGTCGCCTTCCTCGTCATGGCTGCAGCTCCAGTTGACCCGGCGCGATGATCTTCGCCATCAGCGCCTCCGCCGCGTTCTGCGGCCGGACGCGCACGGTCTGGCCGATCTGTCCGTCCTGCAGTGACTGGGCCCGGCTTTCGAGCGACAGCCCGCCGCTCGTGGCCGTCACCCGGACCCACTGGCCGCGTGCAACCGCGAGCGCGGGGCCGACGCGGTCGGCAGTCAGGACTTCACCGGCGGCCATCCTCTTGCGGACGTGCAGGGGCGCACCCGCATCCATCTGCGTGCCCCAGGCCGCGGGCACCGCTGCGGCCGGGAGGCGGGCCAGGTCCACCTCGCGCCAGGCGACGTTCTCCTCTGGCACCTCGCTGCCGGCAGCCAGTTCTTCGCGCGCGACGGCGGCCATTGCGAACAGCGACATCTCGAAGCGCACCGGAATGGCACGCACGTGGCGCTCTCCCGCGAACACATCCACCCAGACCAACATGCGCGGGCCGGGAACCAGTGCCTCCAGCGGGCGTATGCGCAACTGGATGCCTGCTGCAGGGACCTGCAGCATCGGGGGCACACCCACCGCCTGCAGTTCAATGCGCGGCTGCACGAGCCCCTTCTGCCGCGCGATGGCCTCCAGGTGGGACTTGAGGGCTTCGCGCGCCTGCGCGGCCACGGTTTCACCGGCGATCTCCCGCATGGCCGCGCGCACGGAAGTCGACTCCACGCCCTCCCACTGGATCTGCTCGTCTCGCAAGCCCATGCGGCTGCGCAGCCAGCCCCGCAGGCGGGCGCCTTCCAGCGCCACCGGCTCTCCCAACCGCGGTGCCTGCCCCAGGGGAACGGCCATCGCCCGGCGGAGTGTGTCGATATCGGGGCTGCTGAGCAGAGCAATGTCGCCCAGGCGGACGTCAGCCCGGTCCACCTGCACCTCGGGACGAAGCGCCACGCGCAACACGGGCTGCGCGATGCCGCCGTCCTGTCCGACGAGCGGCAACGCCCAGGCATGCCCGGCCCACGCCATGGCGCAGCACCCCGCGAGCAGCGCGCGACCCGTATGGAAGCGGCTCACCGGCGCAACCCGTTCACGAGGCCGAGAATCTCGTCCGCGGCCTGCACGATCTTGGCGTTGGCCTCGTAAGTGCGCTGTGCCACCATCAGGTTCACCATCTCGTCGACCATCTTCACGTTGGAGCCTTCGAGATACCCTTGCGCGATGCGGCCCGCGCCCTCTTCGCCGGCACGCACCGGTTGCGCCTCCCCGGATGCGCTGCTGCTGCGATACACGTTGTCGCCCTGCGCCAACAGGCCCTGCGGGCTCGCGAACCGCACGAGTTCGATGCGTCCCAGGTCGAGCGCGTTCGGCTGGTTCGCCACGCGTGCCTGGACGCGGCCGTCCGGCTGCACGACGAGCGACTGGACATCGTCCGGGACCTGGATGGCCGGCTTCAGCGGCAGGCCCGAAAGCGTGGCCAGCTGACCGTCGCGGTTGACCTTCCAGGTGCCTCCCCGGGTGTATGCGGACGATCCGTCCGGCATCAGCAGCTCGAAGAATCCATCGCCCTGCACGGTGATGTCGAGAGGTGCGTCGGTTTTCTTGATGTCGCCCATGTCGAAGAGTTTCGACACACCGGCGATCCCGACGCCGGTCCCCAGGCGCAGCGTAGGTTGCAGCAGGCCTGCGCCCGGGTCGCCCATCGCAGCAGAGCGGGCAGGATCACGGGCCACGAGATCGGAGAAGCTCACGCGTGCCCGCTTGTACCCGGCGGTGTTCACGTTCGCAAGGTTGTTGGCGATCGTCTCGACGTTGAGCTGCTGCGCCTGCATTCCGGTGGCGCCGATGTACAAAGCATCGAACATGGGAGAAGGGTTCCTTCGAAAAATTCAAGGGCGGTGCATGACGGCACTGGTGCCGGCGCACGGAAGAAGATCAGGACAGTTCCCCGAGCTTGCGGATCGCCTGCCCGGTCATTTCGTCATAGCCGAGCGCCACCTTCTGCATCGATTCGAAGTGCCGCATCGTCTGCACCAGGTGCACCATCTCCTGCATGGAGCTGACATTGGAGTTCTCCAGATAGCCCTGGCGCACCTGCACTTCGGCATCCGGCACCTGCGACACCGTCCCTTCGGCGCGCAGGAGGCCGTCGCCCGCATGTGCCATGCGTGCAGCGCCATCCGGCTGGACGATCCTGAGCTGGGCCAGCGGAACGACCGCGCCCGGCCCGGAAGCCCCCTCCGCGGGCAGGAAGCTGCCTGCGGCATCGATGCGCGGCTGCGCGGTGCCGGGATAGATCTCGCCGCCCCTGCCCATGACGGGGTGACCCAGCGCGGTCACGAGCCGGCCCTGGCCGTCCAGGCGGAAATCGCCCTGGCGCGTGTAGGCGGGCCCTTGGGGTGTCGCCACCTCGAAGAATCCCGGGCCGGCGATGGCCACGTCGAATGCCTGGCCGGTGGAACGCAGGCTGCCGGGGCGCGTGTCCGTCTGGACCAGCAGGCTGGTGAGCGGGGCTCGGAACGGCCCGCCACCATCGGCCACAGCGCGCGGCCCCGCGTCCACCAGCGATGCGAACGACGCCACCGGGCGCGCTGCGGCGACCTCACGCTGGTAGCCCGGCGTCAGGGCATTGGCCAAATTCGTGCCGATGCGGTCGAGCCGCTGCATGTCGTTCTGCATCGACTGCAATGCGAGGGCGAGTACTTCTTGCATGGTTCAGGGAACAACGTGAAATGAATGGAAGACTGGAGCTGGTCAGAGACTCACCACGGCATACGACTTGAGTTCGATGGCGTGCGGCACCTCCGCCATCGAGAGCACCCGCAGGTGGGGCATCATCCGTTCCGACAGCGCACGCACATGGCGCCGCAGCTCGGGCGCGCACAGCAGCACGGGGAGCAGGTTGCTCTTCATCATCCGTTCGGTCTGCTGCATGAGCTTCACCATGATCTGCTCGGCCAGCCGGGGCTCCAGGACGAACGAAGCGGCAGGTGCAGCGCCCTCTCCGGCACCCGCTCCGGCCTGTGCCGCCTGGATGCTCTGCAGCAACTGGCTTTCGATGGAGGGATCGAGCGTGATCACGTGGAGCGCGCTCCCTTCGCCCGCGAGCCCCTGGCAAATCGCATGGCCCAGACGCAGGCGGACGACCTCCGTGAGATGCACCGCGTCCTTCGACTGTCGCCCGGCGTCCGCCAGGGTTTCGAGGATCGCGTCGATGTGCCGTATCGACACCTTCTCGCGCAGCAGGTTCTGCAGCACCTTCTGGACGTCGCTCACCGACAGCACCGTGGGAATCAGCTCTTCCACCAGGCTGGGCTGCTGCTGGCGCACGCGCTGCAGCAGCCGGTCCGCCTCGGCGCGCGTGAGCAGCGTGGCCGACTCCCGCCGCAGCACTTCCGTCAGGTGCGTCATGAATACCGTCGGCGCATCCACCAACGTGTACTTGCCGGCCACCGCCGCCGCACGCTGCTGCTCGTCGATCCAGAGCGCCGGCAGTCCGTAGGTGGGGTCGCGCGTGGCTTCGCCCGGCACACCGTCCATCTTGCCGGCAGGGTGGATGGCGAGCACCTTGTCGGTGCGCACTTCGCCCCGCCCGCAGACCACTCCGTCCAGGTGGATTTCGTAGCGGTCGGCCCCGAGTCGCACGGCGTCCTTGAAGCGCACGCGCGGCAGCACCAGGCCCAGATCCTGCGCATGCTGCTTGCGGAAAGCGACGATGCGCTCCATGAGGACGCTGCCGGGCTGGTTCACCATGCCCGCCCACTGGCTGCCCACGTGCACCTCGATCGGCTCCACCTGCAGCGAGGCATAGGGGTCGTCATCGGATCTGGAGCCATCCGCCGGGCCGTCGGCGTCCGCGGCTCCATCGCCGTTGGACGGGGCCACGCCGGCAGCCTCCTGCGCGCGCGCACTGCGGTAGACCACCCAGGCGATGGCCGCGACCGCCGTGATCAGCATGAGCGTGGGCACCGCCGGAATACCCGGCAGGAACAACAGGCCGGTGAGCGCAGCGCCCACGAGGAGCAGGGTTTTGGGGAACGAGGTGATCTGCCGGAGCACTTCCTGGCTCAGGTTGCCGTCCGAAGCCGAGCGCGTCACGATGATCCCGGTACCCACCGCGATGATCAGCGCCGGTACCTGCGTCACGATGCCGTCGCCGATCGTCAGCAGGGAATAGGTGCGCAGCGCCTGGTCCCAGGGCATCTTGTGCTGCATGACGCCGATCACCAGCCCGCCCACGATGTTGATCAGCAGGATCACGATGCCGGCGATGGCATCCCCCTTCACGAACTTGCTGGCCCCATCCATCGCGCCGTAGAAGCCCGCCTCCTTCTCGATGTTCTTGCGGCGGCGCTGCGCTTCGGCCTGGTCGATGAAGCCCATGTTCAGGTCGGCATCGATGCTCATCTGCTGCCCGGGCATGCTGTCGAGCGTGAAGCGCGCGGCCACCTCGGAGATCCGCTGCGCCCCGTTCGTCACGACCACGTACTGCACGACGATGAGAATCAGGAAAACGATGAGGCCGATCACATAGTTGCCTCCCACCACGTAGGCTCCGATGGCGCCGATCACGCGGCCTGCGTCGCCATCCGACAGGATCAGGCGTGTGGCCGCCACGTTCAGGGAAAGGCGGAACAGCGTGGCGATGAGCAGCAGCGACGGGAAGGTGGAGAACTCCACCGGGCGGGCCATGTAGAAGGTCAGCAGCAGGATCAGGAATGCGAAGCTGAAGTTCGTGAGGATGAGGAAGTCCAGCAGCGGGCTGGGGATCGGCGCGAACAGCACCACCAGCACGCCCAGCACCAGCAACACCATGGCGATGTCGCTGTGCCGCCCGAAGAAGCGCTCCAGGGCCTTCATGCCGCCCCCCCGCCGGAGATGCCGGCGCGGCGTTCACGCATGGCGAACACCCAGACGATGATGCGGGCGACGTCTGCGAACAGCCGCGGCGGCACGTAATGCTCGACGTCCAGTTCCTTGAACAGCCGGCGTGCCAGAGCCGGGCTGCGCACTACGGGAATGTGATGGCGTGCGGCGATCTGGCGCATGGCCGCCGCAAGGTGCCCCGCGCCTTTCGCCACCACCTGCGGTGAATCCATCTCGCCATGCACGTACCGCAACGCGACCGCCAGGTGGGTGGGATTGGTGAGGACGACGTCCGCGCTGCGCGTCTGGCGCAGCGACTGGCTGCGCTTGCGGGCCTCCCGGCGCAGGTCGCGCATGCGGGCCCGCACGCGCGGGTCGCCCTCGCGCTGCTTGTGCTCGTCCTTGACCTCGCGCTGGCTCATGCGCATCTTCTTGGCGAATTCGCGCCGGGTGAACATCCAGTCCAGCGCGGCGATGATCGACAGCAGCAGCGCCATTCGGAAGCCCAGGGACCCCAGGTCAGCGACCAGCAGGTGCAAATAGCTGCGCGGCGACTGGCTGGCAAGCGCATAGAACTGCGTCGAAAGATCTTGCAGTGCGTAATAGGCCATACCGGAAAGCAGGACCAGCTTGGCGCAGGCCCGGGCGGTGTCGAACAGGGACCGCATCGACAGGATGCGCTTGAAGCCGTTGGCAGGGTTCAGCCTGCTGAAATCCGCGGTCACGGGATCGAAGGAGAAGATCGGCCCGGTCTGCAGTACGTTCCCCAGCACGGCCGCGAGCACCAGCGCCACGAAGAACGGTGCCAGCCACAGCAGCGTGTCCTGCAGCAGCCTGCATACCAAAGGCCACAGCTCCGCGCCATGCGTATCGACGGCAGCGCCATGCAGCAGGACCATGCGGTCAAGCCGGAACTGATCCAGTGCCATGTCCACGCCCTGGCCGCTCAGGTAGGCCACGGCCACCACCAGCACGACGGCGGAAACGACGTCCGCGCTTTTCGATGCCTGCCCCTTCTCGCGTGCCTTCTGCAGCTTGTAGGGGGTGGCCGTTTCGTTCCGGTCGAGATCCTGCTCTGACATGGTGTTTTACCGCGCGCCCGTCATCGGCGGCAGCGCAGTTGGCCCGCGTTCGGCCTGCAGGAAGATGGCCTCCCACGTGCCGTAGATACCGCCATAGATGCGATGCATCGTGCTACCCATGCCCGCGAACCACAGCGCCAGCACGGCCAGACCGACCATGATTTTCACTGGGATGCCGAGCACCAACATGTTGATCTGCGGCAGGTTGCGCGAGATCAGGCCGAGCGCGAACTCCACCAGCAGGATGCAGAACACCACCGGCGCGGCCAACGCAAAGCCCAGCAGGAACAACCCGCTCGCCTGCTTGAACACGGGTGCTGCAGCGTCCTGCACCTGCCACGCCATGCCCGGAGGGAACACTTCGAAGCTGTAGGCGAGTGCACGCAGCAGCAGGTGATGCCCGTCCGCCGCCATGAATCCGATCACGGCGATGTAATTGAAAGCCGACACCAGCAGCGGTGACGTGCGATTGCCGACCGGGTCGAACACCTGCGCCAGGCCGAAACCGATCTGGACATCGAGCAGATTGCCCGCCAGCGAAAACGCAGCGAAGGCCAACAGGACGCCGAGTGCCATCGTGGCGCCCAGGGCCAGTTCCACGAACGCCATCTGCAGCAGCATGCCTGCGCCGGCGGGCTGCGGCGGTGCCGACGGCGCCAGCGCCAGGCCCAGCACCGCGGACAATGCCATGACCACCACCAGACGCACGCGGTTGGGCACGGGCATGGCGTAGAGCACTGGCGTCATCGCCAGGACGACCGCGATGCGGAGCGACGGCAGCACGACCGGCGTCCACAGGCCCAGCGCACCGGGATTACCGAGCACCTGCAGTGCCGGGAAAGAAGGAATGGCCATGCCGTGATCGCTCAGAACATTCCAGGAATGCCCGACCAGAGCTGTGTCGCGAACTGGCCCAGCTTTTTGAGCATCCACGGGCCGAAGAAGATCATCACCCCGCCCGCGACCACGAGCTTGGGCACGAAGGTCAGCGACATTTCCTGAACCTGCGTCACGACCTGCAGGATGCCGATCACCAAGCCCACAAACAGGGTCAGCCCCAGTATGGGCATGCAGATGAGCAGGCCGGTCCAGAACAGGTCGGCCATCATTCGTAACGCTAGATCACCCGTCATCAACGGCTCCCCCCAACCCTTCCACCTTCCGACACGCGAAATACCCCTGGAAAGTTACAAATTATTTGAAAAATTATACGAAAGCAGACTATTTCTTACACGGCTGTTTACGCGATTCGCCTAAATAAAACGCCCCACTTGACGGCGATTGCGTAGTTCGACTCCTACAACCCGACATGAGCCTGGACTGACAGGCCATTCCACCTGGTGTGTAGACGATGAGGTCCGGCTCAACCTCGCGCGGAGCATGCAGGGCTCCACAGTTCGGACCTGCAGCGCTTGCTGGGGGCGAGCGCTGCATGTTCCCGGTTCCGCCGTTCAAAGGACCCCGCCATGACCCCCCACTTCCAAGACCTGCAGGCAAAGGCGATCGCCTGGTGCAAGGATTTCGAGCAGTACAAGGACGAGTGCATCGTCTTCGCACAGCGGCTGCGCGTGGAGTTCATCGACCACCTCGGCGCGCGGTCGGGCGATGTCGAGTTCCATGCGCTGGACGAGCGGCTGGAGCGCATTGCCGACGAGCGCTCGTCCCTGTGGCCCCGGCTGCAGGTGGGCGATGACGGCTTCTTCTATTTCGGCCTCACGCTGTTCTTCCGGGCGGATGCGCACTGCCTTGACGAGCACGTCCGCGTGGGCGTCCAGAAATCACGCACCCACTGGCGCGTGCGCTGGAACCAGAAGGAATCGACGTATTCCACGACAGGCTCCAACAGCGCGTTCTTCGACAAGGTGACGGCCATCACGCTGGAGAAATTCTCGACGCCGTTCCGGCGCATGAAGGGCCAGCTCGGCTTCGTGCCGATGCTGCAGAGCGATCACCACGTCGTCGCCTCCGCACCGCCCGGCCCGGTGGCGACCGCGGGCGATGCCGATGCGCCGCCCGAGGTCGGCGCCAGCAACGCGGGGGGTTGAGAAGGCCGGGTGTTTCGTTGCAACTGGTGCGGGGATGCCTGCACTGACCGTCGTGGGCCGCCGCGCCCGTCCTACAGGTTGGCCGCCGCGCGCCGCCTTACCGTCGATGGCATGCCGACCGGGCCGATGCAGTAGCCCGGAACTGAGGCAGCGGGTCCGCCCCCTGCCTTGCCCGTCCCCTGGAACCCGCCCACCATGGCCCGACGCTCCCCCCCCGCCACCACGACCTCTCCCGCCGCGCTGGCCGAGTACGCCCGCAAGCGCGATTTCCGCAGCACCCCTGAACCCGGTGCCGGCGCAGGCGATGCGCCGCCCGCGGGCGCCCTGCGCTTCGTGGTGCAGAAGCACTGGGCGAGCCGGCTGCATTACGACTTCCGGCTGGAGCTGGACGGCACGATGAAGAGCTGGGCCGTGCCCAAGGGCCCGAGCTTCGATCCGGCGGACAAGCGCATGGCCGTGCAGGTGGAGGACCACCCCATCGCCTACAACCGCTTCGAGGGACAGATCCCGGCGAAGCAGTACGGCGCGGGCCGGGTCATCATCTGGGACAAGGGCTGGTGGGTGCCGCTCGGCGACCCGGCCGAGGCCTGGCGCACCGGCAAGATGAAGTTCGAACTGCACGGCCACAAGCTGCAGGGCCGCTGGACGCTGGTGCGCATGCACGGCCGGGGCAACGAGAAGCAGCCGCCCTGGCTGCTGATCAAAGAGCGCGACGGCCTGGAGCGCGCGGCCGTGGAGTACAGCGTGGTCGAGGAGGCACCGGACAGCGTGGGTACATTGCCGGACCTGCCGCCCCCGGCAGAGGAGGCCGCGCCTTCCCCTTCGCCCTCTTCCCCTTCGCCCTCTTCCACTCCGGCGCCTCAGCGTTCACATGCGGCGTCGACAGGCCGCCGGGCCCGGAGTTCCCAAGAGCCAGCCACTGCGTCCACACCGGCCTCTGCACGCGGCGCGGCGAAACGGTCGCGCAAATCCGGAGCCGAGGCAGACAAGGCACTGCCGGAAACCCTCTCCCCGCAACTCGCCACGCTGGTGGACGGCCCGCCCCCGGACCTGGAGGAATGGAGGTTCGAGCTGAAGTTCGACGGCTACCGCATCCTCGCCCGCCGGGATGGCGGCGCGGTGCAGCTCATCACGCGCAACGGCAACGACTGGACGCACCGCATGCCGCGCCTGGCCCGCGCGGTGGCGGCGCTGCCGATCGAGTCCGGCTGGATCGACGGCGAGATCGTCGTGCTCGACCGGCACGGCATCCCCGAGTTCCAGGCGCTGCAGAACGCTTTCGAAAGCAGCCGCAGCGTGCGCGCCCGCCTGCACCCGGGCGCGGTGGCGGAGGAAGACGGCGACACGGGCGGGCTCGTCTTCTACGTGTTCGACCTGCCTTTCTTCAATGGGCATGACCTGCGCGACCTGCCGTTGCACGAACGCCGCAGGGCGCTGCGTGCCATCGTCGCGGAAAGTGGCGGAGACACGGTGCGCTTCAGCGAGGATTTCGACGCCGAGCCCGACCAGCTCGTCGCGTCGGCCTGCCAGCTGGGTTTCGAGGGCGTGATCGGCAAGCGATCGAACGCACGCTATGTGTCCGGCCGATCGGCCGAATGGATCAAGCTCAAGTGCGGCCAGCGGCAGGAGTTCGTGATCGGCGGCTATACCGATCCGCAGGGCGCGCGCAAGGGGATCGGCTCATTGCTGCTGGGCGTGCACGGCGACGACGGGCAGTTGCACTACGTGGGCAACGTGGGCTCGGGGTTCAGCGAGCGCACCCTCGCGACGCTGCACGCGCAGCTCAAGGCGCTGGCCAGCCAGCGCAGCCCGTTCGCGGAAGGCACGCAGGTGGGCCGCAAGGCGCACTGGGTGGCGCCGCGGCTGCTGGCCGAAGTGGCCTTCGCCGGATGGACCCAAGGGCGCCATGTGCGGCAGGCGGTGTTCCGCGGGCTGCGGGAAGACAAGCCCGCCGAGGAGATCGTGCGGGAAACGCCTGCGGATGCCGATGCCCTCCCCGCCGAGGCGGCAGCGAAGGAGACCATGGCACCACGCACCTCCCGCACTTCCGCAGGCGGCAAAACCGCAGGCACGTCGCCACGCCTGCGCGTGACCAACCCGGAACGCGTGATCGACGCACAGAGCGGGCTCACCAAGGTAGACCTCGTGCGCTATTACGCGCTGGTCGCGCCGCTCATGATGGAGCATCTGCGGCAGCGGCCCGTGTCGGTCGTGCGCGCGCCGGAGGGCGTGGGGCATGAACTTTTCTTCCAGCGCCACCAGGAGTTCGGCACGGTGGAGGGCATCCGCGAACTCGATCCGTCCCTCTACCCGGACCATGCCGCGCTGATGGAGGTGGCCTCGGCCGAGGGGCTGCCCGGCTCCGCGCAGATGAACGCGATCGAGTTCCACACCTGGAACGCGCGCAGCGACCGCATCGACCGGCCCGACCGGATGACGTTCGACCTCGACCCGGGTGAAGGCGTGCCGTGGGAGAAGATACTGGAAGGCACGGCGCTGATGCGCGTCATGCTCACGGAATTGGGCCTGCCGTCGTTCCTGAAGACCAGCGGCGGCAAGGGCCTGCATGTGGTGGTGCCCATCAAGCGACTGCACGGCTGGGACACGGTGAAGGGATTCTCGCAGGCCGTGGTGCAGCACATGTCGCGCACGATTCCCCAACTGTTCGTCGCGAAGAGCGGCCCGCGCAACCGCGTGGGCAAGATCTTCGTGGACTACCTGCGCAACGGCTTCGGCGCCACCACGGTGAGCGCCTGGTCGGCCCGCGCGCGCCCGGGCCTGGGCATCTCGGTGCCGCTGGCCTGGAAGGAGCTGGAGACGCTGGAGGGCAGCACGCAGTGGACGGTCGCCACGGTGGGAGATCGCCTGCGCACCGGCAACGCCCCATGGGAGGGCTATGCCGCCGCGGCCGTGTCGATCACCCAGGGCATGCGGCGGCTGGAGTACGCGCCGCCGAAGGAATGAACCGGGGCGGTGCGCCGGTCAGGCGCAGCCCGCCCCGCCCGCCGAGCCCGCGTGCAGGTCGTGCGCCTCGGTGGACGCCACGCGGCGGCCGTTCATGCCGAGCTTGGCGAGCAACTGCACGTCGGCCTCGACGTCCGGGTTGCCGGTGACCAGCAGCTTGTCGCCGTAGAAGATCGAATTGGCGCCTGCCAGGAAGCACAGCGCCTGCACGGCCTCGCCCATCTGCTGCCGCCCCGCCGAGAGCCGCACGCGCGCCTTCGGCATGGTGATGCGGGCGACCGCGATGACGCGCACGAAATCGAACGGGTCCACCGGCTCGCTGTCGGCCAGCGGCGTGCCGGGCACGCGCACGAGGCTGTTGATCGGCACCGACTCGGGGTACGGATCGAGGTTGGCGAGCTGGGCGATGAGGCCCGCGCGGTGCACCGGCGCCTCGCCCATGCCGACGATGCCGCCGCAGCACACGCTGATGCCGGCCTGGCGGACGTGGCGCAGCGTGTCCAGCCGGTCCTGGTAGGCGCGCGTGCTCACCACGTCGGTGTAGTACTCGGGCGCGGTATCCAGGTTGTGGTTGTAGTAGTCGAGGCCCGCGCCTTTCAGCGCCTGCGCCTGGTGCGGCTCCAGCATGCCCAGCGTGGCGCAGGTCTGCATGCCCAGCCCCTTCACGGCAGCGATCAGCTCGCCCACCTTCTCGATGTCGCGGTCCTTCGGCGCACGCCAGGCGGCGCCCATGCAGAAACGCGTGGCGCCGGCATCGCGCGCGGCGCGGGCGGCGGTGGTCACTTCCTCCACGCTCATCAGTTTCTGCGCCTTCACGCCCGTGTCGAATTCGGCGGATTGCGGGCAGTAGCCGCAGTTCTCGGGGCAACCGCCGGTCTTCACCGACAGCAGCGTGGCGAGTTCGACGTCGCCCGCGGGCCAGTGCTGGCGGTGCACGGTCTGTGCGCGCCACAGCAGCTCCATGAAGGGCAGATCGAGCAGTTCCTGCACCGCGTCCACGCTCCAGGCGCCGGCAGCGGGCGCCGGGGTGCGCGCGGGCCGGTGCAGTTGGACGGGGGCGGCGGGGGCTTCGGTGAGCAAGGAGTCGGAGGTTGTCATCGTCTTGGCGTGTGGTCACCGCAGAGCGGCTCGGCCGGATTCTGGAAGAGAACACCGCGGCTTGCCAAGCCTCCGGCGCAAAATACCGGGTTTGCCATGAGGCGTTGCAACTCCGCGCAAATATCGCGCAACGATGGACGAGGATGCGCGCAAAAATCCACCGTTGACAGCACGTTGAAAAAACCACGGGGTGCCTGGATGGCATCGCGCGCGATCAGGCGCGCATCTGCCAGTAAACCACCTGGTTCTGATCCGCTGCGCGCCTGGAGTTGGACGCAGTTGTGCCCACCACTGCGGCATCAGGCAGCCAGCAGGCCGCGCAGTTTGCGCACGGCACTGTCCACCGTCGTCAGCACGGACAGGCCTGAGGCCTGGGCGCACGCATCCCGCGCACGCGCCATGCTGAACTGCGCAAGGGCGATGCGGGTGCACCCGCGCGCCGCGAGCTTGGCAGCCTGCCGGGCGATGAGGGCGTCGTGCGTTTCGCCATCCCCGGCGTCGAGCGCCGCGAGCGCGCCTTCCGCCAATGCGGTCTCCAGCGCCACGCCCGCAGGGAATTCCGCCGGCATGGAGCGCAGAGTGGGCTCGAAGGTGGCGATTAGGCCCAGCGGCCCCTCGCTGCCAGCGGCCTCGTCGATCATCGCCTCGTTGGGCTTGAGCACCGGCAGCGCCGCATGCTCCGCCGCCACCGCTTCGATGCACGGCCCGAAGGCCGAGCAGGTGAACAGGATGCCGTGCGCGCCTGTGCCCACGGCATAGCGCGCCAGCCGTGCGAAGCGCGCGTGCATGGCGCCGTCCAGCACGCCGCCGCCGGCCGCGAGATCGGCCGAGAGGCTGTCGTCCAGCAGGTTCATGCGCGTGGCCTCCGGCCAGTCGCGCGCGAACGCGTCGTTGATGGGAGCGACCGAATGGGCCAGGGCGTGGATCAGGGCGATGCGGGTCATGTCAATCACGGACCTTGTCAGCCCAGTGCCGCGATGACGTCCGCCGGCGCCTGCACCAGCTCGATCAGCACGCCCTCGCCCGCGATCGGGAACTCGTCGTTGCTCTTGGGATGCAGGAAGGTGATGTCGTGGCCAGCCGCGCCCTTGCGGATGCCGCCCGGCGCGAAGCGCACGCCCTTCGCCGTGAGCCATTCCACGGCGCGCGGCAGATCGTCGATCCACAGGCCGATGTGGTTGAGCGGCGTGGCGTGCACGGCGGGCTTCTTCTCGATGTCGAGTGGTTGCATGATGTCCACCTCCACCGCATGGGCGCCCTGCCCCATCGCGAGGATGTCCTCGTCGACGTTCTCGCGCTCGCTGCGGAAGGTGCCCGTCTGGGCGAGGCCCAGCATGTCCACCCACAGCCGCTTCATGCGCGCCTTGTCGGTGCCGCCGATGGCCACTTGCTGGATGCCGAGGACTTTGAAGGGACGCTGTTCGGGGGTCATGGTGAAAGGCTCCTGAAAAGAAATGGGTTGAAATGGATGCGGCCCGTGCGCCTGCGTCACAGCTCGCGCAGCGCCCAGCTGCTGGCCAGCGCGAAATACTCGCGCAGCCAGGCGTTGTAGCGCGTGGTGATCGGCGTCGGCGCGCCGACGGGCACCACGGCGGCCAGGCCCTGCCGCCGGGCAATATGCACCGCGCGCAGCAGGTGGAAATCGCTGGTCACCACGGCCGTGGGAGCGTCCGCCGGCACGCCGCGCGCCTGCAGCAGCGGCCGGCTGAGCGCGAGGTTCAACTCGGTGCTGGTGCTCTGCGCTTCCAGCACCAGCCGGTCCGGCGCGATGCCGTGGCGCTCCCGCAGGTAGCGGGCCATGATGGCCGCCTCGCTCTCGGTCTCGCCCAGATCGACGCCGCCGCACACGGCGATCCAAGCGGACGGCTGCAGGCGCGCCAGTTCCGCGGCCGTGTCCAGCCGCGCCGCCAGCGCCGGCCGCGGTTGCCCGTCCAGCGTGCCGCTGCCCAGCACCACGATCGCCCGCACGGGCGGCACCTCGGCCGGCGCAAGCCCCAGGCCGCGCAGGTGGCCCCAGAACCAGAACACCGAGGCCAGCCACAGCGCGAGCAGCACCCATCCCAGGCGCCACAGGCGCTCGCGGCCTGTCCGCTCCCGCCGCCAGCCGGCCACCTGCCGCCACCGCACCGCCAGGAACAGGAATGCCGCCCCCAGCATGGCAGGCAGCACCACGCCGAGGTTCAGGTGGCGCTGCGCCATGAGCAAGAGGCCATCCCCCAGCAGCAGCAGGCCCGCCACCGTCAGCACGGTGCGCACCCCGCGCGAGCGCCCCGCGCCGGCGGCGGAGGCGAGCGCGACGGGCTTCACTGGAATTCGAGGATGACGTCGTCCACCGCCAGCGAGGCGCCGCGGGTGGCCGCGATCTTGCCGACCACGCCGTCCTGCGCCGCGAAGAGGATGTTCTCCATCTTCATCGCCTCGATCACCGCGAGCTTCTCGCCGGCCTGCACCTTCTGGCCTTCCTGCACGGCCACGTCGACCAGCAGGCCCGGCATCGGCGAGAGCAGGAACTTGCTCATGTCGGGCGGTGCCTTGAAAGGCATCAGCCGGTGCAGGCGGGCGCCCAGCGGCGAGAGCACCAGCGCCTCGATCTGCGTGCCGTTGTGGGCGATGCGCAGCGCCAGCGGGTTCTTGCCTGCGCCCCGCTCCACCTGGGCGGTGAAGCCGATGCCGTTGCACTGGCCCTGCACGCGGATCTGGCCGAGCGTGGCGGCGCTGCTGATCTGGTAGTCGCGCCCTTCCACGTGCACCAGGCTGGAGCCCGAGGCATCCTGGAAGTCGGTGACTGACACGGCATGGTGCGCGTGCCGGCCTTCGGCATGCAGCGCCACCACGACGAACTGCTCGCCCACTTTCACCTCATGGCCCGCCAGCTGGCCGCTGATGCCGCTGGCCCGCGCGCGGTAGCGGCGGTGCATGTAGGCGGCGAGCGCCACGAGGAAGAGCGGATCTTCGTGCGGCACGTCTTCGGAATGGAAGCCCTGCGCATAGTGCTCGGCGATGAAGCCGGTGTTGAACGCACCGGATACGAAATCCGGGTGCGCGAGCAGCGCTGCCTGGAACGGGATGTTGCTGCTGATGCCGCGGATCACGAAGCCGTTGAGCGCCGCGCGCATCTTGTGGATCGCGTCCTCGCGGTCGGTGCCGTGCACGATCAGCTTGGCGATCATCGAGTCGTAGTACATCGGGATCTCGCCGCCCTCGTACACGCCCGTGTCCACGCGCACGCCGAGCTTTTTCTCGGTGTCGGCCTGGAACATGCTCTCTTCCGGCGGCTGGAAGCGCACCAGCCGGCCCGTGGAAGGCAGGAAGTTGCGGAACGGGTCTTCCGCGTTGATGCGGCACTCGATCGCCCAGCCGTCGCGGCGCACGTCGGCCTGCGTGATGGGTAGCGCCTCGCCGGCGGCCACGCGGATCATCAGCTCCACCAGGTCCAGGCCGGTGATGCACTCCGTCACCGGATGCTCCACCTGCAGGCGCGTGTTCATCTCCAGGAAGTAGAAATCCTGGTCCTTGCCCACCACGAACTCCACCGTGCCGGCACTCTGGTACTTCACCGCTTTGGCGAGCGCCACGGCCTGCTCGCCCATGGCCTTGCGGGTCGCGTCGCTGATGAAGGGCGATGGCGCCTCCTCGATCACCTTCTGGTGGCGGCGCTGGATGGAGCATTCGCGCTCGTTCAGGTAGATCACGTTGCCCTGGCTGTCGCCGAGCACCTGGATCTCGATGTGCCGCGGCTGCTGCACGAACTTCTCGATGAAGATGCGGTCGTCGCCGAAGGAATTGCGCGCCTCGTTCTGGCAGGCGGTGAAGCCCTCCAGCGCCTCCTTGTCGTTGTAGGCCACGCGCAGCCCCTTGCCGCCGCCGCCGGCCGAGGCCTTGATCATCACCGGGTAGCCGATGTCGCGCGCGATCTCCACCGCCCGTTCGGCCGACTCGATGGCATCGTTCCAGCCCGGGATGGTGTTGACCTTCGCCTCGTTCGCGAGCTTCTTGGAGGCGATCTTGTCGCCCATGGCCGCGATCGAATGCGCCTTCGGGCCGATGAAGGCGATGCCCTCCTGCTCGCAGCGCTGGGCGAACGCTTCGTTCTCCGAGAGGAAGCCGTAGCCGGGGTGGATCGCCTGCGCGCCGGTCTGTTTCGCGGCCGCGATGATCCGGTCGGCCAGCAGGTACGACTCGCGCGAGGGCGCCGCGCCGATGCGCACGGCCTCGTCGGCCAGCTTCACGTGGCGGGCTTCCTTGTCGGCATCGGAATACACGGCCACGGTGGCGATGCCCATGCGGCGGGCGGTGGCGATCACGCGGCAGGCGATTTCGCCGCGGTTGGCGATGAGGATTTTGGTGAACATGGTGCCTCGGATAAGGGGGTTGGGCGCGGGCGTGGATGAGGGGCCGGGCAGGCGGTCAGGAGGTGCGGTCGATGGCCGGACTCATGTCCTCCATCCAGAGCACGTTGTCCGAATACGACTGCAGATCGGGCGACAGGCTGGTCGCGGAGCCCGACACCCACACTTCCTTGTGCAGTTCGGACTTCACGTACGAGATCGCGTCCTCGAAATCCCCGTCGCCCGCGGAGAGGATCAGCCGGTCGTAGACGTTCTGCGCCGCCAGCTTGATGATGAGCGTGGCGATGCCCACGTCCACGCCCTTCTGCACCCACCGGTCGAAAGAATGGCCGCAGGCCGTGCAGTTCATGTGCATCTTCTTGAGCTTGTAGAGCTGCACGCGGAACTTCGGCCCGTGGGGCGGCGCGGTCTTGATCCACGAATGGAACGCGTTCTGCGCGTCCGTGGCGGGGTCGCTCACGGAGTTCAGGTAGTAGCTCTCGCGGATCGGCCCGCCGTTCAGCCGGGTGATCTCGTTCTTCAGCTTGAGGTAATCGAAGGGCCTGCTCTTGCCGTAGTTGAAGAGGTAGGCGCCATCGACGATCCAGACGGTCTTCATCGTGTTTTCGAGGGGTTCTTCCGAGGGGCCCTGCATGGCGTCGCGGCGCGGCGGCTCACAGCGGAATGTTCCCGTGCTTGCGCCACGGGTTCTCGATCTTCTTGTTCTGCAGCATCACGAGGCTGCGGCAGATGCGCTTGCGCGTTTCGTGCGGCAGGATCACGTCGTCGACGAAGCCGCGGCTGCTGGCCACGAAGGGGTTGGCGAAGCGCGCCTTGTATTCGGCCTCGCGCGCGGCGAGCTTCTCGGGGTCGTTCTTGTCCTCGCGGAAGATGATCTCGACGGCGCCCTTGGCCCCCATCACCGCGATCTCGGCGTTGGGCCAGGCCAGGTTGACGTCGCCGCGCAGGTGCTTGGAAGCCATCACGTCGTAGGCGCCGCCGTAGGCCTTGCGCGTGATGACCGTGATCTTCGGCACCGTGGCCTCGGCATACGCATACAGCAGCTTGGCGCCGTGCTTGATGATGCCGCCGTACTCCTGGCTGGTGCCGGGCATGAAGCCGGGCACGTCCACGAAGGTGACGACGGGGATGTTGAACGCATCGCAGAAGCGCACGAAGCGCGCGGCCTTGATGCTCGACTTGATGTCCAGGCAGCCGGCCAGCACCAGCGGCTGGTTGGCCACGATGCCCACCACGTTGCCGTCCATGCGCGCGAAGCCGACCACGATGTTGCGCGCGTAGTCGGGCTGCAGCTCGAAGAAATCGCCGTCGTCCACCGTCTTGGCGATCAGCTCCTTCATGTCGTAGGGCTTGTTGGGGTTCTCGGGCACCAGCGTGTCCAGGCTCAGGTCCTTGCGGTCCGCCGGATCGGTGCTCTTGCGCACCGGCGCCTTCTCGCGGTTGTTGAGCGGCAGGTAGTTGTAGAGGCGCCGCAGCATCATCAGCGCCTCGACGTCGTTCTCGAACGCCATGTCCGCCACGCCGCTCTTGGTGGTGTGCGTGACGGCGCCGCCCAGTTCCTCGGCGGTCACTTCCTCGTGCGTCACGGTCTTCACCACCTCGGGGCCGGTGACGAACATGTAGCTCGAATCCTTCACCATGAAGATGAAGTCCGTCATGGCGGGCGAATACACGGCGCCGCCCGCGCAGGGGCCCATCACCATGCTGATCTGCGGGATCACGCCCGAGGCCATCACGTTCTTCTGGAACACGTCTGCGTAGCCGCCGAGGGACGCCACGCCTTCCTGGATGCGCGCGCCGCCCGAATCGTTGAGCCCGATCACGGGCGCGCCGACCTTCATGGCCTGGTCCATGACCTTGCAGATCTTCTCGGCATGCGCCTCCGACAGCGCCCCGCCGAACACGGTGAAGTCCTGGCTGAAGACGAACACCAGCCGGCCGTTGATCATGCCGTAGCCCGTCACCACGCCGTCGCCGGGAATCTTCTGGTCCTGCATGCCGAAATCGGTGCAGCGGTGCTCGACGAACATGTCCCACTCTTCGAAGGTGCCGTCGTCCAGCAGCAGCTCGATGCGCTCGCGCGCGGTGAGCTTGCCCTTCTTGTGCTGCGCCTCGATGCGCTTCGCGCCGCCGCCCTGGCGGGCCTGCTCGCGTTTTTTCTCCAGCTGTTCCAGGATGTCTTGCATGGTCTTCCTTCCAACGGTCCGCGAATGCTTGCTCGCTTGTGTGTTTGTTTGCTCGATCGGTTGTCGGGTGTGGGCCCGGTCACTGGTCCGTGATGCCGGCGGCCCGCAGCAGCTGCCGCGCGGCGGTGGAGGCCGCGACGCGCCCGCCGAGCACGTCCTCGCGCAGCGCGGGCAGTAGCGCCTGCACCTGCGGGTGCGCGCGGAACGCCTGCTTCAGGCCCGCATCGATGCGCTCCCACATCCAGGACTGGGCCTGCCGGCGGCGGCGCGCATCCAGGCGCCCGTTAGCCCCCTGCACGCGCCGGAAATCCCGCACCGCGGCCCAGAACGCATCCACGCCCCGGCCTTCCAGCGCACTGATCTGCAGCACGCGCGGATGCCACAGGGTGTCGTCGTGCCGCGCATGCTCGGGATTGCCGTGCTGGCCGATGAGCCGCAGGCTGGAGGTGATCTGCGCCTCGGCGCGCGTGGCGGCATGCGGGTCGATGTCGGCCTTGTTGATCACCACGAGGTCGGCGATCTCCATCACGCCCTTCTTGATGGCCTGCAGATCGTCGCCGGCATTGGGCAGCTGCATGAGCACGAACATGTCGGCCATGCCGGCCACCGCGGTCTCGCTCTGGCCCACGCCCACGGTTTCCACGATCACCACGTCGTAGCCGGCCGCCTCGCAGACCAGCATCGCCTCGCGCGTTTTTTCCGCCACGCCGCCCAGCGTGCCGCTGGACGGGCTCGGGCGGATGTAGGCCTGCGGGTGCACCGAGAGCTGCTCCATGCGCGTCTTGTCCCCCAGGATCGAGCCGCCCGACACCGTGGAAGACGGATCGATGGTGAGCACCGCCACGCGGTGGCCCTGGCCGATCAGGTAGAGGCCCAGCGCCTCGATGAAGGTGGACTTGCCCACGCCCGGCACGCCGCTCAGGCCCAACCGGAAGGCGTTGCCCGTGTGCGGCAGCAGCGCGGTGAGCAGTTCGTCGCCCTGCGCGCGGTGGTCGGCGCGGGTGGATTCGAGCAGCGTGATCGCCTTGGCCATGGCGCGGCGCTGCACGGGGCCGGGCGCGCCGGTGATGCCGGCGTGGAGCGGGTGCGCGTTCATGCGCGGCCCTCTGCGGAAATGGCGGAGCGGACGAAAGGCATCGCGGGCGCACGCATCCTCAGGCGGCCACGGCTTTCCTGATCTGCTCCAGCACGTCCTTCGCGCTCGCCGGGATCGGCGTGCCCGGGCCGTAGATGCCCTTCACGCCCGATGCATACAGGAAGTCGTAGTCCTGCTGCGGAATCACGCCGCCCACGAAGACGATGATGTCGTCGGCGCCCTGGTCCTTGAGGGCCTGGATGATGGCCGGCACGAGCGTCTTGTGGCCGGCCGCGAGGGTGGAGACGCCCACCGCGTGCACGTCGTTCTCGATCGCCTGGCGCGCGCATTCCTCGGGCGTCTGGAAGAGCGGGCCCATGTCCACGTCGTACCCCAGGTCGGCAAACGCCGTGGCCACCACCTTGGCGCCGCGGTCGTGGCCGTCCTGCCCGAGCTTGGCGATCATCACGCGCGGGCGGCGGCCTTCGGCCTCGGCGAACGCGTCGATCTCGCCCTTGAGCTTTTCCCAGCCCTCGGCCGAGTCGTAGGCGGCGGCGTACACGCCCGTCACCTTCTGCGTATCGGCGCGGTGGCGGCCGAACACCTTCTCCAGCGCGTCGCTCACCTCGCCCACGGTGGCGCGCAGGCGGATCGCCTGGATGGACAAATCGAGCAGGTTGCCGGTTCCCGATTCGGCTGCCGCGGTGAGCGCGTCCAGCGCCTGCTGCACGGCCGCCGCGTCGCGCGTGGCGCGGATGCGTTCGAGCCGCGCGATCTGGCCGTCGCGCACCTTCATGTTGTCGATCTGCAGGATGTCGACCGGGTCTTCCTTGGCCAAGCGGTACTTGTTCACGCCCACGATCACGTCCTTGCCGGAGTCGATGCGCGCCTGCTTCTCCGCGGCGGCGGCCTCGATCTTGAGCTTGGCCCAGCCCGAGTCCACCGCGGCGGTCATGCCGCCCATGGCCTCGACCTCTTCGATGATCTTCCAGGCGGCATCAGCCATGTCCTGGGTGAGCTTTTCCATCATGTAGCTGCCGGCCCAGGGATCGATCACGTTGGTGATGTGCGTCTCTTCCTGGATGATGAGCTGCGTGTTGCGCGCGATGCGCGCCGAGAACTCAGTGGGCAGCGCGATGGCCTCGTCGAAGCTGTTGGTGTGCAGGCTCTGCGTGCCGCCGAACACCGCCGCCATGGCCTCGATGGTGGTGCGCACCACGTTGTTGTATGGGTCCTGCTCGGTGAGCGACCAGCCGGAGGTCTGGCAGTGCGTGCGCAGCATCAGGCTCTTGGGGTTCTTCGCTCCCGTGCCCTTCATGATGCGGCACCACAGCAGCCGCGCGGCGCGCATCTTGGCGACTTCGAGGTAGAAGTTCATGCCGATCGCCCAGAAAAACGAGAGCCGCCCGGCGAACTCGTCCACGTCCAGCCCCGAGTCGATGGCCGTCTTCACGTACTCCTTGCCGTCGGCCAGCGTGAAGGCCAGCTCCAGCGCCTGGTTGGCCCCGGCCTCCTGCATGTGGTAGCCGCTGATGGAGATGGAGTTGAACTTCGGCATGTTCCGCGCCGTGTAGCCGATGATGTCGCCGATGATGCGCATCGAGGGCTTGGGCGGGTAGATGTACGTGTTGCGGACCATGAACTCCTTGAGGATGTCGTTCTGGATGGTCCCGGAGAGCTGGTCCTGCCGCACACCCTGCTCTTCCGCCGCGACCACGTAGCCGGCCAGCACGGGCAGCACGGCGCCGTTCATCGTCATCGAGACGCTCACCTTGTCGAGCGGAATGCCGTCGAAGAGGATCTTCATGTCCTCCACGCTGTCGATCGCCACGCCGGCCTTGCCCACGTCGCCGGTCACGCGCGGATGGTCGCTGTCGTAGCCGCGGTGGGTGGCGAGGTCGAACGCCACGGAGACGCCCTGCCCGCCCGCCGCCAGCGCCTTGCGGTAGAAGGCGTTCGATTCTTCCGCCGTGGAGAAGCCCGCGTACTGCCGGATCGTCCAGGGCCGCACGGCGTACATGGTGGCCTGCGGGCCGCGCAGGTAGGGCTCGAAGCCCGGCAGGGTGTTGGCATGGGGCAGCCCCGCCACGTCCTCGGCGGTGTAGAGCGGCTTCACGGTGATGCCGTCCGGCGTGACCCAGTTCAGCGCGGAGACATCGCCACCCGGTGCGGACTTGGCCGCCGCCTTCGCCCAGGCGGCGAGATCGGCGGGCTGGAATTCGGGCGGGGTCGTCGGGCTGCTGCTCATGGAGGGCTCACGTCGGGGTTTTGCTGTCGATCGGAGATTGCGCGCCGCCTTGTCTCCGGGCGTGCGCGGGAAGCGAAGACTAGTCTAGCCGATTCCGTAATTATTAATTCATCATTTTTATGACGTACCATTCCGCGCCATGGCCACTGCCCCGCTCACCCCGCGCCCACTCTACGAAGAGGTGGCGGAGCAATTGCGCCAGCGCATCTTCCGGCGCGCACTGGAGCCCGGCAGCTGGATCGACGAGCTGAAGATCGCGGAGGAGTTCGGCATCAGCCGTACCCCGCTGCGCGAGGCGCTGAAGGTGCTCGCCGCCGAAGGCCTGGTCACGATGAAGGTGCGGCGCGGCGCCTACGTGACCGAAGTGTCCGACAAGGATCTGCACGACGTCTATCACCTGTTGGCTCTGCTGGAAAGCGATGCCGCGCGCGTGGTGGCTGAAAGCGCCACGGATGCCCAGCTGCGCGAACTGGAGGCCCTGCATGCCGAGCTGGCGGCCTCGGTGGCCGACCGCGATCGCTTCTTCGGCGTGAACGAGCGCTTCCACATGCGGCTGCTCGAACTGGCGGACAACCGCTGGCGCAACCAGATGGTGGCGGACCTGCGCAAGGTGATGAAGCTCAACCGCCACAATTCGCTGCTGCGCCAGGGCCGGATCGAGGAATCGCTGCGCGAGCATGCGGACATACTCGCGGCGCTGTCGGCCCGCGATGCCGAAGGCGCGGCCCGCGCGATGCAGGACCATTTCAGCCGGGGCCTGCGGGCCGCGGCCTGAACACGGCCGCGCCTTCCCGGGCCGCGCAGCCCGTGGACGGGCGATCCGACCGCAGCGGGAGCGCCGGCCTCGGGTATTCACCGCACGGCTTGCCGGCCCGGGCGGCACGCCCCATCATTGGCACCACACGATACCCAAGAACACGTCGGGCCGACGGGACGGCCATCGGCGGTGCGCGAGTGGCCCCGGCCACGCTCCAGGGAGATGCGCAGCCGCCCACACCGGGAGGAAGATCGGGCATGCTGGAGCTGGAACGTTTTTTCCTGCTGGACGGTGGCGGCGGATTGCCGGCCGACGCACTGCTCACGGGCAGGCATGATCCCGCACTGGTCGCACTCTCCGTCGCGGTCGCCATCCTCACATCCACCCTCGCGCTGCACCTCTCGGGGCAGGCCCGCGACGCCCAGACGGTGCTGTCGCGCCGGCTCGCGCTCACCAGCGCCGGCGTGGCGCTCGGCGCCGGCATCTGGTCGATGCATTTCATCGGCATGCTGTCGTTCACGCTGTGCACCACCGTGGGCTACGACATCACCGTCACCCTGCTTTCGATGCTGCCGGCCATGGCCGCGTCCTGGCTCGCGCTGTCGCTGCTGGCGCATCCGCACGTCGAGCGCCGGCACCTGCTACTGGGCGGCGTGCTGGTCGGGGCCGGCATCGGCACCATGCACTACATGGGGATGGCGGCCATGCGCATGGCCCCGCTGCTGCGCTACGACCCGCTCTGGTTCACCGCTTCGCTCGCGGTGGCCGTGGGCCTGGCGAACGCGGCGCTGTGGGTGCGCTTCATGCTCCAGCGGCGCATCGGACTCTCCCCCTGGCAGGCGAACCTGCTCGGCGGCGCGATCATGGGCACCGCCATCTCCGGCATGCACTACACCGCCATGGCGGCCGCGCGCTTCGTCGGCCAGGCCGAACCGGGCGGTGGCGACGGCCGCCAGTGGGTGCAGATGCTCGCGCTCACCGTGACGCTGGTGACCGCCTGCGTGGGCCTGTTCGCCGGCGCGGTGAACGGCTTCATCCTGTACCGCGACCTCTACCGCAAGGTGGGGCGCGAGGAATCCCGGCTGCGCACGCTGGTGGACACGGCCGTGGACGGCATCGTCACCATCGACGCGCGCGGCATCGTGCAGAGCTTCAACCCATCGGCCGAGCGCATCTTCGGCTACCCGGCCGCCGAGGTGCTCGGCCGCAACGTCCGCATGCTGATGCCTGCGCCGCACGCCCCGGCGCACGACGGCTACCTGCAGCGCTACCTGGCCACCGGCGAGGCCCGCATCATCGGCACGGGCCGCGAGGTGGCCGGCCTGCACCGCGACGGCAGCGCCGTGCCCCTGCGCCTGGCCATCGGCCGTGCGGACACGCCGGACGGCCCGCTGTTCGTGGGCTTCCTGACCGATCTGCGCGGCATCAAGGAGGCCGAGATGCGCCTGGGCATCGCCGCCAGCGTGTTCGAGCACAGCTACGAGGCGGTGCTGATCCTGGATTCCGACCACCATGTGGTGGACGCCAACCCCGCCTTCGAGCGCATGACCGGGCTGTGCCGCGACGACGTGCTCGGCACGCCGGTCGAAGACCTCTACCCCGCGCCGGCCGAGCCGGACGACGACACCGGCACCGAGACGCAGGGCGGCCGGCCGCGCTTTCCGGCGATCTGGCGCTCCGTGCAGTCGCAGGGGTACTGGCAGGGCGAGGTGCTGGGGCGCGGCCTGGGCATCGCCATGCCCCAGCGCATCTCCATCGCCAGCGTGCTCGGCAAGGAGGGGCATCCGCACCACTACATCGTGGTGATCAGCGACATCAGCCAGATCAAGGCGCACGAGCGGGAGCTGCAGCACATCGCGCTCTACGACAGCCTCACCAATCTGCCCAACCGGCGCCTGCTGGCCGACCGGCTGGTGCAGGGCATCGCCCAGGCGCAGCGGCGGCGGCAGTTGCTGGCCGTGTGCTATCTCGACCTGGACGGCTTCAAGCGCGTGAACGACCAGCACGGACACGCGGCCGGCGACCAGCTTCTCATCGAGGTGGGCCGCCGCATCCAGAGCCAGCTGCGCGCGGAAGACACCCTCGCCCGCCTGGGCGGCGACGAGATGGTGGTGCTCATCAACGGCCTCCAGACCCCGGAGGACTGCGGGCCGCTCATCGAACGCATCCTGCAGGCCGTGCGCCAGCCCGTGCCTCTTCCCAAGGGCCAGGGGTTCGTCTCGGCCAGCATGGGCCTCAGCTTCTATCCGCTCGACGGCGGCGACCCGGACCTGCTGCTGCGCCAGGCGGACCATGCGATGTACGAGGCGAAGCAGGAGGGCAAGAACCACTGCCGGCGTTTCCGCGCGATGGGATAATCCACGGAATCTGCCGGCGGCCATGCCGTCCTCCGGCGCATCCGCCACCCTTTGTCCCCCGTTCCCGTGTCTCCTTCCGCCGCTCCCCACGCATGGCGCCTGTCCGTCGCCCCCATGATGGACTGGACCGACCGCCACTGCCGCTATTTCCACCGTCTGATGAGCCGCCACGCCCTGCTCTACACCGAGATGGTGACCACGGGCGCGCTGGTGCACGGCGACGTGGAGCGGCACCTGCGCTTCAATGTGGAGGAGCATCCGGTGGCGCTGCAGCTGGGCGGCAGCGAGCCGGCCGATCTCGCGCACGCGGCGCGGCTCGGCGAGCGTTGGGGCTATGGAGAGATCAACCTGAACTGCGGCTGCCCGAGCGAGCGGGTGCAGCGCGGCGCGTTCGGGGCCTGCCTGATGAACGAGCCGCCATTGGTGGCCGACTGCGTGAAGGCGATGGTGGACGCGGTGGCCGTGCCGGTCACCGTGAAGCACCGCATCGGCATCGGCCGCAGCGAGGAATACGGCTTCGTGCGGGATTTCGTGGGCACCGTCGCCGAGGCCGGCTGCCGCGTCTTCGCCGTCCATGCGCGCAACGCCTGGCTGGAAGGCCTCTCGCCCAAGGAGAACCGCGAGATCCCGCCGCTGCGCTACGACGTCGTGCACCGGCTCAAGGCGGAGTTCCCGCAGCTCGTCATCACGATCAACGGCGGCCTGGCCACGGATGCGGCCGTGCGGCAAGCCCTGGACGGCGGCCTCGACGGCGCGATGATCGGCCGCGAGGCCTACCACAACCCCTGGTGGCTCGCCCGCTGGGACGCGCTCTACTTCGGCGAGCCCGATGCCGGGCTCACGCGCGAGGGCATCGAAGACGCCATGGTCGACTACATGGCACGCGAGGCCGCGCTGCACGGCACGCCGTGGTCTGCGATCGCGCGGCACATGCTGGGCCTGCGCAACGGGCTGCCCGGCGCGCGGCGCTGGCGGCAGGTCTGGAGCGACCATCGCCTGAAGCATCTGCCCGCGCACGAGGTGCTGGCCATCGCGCGCACGCCGCTGCGGGAGCCTGCGGCGGTGGTGCAGGATGCGCCCGAGCCCGCGCCGGCCGCTGCGAGCTGACCCTCGCCCCTCCCGCGGCCGTCAGGCCACTTCCGCCCCTCCGGTCTGCGCCGCGATCCATTCCTGCAGCGGCACGGGCTGCGCATACAGGTAGCCCTGCATGGCATCGCAGCCATGCTGCGCGAGGAATTCCGCCTGCGCGGCGGTTTCGACCCCTTCGGCCACCACGCGCAGCCGCAGGTGCTGGGCCATCGACAGGATGGCGCGCACGATCGCGGCGTCGTTGGGATGGTCCGGCGCATCCTGCACGAAGCTCCGGTCGATCTTGAGTTCGTAGAGCGGCAGGCGCTTCAGGTAGGCCAGGCTGGAATAGCCGGTGCCGAAGTCGTCGATCGAGAAGCGCACGCCGAACCGTACCAGTTCGGCCATGCGGCGCGCCGTGTCCTGCCAGTTCTCGACCAGCAGGGTCTCCGTCACCTCCAGGATCAGCCGGGAGGCCGGGGCCCCGCTGTAGGCGAGCGCGTCGCGCACGCAGCCGACGAAGTCGTCCTGCCGGAACTGCCGGGCGCTCACGTTCACCGAGATGGTCCTGTCCAGCCCCGCGGCGTGCAGCCGTGCCAGCGCATCGCAGGCGCGGCGGATCACCCGGGCGCCGAGCCGCACGATCAGCCCGGAATCCTCCGCGATCGCCACGAAGCGCGCCGGCGACACGCTGCCGTGCGCAGGATGCTGCCAGCGCAGCAGCAACTCGCCCCCGCAGATGCTGCCGTCCCGGTCCACCTGCGAATGGATGTGGATGTCGAGCGCGTCTTCGGCGATGGCCTGCGCGAGGTCCTGCTCCAGGGCCAGCCGCTCCTGGGCCGCTGCCTGCATGTCGGCCTCGAAGAAGCATACGCGGTTGGCGCCGGAGGATTTGGCGCGGTACATCGCCGTATCGGCCTCGCGCAGCAGGTCGTCCACCGACTCCCCGCCCTTGGGGAACAGCGTCACGCCGGTGCTGGCGGTGACGGAATAGTGGATGTTGCTGCCCAGATCGTAGGGCGTCTCCATGCCCTCGCGCAGCCGCGCCGCCATCGCGCCCGCCGCATCCACGCCGGCCTGGATGCCGTTGGCGATGCGCGGTATCAGCACGACGAACTCGTCCCCGCCGATGCGCACCACGCTGCCGAAGCCCTGCAGCAGCCGCTCCAGCCGCCGCGCCACCTGCACCAGCAGGCGGTCGCCCGCCGCGTGGCCCCGCGCATCGTTGAGCTGCTTGAAGTTGTCCAGGTCGATGAAGAACAGCGCGCCGGTGCGGCCGTCCCGCCGCGCGTGGTCCAGCGCCGCCTGCAGCTGGTCGAACAGCAGCCGCCGGTTCGGCAGGCCGGTCAGCGCGTCGTAGTAGGCCAGCTGGTGCATGGCGGCCTCGGTTTCGCGCCGGCTGGTGATGTCCCGCGCAAGCGCCACGTAGTGCGGCGGGGCCGCGGTGGCGCCCGGCCCGCCGGCCGGATCGGAGGGCCGGCGGGCGACGGACAGCTCGAACCACCGTGGGCCGGCGGGCGTGTCCTGATGGAACTGCCTGCCCAGCGAGACGCCCTGGGCCTCGGCCTCGCGCAGCGCCTGCAGGAATTCGGACGCCACCGGCGCGGGCAGCACCTCCGCCAGCAGCCGACCCTCGAACGCCCGGCTGGGCTCGGAGGAGAGGTCCGCGAGCGCCGAGCGGTGGTAGTGGATGCGCCCCGCCAGGTCGAGTTCGAACAGCACGTCGGGCACGGCCTGCAGGATGCCCTCCAGGTTGTCGCGCACGGTGCGCAACTCGCTGGTCATGGAGCGCGCCAGGGCCAGCGCCCGCTGGTGGCCGGTCGCCTGCAGCGCGATGAACCAGCCCGCCAGGATGCTGAAGAGGGCCCCGAGGCAGGCGATCAGGACGTGGTTGTCGCGACCGAGCCGCTGGTCGAAGACCGGCAGCGGCTCCATGGTCAGCGTCCAGGGCCGGCCGCCCACGTCGAGCACGCGCACTGCACGCAGCGGCTCGGCGCGGCCGGCAGGCGCGGGCGCGTCGCCCTCGCGCGAGTCGTACAGCTCCGCCGCCTCTCCCGCGCCGGGCGCGGGGCCGTCCTGGATGCGCAGGGACAAGGCCGGATCGAGTTCACGCATCAGCGCGCTCGCCACCACCGCCACGCGGAACGGCGCCGCGACCCAGCCGTGGATGGCCTCGCGGCGCCCTTCCAGCGTGGCGGGCGTGCCGCCGCCGCGGTAGACGGGCAGGAACATCATCACCCCGGGGTCTTCGTCCTGGGCCACACTCCACAGTCCCGAGAGCGCCATCGCTCCGGTATCGCGCGCCCGGTCCATCGCCTCGCGCGCGGCCGGCAGGCTGCCCGTGTCGAAGCCGAGCGCGCTCAGGTTGCCCCGCGTGCGCGGCTCCACGCGGGTGACCAGCGCATAGGCGCCCCGGTCGCCGCGCGAGCGCACCTCGTACCGGTCCAGGCCCTGGGCGCGCATCGCCTGCACATGCAGCCGCAGGTTCTCGTGCGGGACCAGTTCGAGCAGGCACAGCGCCTGCAGGCCGGGACGGGTCTTGTCCAACTGCAGCGCCGTCACATAGGTGGAGAATTCTCCCGGCTCGATGATCTCGGAGCTGTCCACGTAGCCCTTGAGCCCCCGCAGCACCATCTCGTAGCTGCCCATGCGGCCCCGCAGACCGGACACCAGCCGCTCTGCCGCCGCCTCGAAGTTCTGCTGGCGGCGGGTCTCCTGGACCTTCTCCGCATGGTGCCAGTAGAGATAGGTCACGCCCAGCAGCGCCGCGGACAGGACCGGCGCGAAAACGATGCGCACGTGCCAGAACGGCACGGAGGTGCGAGGTGGCGAGCCCGGACGGCGGGAGGGAGGTGAGGGGCTCATGGGCGGCGCAGCGTGGCACGACCGCGGCGCCGTGGCAAGTCCTTCGGTCGCCCGCGCGCAACGTGCAGCCCGGGTGCGGCGATCGGATCGCGGCCCAGTCCTACCGGGCGGGATACCGTGCCTTCACCGGGTTGGACTACCATCGCCCCGCGCGCGTGATCCGGCGAGCCGGCCGCGGCGGCGCATCGTCCTCTTTTCGGTACTTTTGCCTTTTTCATGCCGTCGCTCGATTTTTCCAGGGAAGAGAAAGCCTTCGAAGCCTTCTACGAGCAGGAGCTGCCCGCCCTGCAATATGCCTGCGCCTCGTACATCGCCCTGCTGCAGTCCATCCTCTCGCGCACTCCGCACCTGGACATCACCAAGGTGGAAGGCCGTGTGAAGGACCGTCAGGAATGTATCGCGAAGTTCTCCCGTAAATACCGTGCCGCCCTCGAAGAAGCGAACACGCCCTACGAAATTCGCCACTACATCACCGATCTGATCGGCGTGCGCGTGGTCTGCCTCTACGAGGACGAGCTGGAAAAGGCGGCCCACGCGGTGCGCTCCCATTTCGACGTGATCGACGTGACCGACAAGGTGTCGGCGATGGAAAGCACCGAGGGCTCCTTCGGATACAAGGGCCTGCACCTGGACCTGCGGCTGAATACCGCGCAGGCCGGGCTCCCCGAGCATGCGGCCTATGCCGCGCAGCCGTTCGAGCTGCAGGTGCGCACCATCATCCAGGACTCCTGGAGCGTGCTGGACCACAAGATCAAGTACAAGAAGGCGATTCCCGGTCAGCTCAAGCGCCGCATCAACGTGCTCTCGGCGCTGTTCGAGCTGGCCGACCGCGAGTTCCGGCAGATCCGCGACGAGACCGAGGCCGGGCTGCTGCAGGCCCCCGACGAGACCGACGCGCCCGATACGGCCGACACCGACCCGGCCAGCGAAGCCGCCCGGGAGCGCCCCGTGCCCGCCGGGAGCGAGCTCAACGCCTTCACCTTCCTGAAGATCGCCAACCACTTCTTCAAGGATTCCGACTTCGATCCCCGCAAGGTGGACCTGTTCGTGGCCGACATCCGCGGGTGGGCGCCGGGCATCACCCGGTCGCAGTTCAACACCCTGCTGCGGGCCACGCTCGGCACCGTGAAGCGCTACAAACAGCATTTCGAGGAAACCAATCCGCAGACGGGCTTCAACGCCTACACGGTGATCCGCCACTGCCTCTACCTGGGGGATCGCGTGATGTTCCGCAGGGCCCTGCGCAACAGCTCCCGCGAAGCCTTCGAAGCCTGGCTGCGCGACCACGGCTGACCGCCACGGCCGGCGCAAAAGACGCATTGCCGACATGGTTACTTCCGCTTACTGCTCCTGAAAACGCAGCGCACGGGGCACTTCAGTCGTCCGCCTCCGGCTGTCGCCTTGGCGACTCCCCATCCGTAGTTCCACGCCATACGCCTGGCGCGAACTGCTGCTATATTGCACTGCAACATTTTTCGGCGAATCCCCCATGCTGTACAACCTCTACGAAACCCAGCGTTCCTTGATGGAGCCGTTTGCGGAACTGGCCCAGACGGTTTCCAAGATCTACAGCAATCCGGTCTCGCCGTTCAGCCATACGACCTATGCGCAGCGGATGTCCGCCGGCTACGACCTGCTCTACCGCCTGGGCAAGGATTACGAGAAGCCTGTGTTCGGCATTTCCACCGTGGAGGTGGACGGCAGCGAAGTCGTCATCCACGAGCGCGTGGAGATGGACAAGCCCTTCTGCGAACTGCGCCGCTTCAAGCGCTTCTGCGATACGCCCTCCACGCTCGAGACCATCAAGCGCCAGCCGGCCGTGCTGGTCGTGGCGCCGCTGTCCGGCCACTACGCCACGCTGCTGCGCGACACGGTGCGCACGATGCTGCAGGGCCACAAGGTCTACATCACCGACTGGAAGAACGCCCGCCTCGTGCCGCTGTCCGAGGGCGAGTTCCATCTCGACGACTACGTCAACTACGTGCAGGAGTTCATCCGCCTGCTGCAGGGCCGCTACGGCAACTGCCACGTGATGAGCGTGTGCCAGCCCACCGTGCCGGTGCTGGCGGCCGTGTCGCTCATGGCCAGCCGCGGCGAGAAGACGCCGCTGTCGATGACGATGATGGGCGGCCCGATCGACGCGCGCAAATCCCCCACGGCGGTGAACAACCTCGCCACGCAGCGCAGCTTCGAGTGGTTCGAGAACAACGTCATCTACCCGGTGCCGGACAGCTTCCCCGGCGCCGGCCGGCGCGTGTACCCGGGCTTCCTGCAGCACACGGGCTTCGTCGCGATGAACCCCGACCGGCACGCCAAGAGCCACTACGACTACTTCAAGGACCTGATCAAGGGCGACGACGCGAGCGCCGAGGCGCACCGCAAGTTCTACGACGAGTACAACGCCGTCCTCGACATGGACGCCGACTACTACCTCGAAACCATCAAGACCGTGTTCCAGGACTACAACCTCGTGCATGGCACCTGGGACGTGCGTTCGCCCGAAGGCCAGCCCGAGCGCGTGCGCCCGCAGGACATCCGCAGCACGGCACTGCTCACCATCGAGGGCGAGCTCGACGACATCTCGGGCTCCGGCCAGACCGAGGCCGCGCACGGCCTGTGCACCTCGATCCCCGCGCAGGACCGGCGCCATTTCGAGGTGCAGGGCGCGGGCCACTACGGCATCTTCAGCGGCCGCCGCTGGCGCGAGACCGTGTATCCGCAGGTGCGCGACTTCATCCTGGCCCACGATCCGCAGCCGGCCACCACCGTCGACAGCGCCCAGGTGCCCAGCGAAGACGCACCGCGCCGCCGCAACGGCGCAGCCGCACCGGCTGCCGCTGCCGTGGCCGATCCCGTTTCCGCGCCGCCCGTGGCCCCGGTGGCTTCCGCCACTGCCGCCGCATCGGTGAAGCCCGCGAACCCGGCCGCCGTCGAAATGCCCGCCGAGCTGCCGATCGCCGCCGCGGCGCTGGCCGAGCGCAACCGGCGCGGCGCGCGCAAGGCTTGATCCCCGGAGACCACGCCGTGCGGCAGGGGTTGGCCGCGCGCATCGACGCGGCCCTGCCCCAGACGCAGTGCACGCGCTGCGGGTATCCCGACTGCGCCGCCTACGCGCAGGCGGTGGCGCACGAAGGCGCACCGATCAACCGCTGCCCTCCCGGGGGCGCCGAGGGCGTGGCGCGCCTGGCCGCACTGACCGGGCGCCCCGCGCTGCCGCTCGACCCGGCCTGCGGGGCGGAGGCACCGCGCACCATCGCCGTGATCGACGAGAACTGGTGCATCGGCTGCACGCTGTGCATCCAGGCGTGCCCGACCGACGCGATCCTCGGCACCCACAAGCACATGCACACGGTCATCGCGGGCCACTGCACGGGCTGCGAACTCTGCATCCCGGTCTGCCCGGTGGACTGCATCGTGCTGGAGAACGCGAGCGGCACGGCGACCGGGTGGGCGGCCTGGTCCGCGGACCAGGCCGATCACGCACGCCTCCGCTATGCGGACCACCGGCGGCGCAGGGCGACGGCCGATGCCGGCCCGGACGAGCGGGTATCACCCCAGTTGCCGGCCAGCCCGCAACGCGCCTCCTGCAGCGAGGCAGGGGCTGCCGACGGCACGCGGGACGCCCCGGGAAACGCGGACGCCGCGGCCGCGGCCCGCCGGGACGCGATCGCCGCCGCGCTGGCACGCGCGCGCGAGCGCCGCGCCGGAACCGACGCGCCCCGCTGACTGCCCGCGCGGCGCGGGCAGGCCGGTGCGTGTCCGCCGGCTCACGGCCGTGCCGCGAGCGACTTGTACACGCCGCACCCCAGGTAGAGACCGTCCAGGGCCTGCACGAAGGACATCTTGGTCTGCACCCTGCCGGTGGCCGGGTTCGTGATGTCGTATTCCACCCAGCCCGGCCCGCGCGCAGCCTGCGCGGCGATGTCCGCGACCAGGCGATCCCCATCGATGCCGGGGATGTCCTGCACCCGCGTCCCCACCTTGGCGGGATTGCCGCCGAAGGCCAGGTAGCGGCCGTCCGGATGCAGCACGAACACGTACATGTCACGGTCGTGGAAGGGCTGCGCCGGATCGGTGACGGTCTGCAGGAACGCTTCCCGCGAGCCGGCCGTGCCGCGCCGTGCCGCGGCCCGCTCCACCAGCGCCATGGCTTCGTCCGCCGTGCCCTGCTGCAGCCGGAACGCCTGCACCGCGCGTGCCAGCGTGTCGGCGCGCTGCCCGAGCGCCTCGGCCTGCTGCACGGCCTGCCCCACCATGCGCGCGTTGTGCTGGGTCACGCCGTCGATCTGCTGCACGGCTGCGCTGATCTCCCCCAGCCCCGCGCTCTGCTGCGCGCCGGAGCCCGAGATCTCGCTCACGTGGGCCGCGACGCTGCGGATGCCGTCGGCCATGCCCGCGATGCCCTCGCCCGCCGTGCGCATCAGCCCGGCGCTCGATTCCACCTGCCGCACCGAATCGCCGATCAGGTCGCGGATCTCGCGCGCGGCCTGGCCCGAGCGCTGGGCCAGCGTGCGCACTTCCGCCGCCACGACGGCGAAGCCGCGCCCCTGCTCGCCCGCACGCGCCGCCTCCACCGCGGCGTTGAGCGCGAGGATGTTCGTCTGGAACGCGATGGAATCGATCACGCCGGTGATTTCTGCCATGCGCCGCGCACCCTGCTGGATCGCCTGCACCGACTCCGCGGCCCGGTCCATGGCGAGCGTGCCCGCGTCGGCCGCCGAGCGCAGATCCGCGGCGCGCCGGTCCGCGGCGCTGGCGGTCTGTGCGTTCTGCTGCACGGCGGCCACCAGTTGCTCCACGCTCGCCGCCGTCTGCTCCAGGCTCGCGGCCTGCTGCTCCGTGCGCTCGGCCAGCGCCCGGTTGTCGGCCGCCAGGCTGTGGCCCGCGTGCGCGACCAGCGCCGCATTGCTCCGGATGTCGGCCACCATGGACGAGAGGGTCACCACCATGCGCTCCAGCGCCGCCGCGAGCAGTGCCGGCTCGTCGCGGCCGGCCGCCGCGGCGTTCCGGGACAGGTCTCCGCGGGCCGCGGCCTCCATCGCATCCGCCAGGTTCCGCAGGTCGGTGGAGAGCCCGGCCGCCAGCGCCGCACCGAGATAGGCCAGCAGCAGCCCGCAGGCCAGCGCCACGCAACCGCCCACAGCCGGCCCGTGGCTTGCGCAGGCCCAGAGCGTGGCACCGAGGGCCAGCCATGCAGCGGCCGTGCACACGGCGGTCTTGGCCGGAATGCGCAATCCGCGCAGCAGCCTGACGGCCGGGCGCAAGAGCAGGGAAACAGCCATCCTCATCTCCTCCGTGTTCCAGTGTTGCTATTTGTAAACGCCCGGATCGTATTGACCAGTACTTACGGCGGTTTGACAAGGCGGGATTACGCCGAGTCCGCCGGGGCCGGCGCCATGCTGCCCCGATAATGGCGCCCCATGAATCCCCTGCTCTCCCATCTGCAGCCCTATCCGTTCGAGCGCCTGCGGCAGCTCTTCGCGGGGGTGCAGCCTCCTGCCGGCCTCCCGCCCATCAGCCTGGGCATGGGCGAGCCGCGCCATCCCACCCCCGCCTTCATCCAGCAGGCCTTCATGGACCACCTCGGCGGCCTGGCCAGCTACCCGGCCACCGCCGGCGACCCGCGCCTGCGCGAGGCCTGCGCGCAATGGCTGCAGCGGCGCTACGGCATCGCCATCGACGGGGCCACGCAGGTGCTGCCGGTGAACGGCTCGCGCGAGGCGCTGTTCGCGTTCGCCCAGACCGTCATCGACCCCACGCAGGGCGGCGCCACGGTGGTCTGCCCCAATCCGTTCTACCAGATCTACGAGGGCGCGGCCCTGCTCTCCGGCGCCCGCCCCTATTACGCCCCCAGCGACCCGGCGCGCAATTTCGCGGTGGACTGGGACGGCGTGCCGGAAGAAGTCTGGCAGGCGACGCAGTTGCTCTTCGTGTGCTCCCCCGGCAACCCCACGGGCGCGGTGATGCCGCTCGCGGAATGGGAAAAGCTCTTCGCGCTCAGCGACCGCCACGGCTTCGTGATCGCCTCGGACGAGTGCTACAGCGAGATCTACTTCCGCGATGAGCCGCCGCTCGGCGGGCTGGAGGCCGCCGCCCGGCTGGGCCGTACCGATTTCCGCAACCTCGTGGCCTTCACCAGCCTCTCCAAGCGCAGCAACGTGCCGGGCCTGCGCAGCGGGTTCGTGGCGGGCGACGCCGCGCTGATGAAGGCCTTCCTGCTCTACCGCACCTACCACGGCAGCGCGATGGGGCCGGCCGTGCAGGGCGCCAGCATCGCCGCCTGGAGCGACGAATCGCATGTCGAGGAAAACCGCGACCTGTACCGCCGCAAGTTCGAGCAGGTGACGCCGCTGCTCGCGCAGGTGATGGACGTCGCCCTGCCCGACGCCGGGTTCTACCTCTGGGCCGGCGTGCCGGAACGCCTCGGCATGGACGACGCCGCGTTCGCACGCGCGCTGCTCGCTCAATACAATGTGACGGTGCTGCCAGGCAGCTACCTCGCGCGCGAGTCCGGCGGCCGCAATCCCGGCGCCGGCCGCGTGCGCATGGCCCTCGTGGCCGAGGTCGAGGAATGCCTCGAAGCCGCGCGCCGCATCGTGCAATTCATCCAATCCCATCCCTGACTCCCGAACGGACCATGACCCAACAACTGCAGAACATCATCGACACCGCCTGGGAGAACCGCGCCAGCCTCTCGCCCTCCGCCGCTCCGCGCGAGGTGCAGGACGCCGTCGAGCACGTGATCGCCGAACTCGATGCCGGCAAGCTGCGCGTGGCCACCCGCGAAGGCGTCGGCCAGTGGACCGTGTACCAGTGGATCAAGAAGGCCGTGCTGCTGTCGTTCCGCCTGAAGGACAACGAACTGATCGAAGCCGGCAACCTCGGCTTCTACGACAAGGTACCGACCAAGTTCGCGGGCCGCTCGGCCGAAGAGATGGCCGCCATCGGCGTGCGCGTCGTGCCGCCGGCCGTCGCGCGCCGCGGCAGCTTCATCGCCAAGGGCGCGATCCTCATGCCCAGCTACGTGAACATCGGCGCCTACGTCGATGAAGGCACCATGGTGGATACCTGGGCCACGGTCGGCTCCTGCGCCCAGGTGGGCAAGCACGTGCACCTCTCGGGCGGCGTGGGCCTCGGCGGCGTGCTGGAACCCCTGCAGGCCAACCCGACCATCATCGAGGACAACTGCTTCATCGGCGCACGCTCCGAAATCGTCGAAGGCGTGATCGTCGAGGAGAACTCGGTGATCTCCATGGGCGTCTACATCGGCCAGAGCACCCCCATCTACGACCGCGCGACCGACACCGTGAGCTACGGCCGCGTGCCGGCCGGCTCGGTGGTGGTGAGCGGCAGCCTGCCCAAGGGCGACGGCAAGTACAGCATGTACGCCGCGATCATCGTGAAAAAGGTCGATGCCAAGACCCGCTCCACCACCAGCCTGAACGACCTGCTGCGCGACTGACGCGCCGCCGCGCGTCCCACCGCAGTCCTTCCGAGCCCCCGCGCCTCACCCATCTCCCCATCCATCCACCACCTTCGCAAAGGGACACCCCATGAGCACGATGGAACGGATCCTCCGATTGATGGCCGAGAAGCGGGCCTCGGATGTCTATCTCTCGGCGAACGCCCCGGTCCTCATCAAGATCAACGGCGAATGCCTGCCGGTCAACAGCCAGCTGCTGCCGTTCGACGCGCCGAAGAACCTGCTCGCCGAGATCGTGCCGCCGGCGCGCATCGAGGAACTGGAGGAGACGGGCGAGCTCAACATGGGCGTGCCGCTCACCGGCGTGGGCCGCTTCCGCGTGAGCGCCATGCGCCAGCGCGGCAGCTACGCGGTGGTGGTGCGCTTCATCGCGCAGCACATCCCGGAGCTCTCCAGCCTCAACCTGCCGCCGATCCTCGGCGAGCTGATCTTGGAGAAGCGCGGCCTGCTGCTGGTCGTCGGAGCCACCGGCTCGGGCAAGAGCACCACGCTGGCCTCGATGATCGACAGCCGCAACGCGCAGGTCACCGGCCACATCCTCACGGTGGAAGACCCGGTCGAGTACCAGTTCAAGAACAAGAAATCCATCGTCAACCAGCGCGAGATCGGCTCCGACACGCAGTCGCTGCAGACCGCGCTCAAGAACGCGCTGCGCCAGGCGCCCGACGTGATCCTGATCGGCGAGATCCGCGACCGCGAGACCATGTCCGCGGCCATCGCCTATGCGCAGTCGGGCCACCTGTGCCTCGCCACGCTGCACGGCAACAACAGCTACCACGCGCTGAACCGCATCCTGAGCTTCTACCCCGTCGAGGTGCGCCCCACCATGCTGGGCGATCTGGCCTCGGCCCTGAAGGCCATCGTCTCGCAGCGGCTCGTGCGGTCGCCCACGGGCGAGCGCCTGCCGGCCGCCGAGGTGCTGCTCAACACCAAGCTGGTGGCCGAGATGATCGAGCAGGGCAACTTCTCGGGCGTGCGCGAAGCCATGGAGAAATCCATGGCCGAGGGCTCGCAGACCTTCGAGCACGATCTCGCGCGCCTGGTCCTCGAAGGCCGGATCGACCGCAAGGAAGGCCTGGCCTACGCCGATTCGCCCACCAACCTGATGTGGCGCCTGCAGAACGATTTCTCGCAGGCGGCCAAGGCGGCGCGCGACCGCAAGGATGCCGGCGCGCACGATGACGAGGACCAGCCCTCGTTCACCGAGATCGTCCTGGACGTGAAGCCCCACTGACCTGCCTGCCGCGGCGCGCACCCTCCGCAAGGGCTGCGCGGCACCCACCCCCACCCTCTCCCTTCCCGGGCCGCCCACCCCGCCGCCCGCCCCACGATGTCCCGTACCCTGATCCTGGCCGAACAGCTCATCTCCCGCCCCTCCGTCACGCCCGAGGACGCCGGCTGCCTCGACCTCCTGGCCGAGCGCCTCGCCCCGCTGGGCTTCGTCTGCGAACGCATGGACAGCGGGCCCGAATCGTTCCGCGTGAGCAACCTGTGGGCCCGCCGGCCTGCCGCCATGCCGGGGGCGAACGGCGCTGCGGCCCGCACGCTGGTCTTCGCGGGCCACACCGACGTGGTGCCCACCGGCCCGCTGGAGCAGTGGGGCAGCAACCCGTTCACGCCCTCGCACCGCGACGGCAAGCTCTACGGCCGGGGCGCGAGCGACATGAAGACCTCCATCGCCGCCTTCGTCGTGGCCGTGGAGGAGTTCCTGGCCGCCACGCCCGATCCGTCCATCGCCCTCGCCTTCCTGCTGACCAGCGACGAGGAAGGCCCCTCGGTGGACGGCACCAAGGTGGTGGTGGAGCAGCTCTCCGCACGCGGCGAGACGCTGGACTGGTGCATCGTCGGCGAGCCCACCTCCGTGCGCCGCACCGGCGACATGATCAAGAACGGCCGGCGCGGCACGCTTTCCGGCAAGCTCACCGTGCGCGGCATCCAGGGCCACATCGCCTACCCCCAGCTGGCACGCAACCCGATCCACCAGGCCCTGCCCGCCCTGGCGGAGCTGGCCGCCACCGAATGGGACAGCGGCAACGACTACTTCCCCCCCACGAGCTGGCAGATCAGCAACATGCACGGCGGCACGGGCGCGACCAACGTCATCCCCGGCACGGTGGTGGTGGACTTCAACTTCCGCTTCTCGACCGAATCCACGGCCGAAGGCCTGAAGACCCGCGTGCACAACCTGCTGGACCGGCACGGGCTCGAGTACGACCTGTCGTGGACGCTGGGCGGCCAGCCCTTCCTGACCACGCCCGGCGAACTGGTGGAGGCGGTGCAGCAGGCCATCGCCGACGAGACCGGCATCGCCACCGAACTCTCCACCACCGGCGGCACCAGCGACGGGCGGTTCATCGCGCGCGTCTGCCCGCAGGTCATCGAACTGGGCCCGCCGAACGCGACCATCCACAAGATCGACGAGCACGTGGTGGTCGCCGACGTGGAGCCGCTCAAGAACATCTACCGCCGCACGCTGGAGCGGCTGAACGCACAGGTGGCCGCATGACGCATCCGCAGCAGCCCGCCGTATCCACCGCAGCCAGTGCGCCTGTCCGCGGCGACACGGTCCCCGCCCTGGTGGCGAGCGCCGCCGCCCGGCTCGAAGCCGCCGGCGTCGCCTTCGGCCACGGCACCACCAATGCGCACGACGAAGCCGCGTGGCTGGTGCTCTGGCGCCTCGGCCTGCCGCTCGACACGGCGCTGGACGAGGCCGCGGTCGTCACGGCCGCGCAGCAGGCGGACGTGGCCGGGCTGATCGAGCAGCGCACCGCCACGCGCAAGCCCGCGGCCTACCTCACCCGCGAGGCCTGGCTGCAGGGTGTGCCCTTCTACGTGGACGAGCGCGCCATCGTGCCGCGCAGCTTCATCGCCGAACTGATCGCGGACGGCGGCATCGACGGATTCCTCGGCGAGCACACCCGCGACGTGCTCGACCTGTGCACCGGCAACGGCAGCCTCGCGGTGCTCGCGGCCATGGCCTATCCGGACGTGCGCGTGACCGGGGCCGACCTCTCGCCCGACGCGCTCGCGGTGGCCCGCATCAACGTGGACCGGCACGGCCTGCGGGACCGCATCGCACTGCAGCTGTCGGATGGCCTGGCGGAACTGCCCGGTCCGTGGGATCTGATCCTGTGCAACCCGCCGTACGTCAATGCGCAGAGCATGGCGGCGCTGCCGGCCGAATACCGCGCCGAGCCCGAGCTGGCGCTGGCCGGCGGCACGGACGGCATGGACTTCGTCCGCCGCCTGCTGGCCGACGCGCCCGCGCGCATGTCCGAGCATGCCGTGCTGGTGCTGGAGATCGGCAACGAGCGCGCGCATTTCGAGGCGGCCTTCCCGGAACTGCCGGTCTTCTGGCTGGACACCAGCGCGGGCGACGACCAGGTGCTGCTGATCACCCGCCAGGCGCTCGGGTCCGGACTCCAGTCGCGGGACAGCGGCACGCCGCCATGAGCGCTCCCGCAGCCGCCGCCATGCGCCCGCCACGCGGCGCGCCCCAGGCGCGCGACGAGTGGTGCCGGCTGCTGGCCATCGCCTGAGCCATCCCCACCCTGCCCTCTCGGCCTCCCGACCCCGACGCCCTGCGGCACACCGGCCCGTGCTCCCGGCCGGCGTGCCGCCCGCTCCCTTTTCCTGAATCCGGTCGCCTGCCCCTGCCCGGCGACCCCGGCATCGATGGATGCCCCGCAAGGTTTTTTCCATGATCACTCTCCGAAACGTCACCCTGCGCCGCAGTGCCAAGGTCCTGCTCGACAACGTCTCCGCCACCATCAACCCGGGCGAGAAGGTCGGCCTGGTCGGCCGCAACGGCGCGGGCAAGTCCACGCTGTTCGCGCTGTTCAACCGCACGCTGCATGAGGACGGCGGCGATTTCTCCATGCCCTCCCAGTGGCGCATGGCCCAGGTCGCGCAGAACATGCCCGAGACCTCGGAATCCGCCACCGAATTCGTGCTGTCCGGCGACACGCGGCTCACCGAGCTGCGCGCCCAGCTGGCCGCCGCCGAGGCCGCCGACGACGGCATGGCCATCGCCCATGCCTATACCGACCTGGCCGACGCGGGCGACTACGACGCCACGTCGCGCGCCCAGGCGCTGATCCTGGGCCTGGGCTTCAAGTCCAGCGAACTGGACAGTCCGGTGGACAGCTTCTCGGGCGGCTGGCGCATGCGCCTGCAGCTGGCCCGCGCACTGATGTGCCCGAGCGACCTGCTGCTGCTCGACGAACCCACCAACCACCTGGATCTGGACGCGCTCGTCTGGCTGGAGTCGTGGCTCAAGGGCTACCCCGGCACCATGATCGTCATCAGCCACGACCGCGAGTTCCTGGATGCCGTGACCCAGGTCACGCTGCACATCGAGAACGCCAAGCTGAACCGCTACGGCGCCAACTACAGCAAGTTCGAGGAAATGCGCGCCCTGCAGATGGAGCAGCAGCAGGCCGCCTTCGCCAAACAGCAGGACAAGATCGCCCACCTGCAGAAGTTCATCGACCGCTTCAAGGCCAAGGCCAGCAAGGCCAAGCAGGCGCAGAGCCGCGTCAAGGCGCTGGAACGCATGGAAAAGGTGGCGCCGCTGCTGGCCGAGGCCGAATTCACGTTCGAATTCAAGGAGCCGGGCCACATACCGAACCCGATGATGTCGATCGACAACGCCTCCTTCGGCTACACCGCCGAGGACGAGGCCGTACCACCCAAGATCATCCTCACGGGCGTGAGCAAGTCGGTGATGGCGGGCCAGCGGATCGGCATCCTGGGCGCCAACGGCCAGGGCAAGTCCACCTTCGTGAAGACGGTGGCGCACGACATGAAGCCGCTGGCCGGCCAGATCATCGAAGGCAAGGGCCTGCGCATCGGCTACTTCGCCCAGCAGGAACTGGACGTGCTGCGCCCGCAGGACACGCCGCTGGAACACATGATCCGCCTGGCCAAGGAAATGGGCGCCGATGCCAAGCAGCCCTCGCGCGAGCAGGACCTGCGCAGCTACCTGGGCACCTTCAACTTCACCGGCGACATGGTCAAGCAGGCCGTGGGCACCATGAGCGGCGGCGAGAAGGCCCGGCTGGTGCTGGCGATGATGGTGTGGCAGCGCCCGAACCTGCTGCTGCTGGACGAGCCCACCAACCACCTGGACCTCGCCACGCGCGAGGCCCTGGCCATGGCGCTCAACGAATTCGAGGGCACGCTGATGCTGGTCAGCCATGACCGGGCGCTGCTGCGGGCGGTGTGCGACGAGTTCTGGCTGGTCGGGCGCGGCGTGGTCGGCCCCTTCGATGGCGACCTGGACGACTACCAGCGCTACCTGCTGGACGAAGCCAAGCGCCTGCGCGAGGAAGAGCGGATCGCAGCGGCAGCTCCCGCCTCGGCGGCCCAGGGCAAGGCGGCTCCTGCCGCAGCCAAGGCGGCAGCGCCCGCGCCGGCTTCCGCGCCGGCCGTCCCAGCGGCCACGCCGCCGGCGGTTTCCGCTCCGGTGCGCGACTCCCGCGAACAGCGCAAGCTGGATGCCCAGGCCCGCCAGCAACTGGCGGAGAAAACCAAGCCGCTCAAGCGCGAGCTGGAAAAGATCACCCAGCGCCTCGCCATCCTGGCTGGCGAAAAGGCCGAGCTGGAACAGCGCCTGAGCCAGCCACTGCCTCCTGCCGAGATCGCGGAGGGGGGACGGCGGCTCAAGGCCTGCGGCGACGAGACCGACCGCCTGGAAGAGCGCTGGCTCGAGATTTCTGAACAGATCGAAGCGCTGGAGCAGACCGCGGACAAGTAAAAGGCTGTAACCCCATCCTGCAATTTGTTGCTTTAATCCTTTGCGGCGCTGGCGGTGCAGCTCCCGTTTCGATAGCAAAAGAATCGTCTTCGGCCGGTTGCATTTTTTTTCGTTCTGCTGTCAACGCGGTTTCAGGCCTCCGCGTTGTCTACCCATCAAGGAGCTAACGATGAACCCCTCTGCAATCCTGTCTGCCTGGCCCGAAGACGAACGCGACCGCAAGCGCGCCCCCTTCCGTTTCTGAAGCGCCGGAAGCGGTCCACGGGTGGGTTAGGCTCATTGCTCCCCCCGACATTCCTCTACCCATTGAAAAACCCCGCCGAGGCGGGGTTTTCTTTTGCCCGAAAGCACAGGGCCCACGTCCACCCAGGGCGGGCGTGGGCAAGTGGCCTCAGCCCATGTGCAGACCACCGTTCACCGAGAAATCGGCGCCGGTCGCATAGCCGCCCTCTTCCGAGGCCAGCCAGGCGATGATCGAGGCGATCTCGCTGGGTTCGCCCAGGCGCTTCACCGGCACCGTCGCCACGATCTTCTCGAGCACGTCCGGGCGGATCGCCTTCACCATGTCCGTCCCGATGTAGCCCGGGCTCACGGTGTTCACCGTGACGCCCTTGGTCGCCAGTTCCTGCGCCAGCGCCATCGAGAAGCCGTGCATGCCCGCCTTGGCGGCCGAGTAGTTGGTCTGGCCGGCCTGGCCCTTGGCGCCGTTCACGCTGCTGATGTTGATGATGCGGCCCCAGCCCTTCTCCACCATGTCGCCCACGACCTGCTTGGTCACGTTGAACATGCTGTTGAGGTTGGTCTCGATCACGGCGTCCCAGTCTTCACGGGACATCTTCACGAACATGCGGTCACGCGTGATGCCGGCGTTGTTCACCAGCACGTCGACCGTGCCGTGCTCGGCCTTGGCCTTGGTGAAGGCCGCGACCGTGGAATCCCAGTCACCCACGTTGCCGACCGATGCGTGGAACGTGAAGCCCTGCTCCTTCTGCTCGGCCAGCCACTTCGCGTGGTCGCGCGTGGGGCCGCATCCCGCGATCACCTTGAAGCCTTCCTTGTGCAACCGCTGGCAGATGGCCGTGCCGATGCCACCCATGCCCCCCGTGACATACGCTACTTTCTGGTTCATATCATGTATCTCCTGATCAACGATTCACACAATCACTCTATCCAAGTTCCAGGGGCCCGGGGCTGAGGTAAACACCCAGCAGCGCCCCCTCGAACCGTTCAGACCCGCTCGACGGCCAGCGACACGCCCATGCCGCCACCGATGCACAGCGCGGCCACGCCCTTGCGGGCATCGCGGCGCTGCAGCTCGTGCAGCAACGTGACCAGCACACGGCAGCCGGAGGCGCCGATGGGATGGCCGATGGCGATCGCACCGCCGTTGACGTTCACCTTGGCGGCATCGATGCCCAGGCCCTTGTTGACGGCGCAGGCCTGCGCAGCGAACGCCTCGTTGAGCTCGAACAGATCGACGTCGCCGGCATCCCAGCCCGCGCGCTGCAGCACCTTGCGGGTGGCGGGAATCGGGCCCAGGCCCATCGTGGCCGGGTCGAGGCCGCTCGTGGCGTAGGCGACGATGCGGGCCAGGGGCTTGAGGCCGAGTTCGGCCGCCTTCTTGGCGCTCATCACCACCACGGCGGCAGCGCCGTCGTTGAGGCCGGAGGCGTTGCCCGCCGTCACGGTGCCGGCCTTGTCGAAGGCCGGGCGCAGGCCCGCGAGGGCTTCGGCACTGGTCTTGCGGTTCAGGTATTCGTCGGCCTCGAACAGGACGGGATCGCCCTTCTTCTGCGGCAGGCTCACGCCCACGATCTCGTCCTTGAAGCGGCCGGCGTCCTGCGCCGCGGCCGCCTTCTGCTGGCTGGCGAGGGCCAGGGCATCCTGCTGCTCGCGGGAGATGCCCTCCTGCTTGGCGACGTTCTCGGCGGTGATGCCCATGTGGTACTGGTTGTAGACGTCCCACAGGCCGTCCACGATCATCGAATCGACCATCTTCCAGTCGCCCATGCGCTGCCCGTCGCGCGAGCCGTTGAGCACGTGGGGCGACAGGCTCATGTTCTCCTGGCCGCCCGCGACCACGATCTCGCTGTCGCCGGTGGCGACGGCCTGGGCGGCGAGCATCACGGCCTTCAGTCCCGAGCCGCAGACGGCGTTGATGGTCAGGGCCGGCGTCTCTTTCGCCACGCCCGCCTTCATCATGGCCTGGCGGGCGGGGTTCTGGCCCGCACCCGCCGTCAGCACCTGGCCCATGATCACTTCGCCCACCTGGTCGAGCGGCACGTTGGCGCGCGCCAGGGCTTCCTTGATCACGATGGCGCCGAGTTCGGTGGCTGGGGTCTTGGCGAGCGCGCCGCCGAACTTGCCCACGGGCGTGCGGACGGCGGAAACGATGACGATATCTTCCATGTCGATCCTAAGAATGGTGAATGAACGAATGAGGTGAAAATTCAGGAGCGCTGGCGCACGTAGCGCCCCGGTGCCGGCTCGATGGCCTGAAAACGGGCGCCCTTGCCGTAGCGTCGGGGGGCCGCCACCATGGGCCCCGCATGGCCGCGGAGCCAGCCGGCCCAGTCGGTCCACCAGCTGCCGGGGTGCTCGGTCGCGCCCGCCAGCCAGTCCGCCAGGGTCTCGGGAAACACGCCGTCCTCGCGGAGCCAGTGGCTGCGCTTCTTCTTGGCCGGGGGATTGATCACGCCCGCGATGTGGCCCGATGCGCCCATGACGAACCGCCGGTCGCCCGGCAGCGCCTGGGTGGATGCGTAGGCCGCGGCGGCGGGAACGATGTGGTCCTCCCGCGAGCCGTAGATGTAGACGGGCAGATCGACCAGGTTCATGTCGATCGGCTCGCCGCACACCGTCAGCCGACCGGGCTTGACGAGGTTGTTCTCGAGGTAGAGGTTGCGCAGGTACCAGGCGTAGAACGGCCCGGGCAGGTTGGTCGAGTCGCTGTTCCAGTAGAGCAGGTCGAACGGAGGCGGCGTCTCGCCCTTCAGGTAGTTGCCGACGACGTACGTCCAGACGAGGTCGTTCGGTCGCAGGAAACTGAAGGTAGAGGCAAGGTCCTGGCCCTTCATGAGTCCGCCCTGCCCCATCTGCATCTCCCGGAAGCGCACGAAGCTCTCGTCGATGAACACGTCGAGGATGCCGGTCTCGGCGAAGTCGATGAAGGTGGTGAGGAAGGTGGCGCTGGCCACGGGCTCTTCGCCGCGCGCGGCCAGCACGGCCAGGCCCGTCGCGAGCATCGTGCCGCCGACGCAGAAGCCCAGCGCGTTGATCTGGTCGCTGCCGGCGATCTCGCGGGTGGTCTCGATGGCGCAGAGGACGGCATCCTCGATGTATTCGTCCCAGGTGGTGTGGGCCAGGCTCTCGTCCGGATTGCGCCAGCTCACCACGAAGGTGCGGTGGCCCTCGGACACCGCGTGGCGGATCAGCGAGTTCTCGGGCTGCAGATCGAGGATGTAGAACTTGTTGATGCAGGGCGGCACCACCAGCAGCGGCCGCTCGTGCACCTTGGGCGTCAGCGGCTTGTACTCGATGAGCTGGAACAGCGCGTTCTCGTAGACCACCGCGCCTTCGGACGTGGCCACGTTGCGGCCGACCTCGAAGACGGTCTCGTCGGTCATCGACACATGCCCCTGGCGCATGTCGTGCAGCATGTTGGCGACGCCCTTCGCGATGCTCTCGCCCTGCGTGTCGATCGCCTTCTTCTGCGCCTCGGGATTGAAGACGAGGAAGTTGCTGGGCGCCATCGCGGCCATCCACTGCTCCACGCCGAAGCGAAGGCGGGCACGGGTCTTGGCGTCGGCATCCACCGCCTCGGCCAGGCCCATCAGGGTGCGCGCATTGAGCAAGTAGGCGGCTGCCGAGAAGGCCGCCATAGGGTTCTCGGACCAGGCCGTGGCGCTGAACCGCCGGTCCTTGAGTTCGGCCGGGCGCATCGCCTGGCTCCAGAGCTCCGAGGCCTCTTTCAGGTACTGCTGCTGCAGTTCCGCGAGCTTGTCGGGAGAAAAGCGGATCGCGGGCAGCGCCTGCGCGGGATCGCCGTTCGCGGCGGCACCGCCACCGGCCTGCCGGAACGCGGCGAGCGCCTGCGTCCAGCTTTCGCTCAGCTTCTGCTGGATCTGCTGGGCGTTCGCGGCCCAGCCTGCATCAAAATCCATGAACGTGTCTCCTCTCCCCATCATGCCATCCCGCAGGGCCATCCCGCGGGAACGCACACCGGCATTGTTGCCGAGCGGAAGGCCACGAGGCAATGCCGCTTTCGGTTTTTCACGATATAGCTCAGTTTTCGGAATGGAGCCCCATGTATCTGGTAGTCATCGGCTGGTTGTATGTGACGGTGATGATGGCGGTCGCGGAGGCGGCGAGCCCGCAGGGCAGCCTGCTGGGCGCCGCGGTGACGTTCATCTTCTATGGCCTGGTGCCCGTCGCCATCGTGGCGTACATCCTGGGCACGCCGGCCCGCAAGCGGGCCCTGCGCGAGCGGGAGCGGAGCGAGGCCGAGGCGTACCAGGCCAAGGCACAGGCCGCCAAAGCCCCTGAGGCCGGGGCGGGCCGGGCCTCGCCCACCCTCGGGCTACCCGGCGGCCCCGCCGAGCCACACGCAGGCGGCGAAGCGCCCGCCGCTGGCCCCGAACCGCTCCATCGAGGCCCGGTGCGAAAAGAACCGTGACGACTGCAGGACGGTGCACCACGCGTCGCTGCCGTCGTTGCCGTAGACACCCTCCACCCCCAGCGCCACGAGCCGGCGCCGCGCGAGGCCGGGCAGGTCCGCCAGGTACTTGCCGGGGCGCGCGGCCGTGAAATGCGCTGCCGCGCCTGCGTCCTGCGCGCAGAACGCCTGCCGTACCTCTTCACCCACTTCGAAAGCGGAAGGGCCGATGCAGGGTCCGAGCCAGGCGAGCACGCCGTGCCCTGCAATAGCACCCAGGCCAGGGAACGGCTGCGTCGATCCGGCCTCCGCCGGCAGGGTCGCCGTCACCCACCGCGCGACGGCCTGCTCCAGCACACCGCCGGCCAGGCCGCGCCAGCCGGCGTGCGCCGCGGCCACCCGCGTGCCCGTCCGGTTCGTGAACAGCACCGGCAGGCAGTCCGCCACCATCACCGTGCAGGCACGCCCGGGGCGGCTGGCGACGCACGCATCGGCTTCGGTGCCGTCGGGCACGCCCGCGTCGAGATCCACCACGGCCGTACCGTGGACCTGTTTCAGGAAGGTGGGTGCCACGGCCGTGGCGGCATCCGGATGTTCCAGGCCGGCCAGCCACCGGCGCAGGCGGCGGCGGTTCTCCCGGACTGCCTCCGGGTCGTCTCCCACGTGGTCGCCGAGGTTGAACGCCTCCCAGGGCCCCTGGCTCACCCCGCCGGCGCGCGCGGTGCACAGCGCATGCACGTGCGCGGGCGCGGGCCAGTCGGGCACCAGCCATCCCTGCGGAAGCCCGCGGTCGGCGATGGGGCCGGCCGCCACGCCGTCAGCCCTCGGCATCCGGGCAGGCGGACGGATGGGCCGCCTGGAAGGCCGGCAGCGCCGTCGCGGCCTCCCACGCCGCCAGGGTGCGCGGCAGGCCGGCCAGGTCCACCTGGAACCTCTGGGCGTTGAAGATCTGCGGCACCAGGCAGCAGTCCGCCAGCGTCGGGGTGTCCCCCCAGCAGAACCGCGACGGCGGCAGTCCGCCCGCCCGGCGGTCCTCGGCCAGCAGGCCGAGCTGCCGCTCGAAGGCTTCCAGCCCGCTGCGCACCCAGTGCCGGTACCAGGAGGTCTTGGCGGAGTCGTCCTGGCCGAGCGTCTGCGTCAGGTACTTCAGCACGCGCAGGTTGTTCACGGGGTGGATCTCGCACGCCACCATCTGGGCCAGCGCCCGCACGTGCGCGCGTCCGAGGGCATCGGCGGGCAGCAGCGGGGGCGCCGGATGGGTTTCGTCCAGGAATTCGATGATCGCCATGGACTGCACGAGCGTGGTGCCGTCGTCCAGCTCCAGCGCCGGCAGCAGCGCATCCCCCACCCGGTCCGCATAATCGGGATCGCGGTGCTCGGCACGCACCAGATGCACGGGAACGTACTCGTAGGCCAGCCCCTTCAGCGCCAGCGCGATGCGCACGCGGTAGGAGGCGGAAGATCGGAAGTAGTTGAACAGCTTCATGGTCCGGCGAGCATAACGTCCCGTGCATGGCACACTCTGGCAGCGCGCCGCGCCCGCACGGCGCGCTCGACCGCCCACCACACGACGAGACGACATTCCCCATGACCTACGTGATTTCTCCCGCCCCGATCCCCAGCGTGCCCGTGGCGGGCACGGCCGAGCGCTTCCCGATCCACCGCATCTACTGCGTCGGCCGCAACTACGAGGAACATGCGAAGGAGATGGGCTTCACGGGCCGCGAGCCGCCGTTCTTCTTCATGAAGCCGGCCGACGCCGTCCTGCCCGTGGCGGCGGGCGAAACCGGCAAGATGCCCTACCCCAGCCTCACGGCCAACCTGCACCACGAGATCGAACTGGTGGTGGCGATCGGCAAGGGCGGCAGGAACATCGCCGCGGCGGACGCGCTGCAGCACATCTGGGGTTACGCCGTCGGCCTGGACATGACCCGGCGCGACCTGCAGAACGACATGAAGAAGCAGGGCCGCCCCTGGAGCATCGGCAAGGGCTTCGACCACAGTGCACCCATCGGCCCGATCACGCCCGCCGTGCAGGCCGGCGATGTGGCCAAGGCGGGCATCTGGCTGCAGGTCAACGGCGCCGACCGCCAGCGCAGCAGCGTGTCGCAGCTGATCTGGAACATCGCCGAGACGATCGAGCACCTCTCCGCCGCCTGGGAGCTGCAGCCCGGCGACCTCATCTTCACCGGCACTCCCGAAGGCGTGGCCGCCGTGGTGCGCGGCGACGTCCTGGAAGGCGGTGTCGAAGGCCTGGGAACGCTGCGCGTCGAAATGGTCTGAAGCCCTGCCCGGCGTCTCGAGGCGCCCCCTCCATCGCATCCATCCATCACGCCCTCGCTGCCGGGGGCCCATTCCCCCGATCCCCATGACCGTTCGCAGCCCCATCAAGCACTGCCGTGAATGCGGAACCGCCGTGGTGTACCGCGTGCCCGACGACGGTGACACCAAGCTGCGCGCGGTCTGCCCGGCCTGCCACACGATCCACTACGAGAACCCGCTGAACGTGGTGGGCACGGTGCCGGTGCTCGGCGACCGCGTGCTGCTGTGCAAGCGCAACATCGAGCCGCGCTGGGGGAAGTGGACGCTGCCGGCGGGCTTCATGGAACTGCATGAGACCACCGCCGAGGGCGCGGCCCGCGAGACCGACGAGGAGGCCGGCGCGCACATCGAGATGGGCCCGCTTTTTTCGGTGCTCAGCGTGCCGCGCGTCGGGCAGGTGCATATGTTCTTCCTCGCGACGCTCCAGAGCGACCAGTTCGCGCCGGGCTACGAGACCATCGAGGCCCGCCTGTTCACGGAAGACGAGATCCCGTGGGAGGAGATCGCCTTCCGCACCGTGAAGGCGACGCTCGAACGCTATTTCGCCGACCGCCGCGCCGGCGTGCTGGGCGCGGGCCGGGTGTACTGCGCCGACATCCTCTGACGGGTCCACCCCGGGGGCCGGCCTTTCCCGGCGAATGGATTTCGGCCCATGGCGGGGTGTAACCCGGTGTAATTTGGGCACGCGGTTTGCTTGTCGAGTTGCGACGCACCCGGGCGGGGGGCGCAGGAGACTCCATGCAGACATCGGCGGCCACACCCACAGAAAAATTCCTCCCCTTCATGCGGGAAGTGACGCGCTACGAAAGCGCATTGCGCGAACTGAATCTGATGTGGCGGCTCATCGAGTCGTCGGCCAAGATGAACTGCCCCGAGGAGGCGCGCAGCATCCTCCCGATGATGAGCGCCACCCGCGAGGGCTTCCAGCAACTCGAAACCGAACTGGTGCACTCCCTCGTGGGGGAGTCCATCGGGCAGGTGATGGCCGAGCTGGGCACCAGTGCGCGGCATGTGATCGACATCGTGGTGCGCAACCTGTACGAGCGCACGGCCGACGTGGGCTTCCTGGCCACCGACCAGGACCTGTGCCGCTTCGTCGCCGGGCTCGATACCGACCAGGGCGCGGTGCTGATGCGCCTGCGGGAGTACCGCAACAAGTACACCGTGTACGACGAGATCATGCTGCTGGACTGCAAGGGCGCGGTGGTGGCGCAGATCGACGAAACCAGCCCTGTCGAGGGCACGCAGGATGCGCTGCTGGCCCGCACACTGAAGAGCGATGGATTCGTCGAGAGCTTCGGCCCCACCGACCTGCGGCCGGGAAAGCGCCATGCGCTGCTGTACTCGCACCGCATGCTGCATCCGCAGACCCGCGAGCCCGTGGGCGTGCTCTGCCTGAGCTTCGCCTTCGCCGATGAAATGCAGGGCATCTTCCAGGCGCGCAGCCATGGGCAGCAACGCCAGATCCCCCTGCTGCTGGACAGCGGGCACCGGGTCATCGCCAGCGGCGACCCGCTCTGGATTCCCGTGGGCGCCCAGGTTCCCGTCAACGAGGCCGGCGCTCCCGCACTGCAGGTGCACGCCGGACGCGCCTATCTGGTGCAGACCGTGGCCGCCGCCGGTTACCAGGGCTACCCGGGCCCCGCCGGCTGGCGCGGCCAGGTCATGGCGCCGGTGGACCTGGCCTTCTCGGGCGAGCCGAGCCAGGTGCTGGATCAACTGGAGCCTGGCGTGGGCCACGGGCTCCTGAGCCACGCGCGGCATTTCTGCCCGCCGCTGCATGCCATCGTGAACGCCGCCGACACCATCCGGCGCGTGGTCTGGAACGGCCAAGTCATGACCGGGCGGGAGCACCAGGACGTCGTGCGCCTCAAGGCGGTGCTCGAGCAGATCGGAGAAACCGGCGCGCTCACCAACGAGGTATTCGGCCGCTCCATCCGCGAGCTGTACGGCACGGTGCTCATGTCCAGCATGCGGGACGGAGAGCTGCTGACGCAGCTGCTGGTCGACCTGCTCGACCGCAACCTGTACGAGCGCGCGAACGACTGCCGCTGGTGGGCCCTGGCGCCGGAACTGCGTGCCCTGCTGGCCGACGGCCGGCCCGAGGCCCGCACGCCCGAGGGCGTCGCGAACGTGCAGCGCATCCTCGAGCACATCAACGGGCTCTACACGGTGTATGCCCGTCTCATGGTGTACGACCGCGAGGGCCGCATCATCGCCTCGAGCCGGCCCACGCTGGACGACGGCCGCTCGGTGGTGGGCATGCACATCGAGCAGGACACGCTGGCCGCGGTGCTGGCCATGAAAGACACGCAGTCCTACCACGTCGCACCGTGGCAGGCCAGCGCCTTCTATGGCGGGCGCAGCACCTACGTCTACCATGCGGCGGTCCGCGCGCCCGGCGACGAGGGCGCCGTCGTGGGCGGGATCGGCATCGTCTTCAACGCCGAAGAGGAGTTCGAGGCCATGCTGCGGGGCGCGCTCGCCACCAAGTCCCGCACGCGCAGCTTCTTCCTCGGCAGGGACGGCGCAGTGCTCTCCAGTGCCGATCCCCGGGTGCCGGTGGGAACGGTCCTGAGCGTGCCCGAGGACATGCTGGCCGTGGCCAGTGGGCGGAGCCTGTCGCGGGCCATCGTCCACGAAGGAGAGTATTGCATCGTCGCCTGCGCGGCGTCGCACGGCTACCGGGAATTCAAGGTGTGCGACGGCTACCGCGAGGACGTGCTCGCGCTCTCCGTGCAGTCCTTCGGCGCGCAGGTACCCGGCGCCCTGGAGGCCGCCCAGCGCCGCCATGCCACGCTGCTGAGCGAAGCGGGCACGGGCGAGGGCCGGGAAATGGCCACCTTCTTCATCGGCGACAGCATCTTCGCGCTGCCTGCCGCGCATGTCGTGGAAGCGCTTCCCGTCGCCCAGATCGCCCGCGTGTCGGCCGCGGGCCTGCCCTGCTGCATGGGCACCGTGCCCCTGCGTTCCAACGGGAAGGTCCTGGAATACGCGTGGGTGTTCGATGTCCACGAGCTGCTGACGGGCCGGCCCGGCACGCGCTCGGCACAGAGCCAGGTCATCGTGGCACAGGACGGCGGCACGGTCGTCGGCCTGCTGGTGTGCGAACTGCACAGCGTGGTCCACTTCGCGGCGGCGAACATCTTTCCAGCGCCGGGCCTGTCCGGCCTGGGCGGCGCCGTGGTGACGGAGCTGATAAAGGCCAACGGCGGCCGCACCCTGGTGCAGTGCCTGAACGTGTCCCGCCTGGTGCGGCTGCTGCGGGGGACGCGCGAGCCGCAGGGGCCGCTGCCCGAGGCCGCCTGACGCGGGTCTGCGGGAAGGAATCCGAGGCCCTGCACGGCACGCCGCCGGTCGCCGGCACGCCCGTACACTAGGGCCGCTACCGATCGACCGGACGGCCCCGGGCCGCCCACCTCCTCACCTGATGACCGATGAACTGCAACGCCTGCGCGCGGGCGCGCTCGCCGGCGCCCGCACGCTGCGCATCGCCGCCGGCCTCGAGACCTTCCCCCACGAAGTGTTCGACCTGGCCGACACACTGGAAGTGCTGGACCTCTCCGGCAACCACCTGTCCACGCTGCCCGATGATCTGCACCGGCTGCATCGGCTGAAGGTGCTCTTCGCCTCGGCCAACCGCTTCACCGAACTCCCCACGGCCCTGGGGGCCTGCGCGCAGCTGGAAATGGTGGGCTTCAAATCCAACCGGATCACCCACGTGCCGGCGGAGGCCCTGCCTCCGCGGCTGCGCTGGCTGATCCTGACCGACAACGCCATCGCGGCCTTGCCCGACGCCCTCGGGGACCGGCACCGGTTGCAGAAGCTGATGCTCGCCGGCAACCACCTGCGCGCGCTGCCCGGCACGCTGCAGCGCTGCGCATCCCTGGAGCTGCTGCGCATCGCCGCGAACCGGTTCGACGCCCTGCCCGGCTGGCTGGCCGAACTCCCGCGGCTCGCATGGCTGGCCATGGGCGGCAACCCTTTCAATGAAGCCGCCGAAGCACGCGCGCGCAGCGGGCACGGCGCCGCACAGGTGGGCTGGTCCAGCCTGTACGTGGGCGAGGTGCTGGGCGAAGGCGCTTCCGGACGCATCCTGGCGGCCCGCCTGCCCTCCGGCGCCGGGCAGCGGGACGTGGCCGTCAAGCTCTTCAAGGGGGAGGTCACCAGCGACGGCCGACCGCTTTCCGAGCTGGCGGCCAGCCTGGCCGCGGGCCGGCACCCCCGGCTGATTCCGGTGCTGGGGCGGCTGAACGGCCATCCGGACGGCACGCAGGGCCTGGTGATGGAACGCATCCCGGCGGCCTACCGCACGCTGGCCGGCCCGCCCAGTTTCGAGAGCTGCACGCGCGACATCTATCCCGCGGGGCTGCGGCTGCCGTGCGACGTGGCCCTGCGCATCGCCGCCGATGTGGCGTCGGCGCTGGCACACCTGCACGGGCGCGGGCTGGCGCACGGCGACCTGTACGCACACAACCTGCTGTGGCGCCCGGACGCGCCGTCCGGCCAGGCCTGCAGCCTGCTGGGCGACTTCGGCGCGGCGGCCTTCGCGCCGCCAGGGCCGATGGGCGACGCGGCGCGGCGCATGGACGTGCGCGCATTCGGCGTGCTGCTCGCGGAGTTGTGTGACCATGCCGAGGGACCGCTGCCCGACGGCGCACGAACGCTGGCCGGCGATTGCCTGGCCGAACGCCCTGCCACCCGGCCCGATGCCGCGGAACTGGCGGCCCGCACGGTGCCGTGGGCCGCAGCCTGAGCGGCCGGCCGTCCAGGGATCAAACGGCGGTGCGGCGACGGCCCGGGGCCCCCGCCACCCCGAGGCTCACCGGAGCCATTGGTCGGCGGCCTGCTTGAGCTGGCCGCGGGCGTCCATCAGGCCCCAGACGAACTCCATCACCCGCGAGTAATCCGCATCGTCCTTGGGCAGCATGAAGCCCAGGGTGTTCTGCGGCGTGAGCGGCGCGGTGACGAAGGCCGCATACAGGCGCGGGTCGGCCTTGGCGTAATGCAGCGCCTCATAGGTTTCGGTGATCATCACGTCGCCCTTGCCGCCCGCGATGAGCGCGGGAATCTCCGCATTCCTGTCGTGCGTGCTCACCTGGGCCGCCTTGAGGTTCTCGAGCACGAAGGTTTCGTTGGTGCCGCCCGGGTTCTTGATGACGCGCACGCCGGGCTGGTTCAGGTCGGCCACGCTCCGGTACTTGTCCTTGTCGGCGGCCCGCACCAGCGCCACCTTGCCGAACGGCGCGTAGCCCGGCAGCATCTCGATCTGCCGGATGCGCGCAACGTTGCGCGTGATGCCGCCCACCGCCACGTCGAACCTGTCGGCCTGGATGTCCTTCATGAGCTGGGGCCAGCTCGTGGGCACGTACTCGATCTTGACGCCCAGCTCTTTTGCCATGGTCTCGACCACGTCGATGTCGTGGCCGGAATAGCCGCCACCCTCGGCCCTGATGGCGAAGGGACGGTAGTCGCCCGGCGTGCCGACGCGCAGCACCTTCGTTTCCATGATGCGGTCCAGCCGGGGGCCGGCATGGACCGCCGCGGGCAGGATCGCGGCGCAGGCCAAAGCGGCCGCCGCAGAGAGAGAGGTTGCGCGGGCGAATCGGTACGGAAGCAGCATGCTGGGGAGCTTTCAGAGGGAAGACAGGCCGCACCCGGAGAGGCCGGCAGGAGGTCCGGGCGAGGGATTAGAGCGGTTGACACGACCCTTCTGGCGTCGTTGCCGCATCTTGTCGTACCCATCGTACTGCCTGCGATACGGCGCCTAGCCAGAACCGCTTCGCTGGGTCGTGTTAGCCGCACTTAGCAAAGATTATACGTTGCGTAATCCCGAGCAGCTATTTCTCGGCCGTGGCCAGGGTTAGGATAAAAAATATTTTCGAGGAACGGTGCATGTGATTAATCACCTGCGCACAGACGGATAAAGGAGGGATTCCCATGCGCAGGGCGAGAGACATCGTATTCTTCATCAACCCTCCCAACAGCGACGACGTATTCACGGAATATGCCCAGGCCAACACGGTCACCAAGGGCGTGCAGCACACCGACTGGGCCAACTTCCCCCACCTCGGAATACTGTCCCTCGCTTCGTACATAGATGCCGTTCCCGGGTTGAAAGGAAGGTATATTGACGGCGTCATCCATGCGTTCGATGCCATTATCGAGACCGTGTCCGCCGCAGCCGACGGCACCCTGGCGGTCTGTCTCAGCGCGATCACGGCGAATTACGAATCGGCGATCCGCATCGCAGAAGCGGTACGGCATATCGATCCGGATATCGCCATCGTGATGGGCAACGATCACTTCACGGCGATGAACGAGAAAATCCTGCCACGCCACCGCGGATTGATCGACTGCGGTTTCGCGGGCAACGAGGTTTACGCGAGCCTTTCGCGTTATCTGGTCGACAGGCAGAAATCCCGCGCCATCGACATCTACCCGGGGTCGGTCCGCTGGGCAGACGACAGAATCATCCGGGATCCGATCATCCGGGAAGACGTCAATCAGATCGTCGACTACGGCTTGATCGATCGCACACTGCCCCACAGCGACACCTACACGCGGAACTTCAACCGCCGGCTGGGCCAGCGCATCCTCGAGCTCACCGGACGGCGCGTGACCCGCGGCGTGCCCGTCGAGATCGGCCGCGGCTGCATCAAGTTCAGTGGCGACGACGCCTGCTCCTTCTGCTCGATCCAGTACGGCGGCATGTGGAAGAACGAACTGCCCGCGGAGCGCGCGTGGCGCGTCATCCACCAGGCCTGCGAGGCCGGATACGATTACCTGTACGTGACCGCCGACGAGCTGCCCCTGACGTTTTCCCGGCTCCTGCTGGACATGGCGGAATCGCCTCCCCCATGGTGGCAATCACTGCAGCCGGAAGAACGGCCCGTCCTCGTCGGCTACGCCCGCACCGACGGCATGGAGAAAGAGCACGTCCTGCAGGCCATGCGGCATATCGGTTTTCGGATCCTGTTCGTCGGGGTGGATGCCGGCGCGGCCCGCTCGTTGATGGCACTCAACAAGCCCCTGCGCAGCAAGGACCCTGCGTCGGCCGCGGGCCGGATGCACGAGGCCAATCTCCGCGCGCTGGACAATGCGCGGCAACATGGAGTCGCCATCAAGGCAGGCTTCGTGCTGGGCCACCTCGGCATGAACGAAGCGTTGCTGGAAGAGAACGTCGCCACGTACGCCGGCTTCCTGAAGACAGGACACGACGTGATCGTGAGCGCCGATATCGAGCTGCTGTCTCCCGAGCCGGGTTCCAAGGATTTCCATTACCTGACCCATCCCGACGAGGCGGAAGCCGTGTCGGCGCGCCTGGGCCTTCCGATCAGCGATGGCGCGCTGCGGCGCCGCATCGCCCAGCGTTACCGGCAGGTCGATACGTTCGACCGGGAAGAAGCCATCGACGACTACATCCGGGCCTTCATGCCCGGGATCTCCAAGGGCCGTATCGCGGCCGCGCGCGACCGTGTGCGCAGCGAATGCCGGCAATTGGGGATCGTCGTAGGAGACGATTTCTGATGACGAACGAGCAGATCGCCGTTTTCGTGCTGACGTGTATCGGCTTCGGCTTCATTCCGGGGCCGGCCCTGCTGCAGACCGTCTCGCTCACACTGCAGCACGGCCAGCGCGCGGGCATGGTGTCCGCACTCGGCATCCACCTCGGGTCGCTGTTCCAGGTCGGCATCGTCGCCATCGGCGCGGTGGCGGTCCTCAAGGCGTCACCGGGCCTCTACCACGCCTTGAAACTGGCCGCGGGGGGCTACCTGGTCTGGCTGGGCATCCAGCGCATCCGCGCGCGGGCTTCGATTCACGAGTCGGCGTGCCTGCCGAGGAACATCCTGGCGTCCAGCGCGCTCATCGAAGCCTTGAATCCCAAATCGGCGCTGTTCTATTTCTCGTTCCTGCTGCAGTTCACGGACCCGGATGCCGCCCTCGGGCTGGGGTGGCAGGTGTTTCTTCTGGGCCTCTGCGCCAACGTGCTGTTCTCGTTGTCCGACGTGGCCTGCATCGCCCTCGCGCATCCGCTGCGGGAGCGCCTGACACCGGGCGGGAGGCTGTTCAGCGCCTGCCAGTGGACGGCAGGCCTGCTGTTCATCACGCTCGGTATTCTGGCGATCGTCCAGGATTAGCGCTCACCGGGCAGGGGCAGGATTCTGGGATGCCTGCCCCGGCGGCGGAGCGGTTTCGACGACGAACGGGGCGTTCCCCGGTGTCGAAACCACGACACCGCGCTGCACCGGCGTGCTGACCACGACACCCGGAACGGCCCCGCCCGGAGCTCCCGGCTGCGGAGACGGCCCGGCCACCGCGCCGGACACGGGACCCTGCGTCGGCGACCCGGACTGCGGCTGCACGGAACCGGTGGCGGGACCGGTTCCCGGGGCCGAGGACGGCGCAGGCACGATGTCGTACTGCGGCGAGGATGGCTGCGGCGAAGTCTGCTGCGGCGAAGGCTGTGGCGATGCAGGTGCCGACGGCGCATCGGCGCCCTCGGTCGCCCACGGCGTGGCGTTCTGCAGCGGCACGAGCGGTGCCTCGGTGATCTCGGGCCGGATGTCCGCCGGCACGCTGGCGGGCGTACTCGCGGGCGGCACGGCGGCCGGAGCGCGCGGCCCGGGCTCCTGGGCCGGGCCCTGGGTGTCGGTCCGCCGGCCGAACAGGTCGTACACCGAGAACGCCCACTGGCGCACGCCGTCCACGGCCTGGCCGACCCAGCTGGTTTCCGCCTGGTCGACGAATTTCTCGCGCGCGTCGATCACCCGTGCGCGCAGGGCCTGCTGGAACACGTCGCCCACCATCGGCAGCGCGCTGTGGGCGCCCTGGCCCCAGTAGTCGCTGCGCAGCGTCACGCGGCCGTCGTTGAAGCCCGCCCAGGCACCCGCCACCAGTTGCGGATGCATCAGCAGGAACCAGCCGTCGGTGTTGTCCTGGGTGGTGCCGGTCTTGCCGGCCACGTCGGCCGTGATGCCGTAGCGCGAGCGGATCGCCGCGCCCGTGCCCTTGTCGACGACGCCGCGCAGCGCGTCGCGCAGCATCTGCGCCGGGCCGGCGGCGAGCGCCCGCTCGGGCGCCGCCGGCGCGAAATCCTCCAGCACCTTGCCGTCCTTGTCCTCGATGCGCGTGATGACCGTGGGCGCGATGTAGCGGCCCGCCTCCGCGATCGTTCCGTAGGCGGCCACCATTTCCTTGAGCGTCACGGCGCTCGTGCCCAGCGCCAGCGAGGGCACGGCATCAAGCGGCGACTCGCGCACGCCCATGGCGCGTGCCAGGGCGGCGACGCGCTCGGGGCCGACCTGCTGCATCAGTTGGGCGGTGATCGTGTTCTTCGAGAAGGCCAGGCCGTCGGCGAGCGTCATGGGCTCGCCGCTCGGCGCCGCGCCCTCGTCCGTGGGCCGCCAGACGCGGCCGCCACCCAGGGGGATTTCCACCGCCTGGTCGATCAGGGTGTCCGTGGGCTTCGAGCCGTTGGCGAAAGCCGCCCCATAGACGAAGGGCTTGAAGGTCGAGCCGGGCTGGCGCCGTGCCGCCTGCACGTGGTCGAACGGGTCCTGCGCGAAGTCCCGGCTGCCCACCCAGGCGCGGATCTGGCCGGTGCGCGGGTCCATGGCGAGGAAGCCCGCCTGCACCCGGGTCTTCTCCTGCCGCAGCTTGCGCAGGAAATCGGCGTCGTCCAGCAGGTCCTTCAAGGCCTCCTCGGGCGGGGCCCCCTTGGCGACCGCGGCCGCGTACTGCGGGGTTTCGCGCACGAACGACTGCACGAGCGGGCTCTTGGCGTTCCACGCCCGCGGCCCCCACGCGCCGTCGGCGACCGACTGCAGCTGGCGTCCCTGCCGCGCCACGGCCTGGTTCGCGAAGGTCTGCAGCCGGAAGTCGATGGTGGTGCGGATCACCAGGCCGTCGGCATACAGGCTGTAGCCGTTGCGGTCGGCCCAGTCGATCAGTTGCTTGCGCAGCTGCTGCGCGAGGTGCGGCGCAGGGCCCGCGGTCTCCACCTGCCGTTCGAAGCGGATGCGCAGCGGCCGTTTCGAGAGCGTCTGGAAGTCCTGCGGCGACAGCTTGCCGCGCTTTTCCATCTGCGCCAGCACCACGTTGCGGCGCTCCTGCGCACGCTCCGGGTTCAGCACCGGGTTGTAGTAGCTCGTGCCCTTGAGCATGCCGATCAGCGTGGCGCTTTCCAGCACGGTGAGCTTGTCGGCCGATTTGTCGAAGTAGGTGCGCGCCGCCATCTCGATGCCGTAGGCGTTGTAGAGGAACGGCACGGTGTTGAGATACGTCTCCAGGATCTCGTCCTTGGAGTAGAGCACCTCGATCTTGAAGGCCGTGATCGCCTCCTTGAGCTTGCGCGTCAGCGTGGGCGCGCGGCCGATGTCCTCCGGGTACAGGTTGCGCGCCAGCTGCTGCGTGATGGTCGATCCGCCCTGCTTGTCGCCGCCCAGGGTGCGGATCAGCGCCGATGCCGTGCGCCGCCAGTCCAGCCCGAAATGGTCGTAGAAGCGGTGGTCCTCGGTGGCGATCAGCGCATCCACGACGGAAGGCGCGATGTCCTCCAGCGCCACCCATTCCCGGTTCACCCAGCGGTATTCGGCCAGCAGTCGGCCGTCGGCGGAGACGAGCTGGGCCGGCTGCTCCGTCTTGGCCTTGCGGATGTCGCTGATCGCGGGCGTGAATGGCCAGAGCAGCAGGGTGTAGACCACGAGCGCCGCCGGCACCGCGGCCAGTGCCCAGAGCAGCATGCGTGCCGGCCCGCGGGCGGCGATCCAGCGCAGCGCAGCGCCGGTGCGGCGGGCCGCCGACGACAACGGACCGCGGGCCCACCAGGCACGCAGGGAAGCGGGAAGAGAAGCAATCACATGGTCACGAGATAGATACCCCTGGTCGCAGCGGGCGGGCGTGGTCCGGGATGCGCGCAGCGCGGCGACCCGGACCGGCGGAAGGGTCCGCTCCGGCGAGGCCGGCGCGGGTTCCGCGGGCGCGATGGTAACGGGTTCGCGGTCGCGATCTTGTCCGTCACGCAAGTGGGACTCGTTCTTGTTACGCTTGTTCCCCCATGATGCCGACACCCCTCCTGCGCCCCCGGGCGATGCACGGCCCCGCAGCCGGCCTGATCCTCGTGGCCGCCGCGCTGCTCTCCGGCTGCACCGACGGCCCGCTGCCGCCCACCCGTTTCGCGATCGACCTGTGCGGCGCCCACCACCAGTGGGAAGACGCCGAAACCCGCTGGGACACGCTGTACGCAGCCCAGCTCGACGGCGACGATGAACTGGTGATCGCCCTGGGCATCCGCGCGCCGGACGAAGGCCCCCCCGACGCCACGGGTGTGCAGTTCAACCTGACGGCCGCACCGGGCCTGCTGCGGCCCGAGCACATCGGCGGGCTGTCGGGTGCATTCCAGCTGCATGCCGGCATGGCCGCGCCCGCCGCGGCGGACGGCCCCGGCACGGGAACCGGCACGGTGTTCAGGCTCCCCGCCGAACCATGGCAGGCCCGCTCGGGAGAGCTGCGCATCACCGATGTGCGGGTGATCGCCCACGACGCGCAAGGCGATGCGCGCGCGGTGGTGTCCGGAGACTATGCGATGGAGCTGGAAGCCCGGGGCAGCGCAGGGGCCTCGCCCGCGCACTGCACCGTGCAAGGACATTTCGAGGGCGCCACGTTCCGCCTGCGGCAGCACGAAAGCTGACGCGCCGCGCCCCCGCGCCCGGCGCTGCGTCAGGGCCCGTCGCTGCCTCAGGACCCGTCCGCCGCGAATACCATCACCTTGAGCGAACGCTCCGCATCCACGTCGGCGAACACCGCCGGGTTCGCGACCCGTTCCACCCAGCGCATTCCGGGCGCCTGCTCGCGCATCCGCTGCAAGAGGAAATCCGTGCCCAGCTCGGGCGCGTTCAGGCAGAGCAGCGCATGCCCGCCGGGTACCAGCAGATCGGGCAGCCGGCGCATGAGCCGGGCATAGTCCTTCGTCGCGACGAAGCTGCCCTTCTGGTAGCTGGGCGGGTCGGCGATGACGAGGTCGTACGGGCCGCCGCGGCCGATCTTGCCCCAGGTCGTGAACACATCGTGCGCCAGGAAGCTGGCGCCCTGGTCCAGGCCGTTCAGGCGGTGGTTCTGCTGCCCGATCGCGATCGCGCCCCGCCCCATGTCGACGTTCACCACCTGGGCCGCCCCGCCCTGCAGCGCCGCGACGGAGAAGGCGCAGGTGTAGGCGAAGAGGTTCAGCACGCGGGGCCCGCGCCCCGTCGCAGCCCGGCGCGCGGCCACGTGCTCCCGCACCCAGCGCCGTCCCTCGGCCATGTCGAGGAACAGGCCGTGGTTCTGGCCGCGCAGTACGTGCACCCGGTAGCGCGCGCCCTGCTCGGCCACCGCGTGGGGATCGGGCACCTCGCCGGCCATCAGCCGGGTCTCCGGCTGGTCCGGATGCCGGCACTGGAACACCCAGCACAGCGGCTCGCCCGGGGCGACCTGCGCCCAGCGGGCCTGCAGCGCTGCGCCCACGGTGGCGAGGACGCCTTCCTCCATGGGCAGGAAGCTGGTGAGCACGAAAGCGGGCGGGTACGCGTCCAGCGACCACTGTTCGCAGCCCGGATAGAGGCCGCCCCGGCCGTGGAAGAGGCGCTGCGCATCCCCGGGACGGGGCATGGCCGCGATGGCGTCGAGCAAAGCTTGCATGGGGTCGGGGTCGCCTGGTCAGAAGGTAGTTCAGTCCACCGACGCGCCGGATTGCTTCACCGCCTTGCCCCACTCCACGATCTCGCTGGCGACGAACTGGTCCATCGCCTCGGGCGTGGTCGGCGCAGGCTCGGATCCCCGGTCGCGGATGAACTTCTGCATGTCCGGGCCGTTCAGGATGTCCACCACCTCGCGGTTCAGGCGATCCACCACGGGCCGGGGCGTGCCCTTGGGCGCCATCAGACCGAGCCAGCCGACGGCCTCGAAACCCTTGAACTCCGGCAGCCCGCTCTCGGCGATCGTCGGCACCTGCGGCAGCTGGCTGGAGCGCGTCGCGGAGGTCACGCCCAGCGGCACCGCCTTGCCGGCCTGGATGTTCGCCAGGCCCGCCGTCACCGAATCCACCATCAGCGGCACCTGACCGCCGATGAAATCGGCCTGCGCAGGCCCGCTGCCCTTGTAGGGAATGTGTTCGATCTCGACGCGGGCGCGCGCCTTCACCATTTCGGCGCTCAGGTGCTGCGTGCCGCCGATGCCGGCACTCGCATAGCTCAGCTTGCCGGGTTCGGCCCGCGCGCGGGCCACGAGGTCCTGCATGCTGCGGATGCCCGAGCCCGGGTTCGCCAGGAATACCAGCGGCACCTTGGCGACCAGGCTGATGCCCTGCAGGTCCTTGCGCGGATCGAAATTGACCTTGCGATAGAGCGTCTGGTTCACGGCCATCGCGCTGCCCGCCATCACCAGCGTGTAGCCGTCGGGCTTGGAGCGCACCACCTGCTCGGTGCCGATGTTGCTGCCGGCGCCCGCCTTGTTGTCCACCACCAGCGGCTGGCCCAGGCGCGTGCCGAGCTTCTCCGCCAGGGCGCGCGCGAAGATGTCGGTGGCCTGGCCCGGGGGAAAGGGCACGACGAGGGTGATGGGCCTGTCCGGCCAGGCGGCCGAGGCCGCGGTCGACAGCGCGAGCAGCGCCAGCGGCGCGCAGAATTTCCATCGCATGGGAATGTCTCCTGGTTGTCTTGGCCGGAAGGCGGCCGGTGCCGCACGGCGGTGAAGCGCGTGGGGGGTGGCTTCGATGATATGCCGGGTCCGCACCGGCGATTGGCGCGTGGCCCGTTCCGGCGATGCAGGGCCAACGCGTGGGCTAACGCGCCCGCACCACGCCCAGCTTGAGCCCCGCCACGGCCAGGATGCGGTTGAGCGTCTGCACAGTTCCCGGGCTGCGTCCCTGTTCGATGTCCAGCAGCGTCTTCTGCGACACGCCGGACACGCGCGCCAGTTCCGCACTCGTCAGGCGCAGGCCGGCCTTCAGGTGCCACACGGCCTCGGCCAGCGTCCATTCGGGATGCGCCAGCACCTCGTCGATGGCCTGGCGGCGCTGGGCGAGTTGCTCGGGGGGCGAGAGCGGCTTGTAGCGTTTGTCCATGGAGGGTGCGAAAGGATTGTCGTCGCGGGTGGTGCAGGCGTCGCCACCGTGCCGTTCACCGCAGGCGCGCCAGGCGATCGGCCATGGCGGCCAGGCCCGGCTGCAGATGGGCATGCACGTCGGGCTCCAGGCCCAGGTGGTGGCCCCGCTCCGCGATGCGGGCCAGCGGCTCGGCCATGGCCTGCAGGCCCCCCAGCAGGGCGTCCGGGCTCAGCACCGTGCCGGCCTGCGCGCAGACCGCCTCGATCACCCGGCGCCAGTCCGGCTGGCCGCCGTCGCTGCCGTCCCAGCGGATACGGCGCGCGATGCCGTCCGGGTGCAGGTACATGGGTGCGAAATCGAACAGCGGCGACAGCCCGACGTTGCCGTTCCAGTCGCGCTGCAGCGCGGTGTTGCGTGCGTGGTTGTCCTTGTTGGCCAGCCCCCTTCCGCACCACCCCACGAGGCGACGGTGGCTGCATCGCGCCACTGGCCCTGGCGGGGGATCTGCAAAGTGCAATGCGGTGCCATTTCGGCGGTTTTCTATACAAACAACGCGTGGGACAACAAATATTTCGTATAGAAATTTGCTTAAATGCAAGCCCGTACCATGGTGTTCACCAGTGAGCCCGTGCGGCCCGGGCAAGAAAAAAGGCAGCCGCAGCTGCCTTCGGGATCGGACCGCCGTGCCGCCCCGACCAGGGCAGCACCGCTCGCACAATCACTTCTTCTGCGGCGGAACGTCCGTGCAGGAGCCGTGCGCGATCTCCGCCGCCATGCCGATGCTCTCGCCCAGCGTCGGGTGCGGGTGGATGGTCTTGCCGATGTCCACGGCATCCGCGCCCATCTCGATCGCCAGCGCGATCTCGCCGATCATGTCGCCGGCGTGGGTGCCCACTATGCCGCCACCCAGGATCCTGCCGTGGCCATGGGCCTCGGGCGAATCGTCGAACAGCAGCTTGGTGACGCCTTCGTCGCGGCCGTTGGCGATGGCGCGGCCGGAGGCCGTCCAGGGGAACAGCCCCTTCCTCACCTTGATGCCCTGGGCCTTGGCCTGGTCCTCGGTCAGGCCCACCCAGGCCACTTCGGGGTCGGTGTAGGCCACGCTCGGGATCACGCGGGCGTTGAACGCGGCGGAGGCCAGCGCCTTGTCGCCCGTGAGTTCGCCCGCGATCACCTCGGCCGCCACGTGCGCTTCATGCACCGCCTTGTGCGCCAGCATGGGCTGGCCCACGATGTCGCCGATGGCGAAGATGTGCGGCACGTTGGTGCGCATCTGCACGTCCACGTCGATGAAGCCGCGGTCGCTCACGGCCACGCCGGCCTTCTCGGCGCCGATCTTCTTGCCGTTGGGCGTGCGGCCCACGGCCTGCAGCACCAGGTCATAGACCTGTGGCTCGGGCGCCTTGCCGCCCTCTTCCGCTGCAGCGAAGCTGACCTTGATGCCTTCGGGCGTGGCTTCGGCGCCGACGGTCTTGGTCTGGAGCATGATGTGGTCGAAGCGGTGGGCGTTCATCTTCTGCCACACCTTGACCAGGTCGCGGTCGGCGCCCTGCATCAGGCCGTCCATCATCTCGACCACGTCCAGGCGGGCGCCCAGCGTGGAATAGACGGTGCCCATTTCCAGGCCGATGATGCCGCCGCCGAGGATCAGCATGCGTTTGGGCACATCCTTCAGCTCCAGCGCGCCGGTCGAATCGACCACCCGCGGGTCTTGGGGCATGAACGGCAGGTGCACGGCCTGCGAGCCGGCGGCGATGATCGCGCGCTTGAAGGCCACGACCTTCTTGCTGCCCGTCTTCTCCTGGCCCTTGGCGCCGGTGGTTTCCTCCACCTCCAGGTGGTTGGCGCCCACGAACTGGCCCACGCCGCGCACGGTGGTCACCTTGCGCATCTTGGCCATGGCGGCCAGGCCGCCGGTCAGCTTGCCGATGACCTTTTCCTTGTGGCCGCGCAGGGTGTCGATGTCCACCTTGGGCGCGCCGAAGTCGATGCCGGCCGTCTTGAGGTGGCTTACCTCGTCGATCACCGCCGCCACGTGCAGCAGCGCCTTGGACGGAATGCAGCCCACGTTCAGGCAGACACCGCCGAGCGTCGAATACCGCTCGACGATCACGACCTTCAGACCCAGGTCGGCTGCGCGGAAGGCGGCGCTGTAGCCGCCGGGGCCGCCGCCCAGCACCAGCACGTCGCATTCGACGTCGGCATTGCCGCCGAAGCTCGCCGCGGCGGGCGCGGGGGCCGGTGCGGCACGGGGGGCCGATGCGGCGGCCTGGGCAGGCGCCGCAGCCGCCGCCGGTGCGGATGCCGGCGCGGCAGCCGCATCGGCGGCCTCCAGCGTCAGCACCACCGAGCCTTCGGCGACCTTGTCGCCGACCTTCACCTTCACCTCCTTGACGACGCCGGCGTGGCTCGACGGGATTTCCATCGATGCCTTGTCGGATTCGACGGTGATGAGGCTCTGTTCCACCTTGATGGTGTCGCCGGCTTTCACCAGCACTTCGATCACGCCGACTTCGGAGAAATCACCGATGTCGGGTACCTTGATGTCGATCACTGCCATGGGATCAGCTCCTTTACAGCAGGATGCGGCGGTAGTCCGCCAGCACCTGGCCCAGGTAGGCGTTGAAGCGCGCGGCGCTCGCACCGTCGATCACGCGGTGGTCGTAGGAGAGCGACAGCGGCAGCACCAGGCGCGGCACGAACTGCTTGCCGTCCCACACCGGCTTCATCTGGCCCTTGGAGAGGCCCAGGATGGCCACTTCGGGGGCGTTGATGATGGGCGTGAAGTGCGTGCCGCCGATGCCGCCGAGCGACGAGATCGAGAAGCAGCCGCCCTGCATGTCGGCCGCGCCGAGCTTGCCGTCGCGGGCCTTCTTGGCGAGTTCGCCCATTTCCTGGCTGATCTGCAGGATGCCCTTCTTGTCGGCATCCTTCAGCACCGGCACGACCAGGCCGTTCGGCGTGTCCGCCGCGAAGCCGATGTGGAAGTACTGCTTGTAGACGAGCGTGTCGCCGTCCAGGCTGGTGTTGAACTCGGGGAACTTCTTGAGCGCGGCCACCACGGCCTTGATCACGAAGGCGAGCATCGTCACCTTCACGCCGGACTTCTCGTTCTCCTTGTTGGTGGAGACGCGGAAGGCTTCCAGCTCGGTGATGTCGGCTTCGTCGTTGTTGGTGACGTGGGGGATCATCACCCAGTTGCGGTGCAGGTTCGCGCCGCTGATCTTCTTGATCCGCGAGAGGTCCTTGCGCTCCACGCCGCCGAACTTGGCGAAGTCCACCTTCGGCCAGGGCAGCAGGTCCATGCCCACGCCGGAGCCACCGCCGCCGGCAGGCGCCTTGGCGGCCTGGGCCTTGGTCTGCACGCCGCCGGCCATCACCTGCCTGGTGAACGCCTGCACGTCTTCCTGCGTGATGCGGCCCTTGGGGCCGGAACCCTTGAGTTCCTCCAGCGGCACGCCCAGTTCGCGCGCGAACTTGCGCACCGAGGGCGAGGCATGCGGCAGGCCGACGGGCGCAGCGCCGGGGGCGTGCGGTGCCGGAGCCGGTGCGGACGGTGCGGCAGCGGACGGCGCCGCGGCAGCAGGAGCCGGTGCCGAAGCCTGCGGCGCCGGTGCGGATGCGGCAGCGGCCGGAGCCGCAGCGGGGGCCGGAGAAGCGGCAGCGGCGGGCGCAGAGCCCTCCAGCACGGCCACGAAGTCGCCCACGTTGACCGTGTCGCCCACCTTGATCCTGATCTCCTTCACCACGCCGGCGGCGGGCGACGGGATCTCCATCGAGGCCTTGTCGGATTCGACGGTGAAGAGGGACTGCTCGGCCTTCACCGTGTCGCCGACCTTCACGAGCAGCTCGATGACGGCCACGTCCTTGAAGTCGCCGATGTCGGGCACCTTCACTTCGATCGGGCCGGCGACGGCAGGAGCCGGAGCCGGAGCCGGCGCTGCCGCCGCGGGTGCGGGGGCCGGTGCCTGCGACTCGGTCGCCGCGGGTGCGGGCGAAGCGGCAGCGGCCGGAGCCGGTGCGGCCGCGGGCTGGGCGCCCTCGCCGTCCGCCTCGACCACGACGATCACGGAGCCTTCGCTCACCTGGTCGCCGATCTTGACCTTGAGCTCCTTCACCACACCGGCGTGGCTGGAAGGGATCTCCATGGAAGCCTTGTCGGATTCCACGGTGATGAGCGACTGCTCGGCCTTCACCGTGTCGCCCGGCTTCACGAGCAGTTCGATCACGCCGACGGCGTCGAAATCCCCGATGTCCGGGACCTTGATGTCAATCAGTGCCATATTGTTGTCTCCGGTGGGGTCAGGCGTGCAGCGGGTTGACCTTGTCGGCCTGGATGCCGTACTTCTGGATGGCCTCGGCCACCTTGGCGGCGGGCAGCTTGCCGTCCTCGGCGAGGGCCTTGAGCGCGGCCACCACGATGTAGTGGCGGTCGATCTCGAAGTGCTCGCGCAGCTTGCGGCGGAAGTCGCTGCGGCCGAAGCCGTCCGTACCCAGCACCTTGTAGGTACGGCCCTTGGGGATGAACGGGCGGATCTGCTCGGCGTAGGCCTTCATGTAGTCGGTCGAGGCGACCACGGGACCTTCCGTCTTGCCGAGCTGCTGTTCGACGAACGACTGGCGCGGCGCCTCGGTCGGGTGCAGCAGGTTCCAGCGGTCGGCTTCCTGGCCGTCGCGGGTCAGCTCGTTGAAGCTCGGGCAGCTCCACACGGATGCGGCCACGCCCCAGTCCTTCTCCAGCAGTTCCTGGGCGACGAACGATTCGCGCAGGATCGTGCCGCTGCCGAGCAGTTGCACGGCCGGAGCGTCCTTCTTGAGCGCGGGCGCCTGCTTGCACAGGTACATGCCCTTGAGGATCTGTTCCTCGGTGCCGGGCTGCAGGCCGGGCATGGCGTAGTTCTCGTTGAGCAGCGTCAGGTAGTAGAAGACGTTTTCCTGGCGCTCGACCATGCGCTTCAGGCCGTCGTGCATGATCACCGCCACTTCGTGCGCGAAGGTGGGGTCGTAGCTCACGCAGTTCGGGATGGTGCCCGCCAGGATGTGGCTGTGGCCGTCCTCGTGCTGCAGGCCTTCGCCGTTCAGCGTGGTGCGGCCCGACGTGCCGCCCAGCAGGAAGCCGCGCGCCTGCATGTCGCCGGCCGCCCACGCCAGGTCGCCGATGCGCTGGAAGCCGAACATCGAGTAGTACACGTAGAACGGCACCATGATGCGGTTGTTCGTGCTGTACGACGTGGCGGCGGCGATCCAGCTGGACATGCCGCCGGCCTCGTTGATGCCTTCCTGCAGGATCTGGCCGGCCTTGTCTTCCTTGTAGTACATGACCTGGTCCTTGTCGACCGGGGTGTACTGCTGACCGTGCGGGTTGTAGATGCCGATCTGGCGGAACAGGCCTTCCATGCCGAAGGTGCGGGCCTCGTCCACCAGGATGGGCACCACGCGCGGCCCCAGGGCCTGGTCGCGCAGCAGCTGCGTGAGGAAGCGCACGTAGGCCTGCGTGGTGGAGATCTCGCGGCCTTCGGGCGTCGGATCGAGCACGGCCTTGAAGGTTTCGAGCGACGGCACGGTGAAGCTCTCGTCGGCCTTGGTGCGGCGGTGCGGCAGGTAGCCGCCCAGGGCCTTGCGGCGCTCGTGCAGGTACTTCATCTCCGGCGTGTCGTCGGCCGGCTTGTAGAACGGCAGATCGGCGATCTGGCTGTCGGGGATCGGGATGTTGAAGCGGTCGCGGAAGGCCTTGATGTCCTCGTCGCCGAGCTTCTTGGTCTGGTGGACGGTGTTCTTGCCCTCGCCGATCTTGCCCATGCCGAAGCCCTTGACGGTCTTCACCAGCAGCACGGTGGGCTGGCCCTCGTGCTCGTTGGCCGCCTTGAAGGCCGCATAGACCTTCTGTGCGTCGTGGCCGCCGCGGCGCAGGTTCCAGATCTCGTCGTCGCTCATGTGCTCGACCATCTTCAGCGTGCGCGGATCGCGGCCGAAGAAGTTCTTGCGCACGTAGGCGCCGTCATTGGCCTTGAACGACTGGTAATCGCCGTCGTTGCACTCCATCATGATCTTGCGCAGCGCACCGTCCTTGTCGCGCGCGAGCAGGTCGTCCCAGCCCTTGCCCCACAGCAGCTTGATCACGTTCCAGCCGGAGCCGCGGAACTCGCCTTCCAGCTCCTGGATGATCTTGCCGTTGCCGCGCACCGGGCCGTCCAGGCGCTGCAGGTTGCAGTTGATCACGAAGACCAGGTTGTCGAGGTTCTCGCGCGCGGCCAGACCGATGGCGCCCAGCGATTCGACTTCGTCCATTTCACCGTCGCCGCAGAACACCCAGACCTTGCGGTTCTCGGTGTTGGCGATGCCGCGCGCATGCAGGTACTTGAGGAAGCGCGCCTGGTAGATGGCCATCAGCGGGCCCAGGCCCATCGAGACGGTCGGGAACTGCCAGAACTCGGGCATCAGCTTCGGGTGCGGGTAGCTGGAGAGGCCCTTGCCGTCCACTTCCTGGCGGAAGTTGAGGAGCTGTTCTTCGGTCAGGCGGCCTTCGAGGTAGGCGCGCGCGTAGATGCCGGGCGAGACGTGGCCCTGCACGTAGATCAGGTCGCCACCGTGGTTCTCGCTCTCGGCGTGCCAGAAGTGGTTGAAGCCGGCGCCGAACATGTTGGCCAGCGAGGCGAACGAGCCGATGTGGCCGCCCAGGTCGCCGCCTTCGGGCGGATGGTGGCGGTTGGCCTTCACCACCATCGCCATGGCGTTCCAGCGCATGTAGGCGCGCAGGCGGGCCTCGATCTCGAGGTTGCCGGGGCAGCGGGCTTCCTGGCTGGGCTCGATCGTGTTCACGTAGCCGGTGTTGGCGGAGAACGGCATGTCGATGCTGCTCTGGCGAGCATGCTCGAGCAATTGCTCGAGCAGGAAGTGGGCGCGTTCGGCCCCCTCGCGGTCGATCACGGCCGACAGGGCGTCCATCCATTCACGCGTTTCCTGCTGGTCGGTGTCGGGGGCGGACGAAGCGGTTTTTCCGGCCTGAGGGTCGGTCTGAGCGGTCATGCCTGTCTCCTTTATGAGTCGCTGGCGTTGGGGGTAAATCGACGGGAGTTTCGCATACTTTTCGCACATTTCGAATGGCGCCGCGCCACACCACAATGTGAAAAATTGCTGCACCTGCACATCCGTGCAGAGGGGCGTTCCGGCCGCTCCCCTACACTCGCGGCATGGACCGCCCTTCCCCCGCGCCCGCTGCCGCCCCCGCCGCGGAACCTTCCGCAGCCATCGCGCCAGCCCGGTGGTGGCGCGTCTGGTGGCGCAGCCTCTCGCCCACCCGGCAGGACCGCCTGGCCGCCCTCGCCCCGCTCGCCGCCGTGCTCATGTTCCTCGCCGCCATCGTGGTGGCTTTCTGGTACCTGCGCGTGGAAGAAGGCGAGCGCGAACAGGAGGCCCTGCGCCGGGACGTCGAATACGCGCAGCAGCGCGTGCGCCTGCGGCTGCTGGAGCGCCAGGAACAGATCATGCGCATCGCGCGCGATCTGTCGAACCAGGACATGGAGCGCTCGGACTTCGTCACGCGCGCCGAAGGCCTCATCAGCCAATACCCCGAGCTGCAGGCGATCACGTGGATCGACGACCGCCGGCGCATCCGCGCCAGCCACGCCGCGCCCACCCTCCCCAGCGGGCAGTTGCGCGTGGCCGGCGAAGTGCTGCGCAGCGGCGATGCGGCCGACACCTTCGGCCTCGCGCGCGACCTGCAGCAGCCGGTCTACGCGCAGCCGCTCGCGGCCCCGGGCAACGGCGAGGCCCCCCCGCTGCTGCAGCTGCAGGTGCCGCTGGTCGCGCAGGGCCGCTTCACCGGCGTCGTGCTCGCAGAATATTCCGTGGACAGCCTGCTGCGCTACGGCACGCCCACCGAGGTGCTCGCCCGCTATGCCGTGACCATGCTCGACGGGCACGACCAGCTGCTCGCCGGCACGCCGCTGCCGCCGCGCGGCCGGGCATCCCCGTGGCAGCCCTGGGCCACGCGCGCCAACCAGTACGAGGTGTTCGTCTCTCCCGTGGGCAACGGTCTCGTGCTGCGCGCGCAGGCCTACCGCACCTCGCTGGGCGTGGTGGGCAGCGGCCTCTTCTGGCTGGTGGGCACGCTGAGCGCCATGACGGCCTGGATGCTGATCGCCAACTGGCGCCACACGCGCCGCCGGCTCCGCACCCAGGAGGCCCTGGTGGCCGAGACGAACTTCCGCCGCGCGATGGAGAACTCCATGGTCACCGGCATGCGCGCGCTCGACATGAACGGCCGCATGACCTATGTGAACGCCGCCTTCTGCCAGATGACCGGCTGGAGCACGGAGGAACTCATCGGCCAGTCGCCGCCCTACACCTACTGGCCCGATCCCGACCACGACGTGCTGCACTCCAAGCTGCGCGACGAGCTGAGCGGCAAGCAGACCGTGGGCGGCTTCCAGGTGCGCGTGAAGCGCAAGAACGGCACGCTGTTCGACGCGCGCCTCTACGTGTCTCCGCTCATCGACGCGCACGGCCAGCAGACGGGCTGGATGACCTCGATGACCGACATCACCGAGCCCAACCGCGTGCGCGAGCAGCTCACCGCCTCGCACGAGCGTTTCACCATCGTGCTCGAATCGCTGGACGCTTCCGTCTCCGTGGCGCCCCTGGGCAGCGAGGAGCTGCTGTTCGCGAACAAGCTGTACCGGCAGTGGTTCGGCTCGCAGACCAGCGGCCATCTGCAGCTCGTCGCGCAGGCCGGCGTGCTGCCGGCCAACCCGTCCCGCGCGGAGAGCATGGACGACGAAGACGCACTCATGGGGCTGCCCACCGACACGCTGACCAGCGCACGGTCCGAGAACGCCGAGATCTACCTGCCGGACCTCGGCAAATGGCTCGAAGTGCGTTCGCGCTACCTCAACTGGGTGGACGGCCGCATCGCGCAGATGGTGATCGCCACCGACATCACTCCGCGCCGGCAGGCCGAGGAACAGGCCGCGCGCCAGGCCGAGCGCGCGCAGTCCGTGAGCCGCCTCATCACCATGGGCGAGATGGCCTCCAGCGTGGCGCACGAGCTGAACCAGCCGCTCACGGCCATCAGCAACTACTGCAGCGGCATGGTCTCGCGCATCAAGAACCAGCAGATCACGGAAGAGGCCCTGCTCTCCGCGCTCGAGAAGACCGCGCACCAGGCGCAGCGCGCCGGCCAGATCATCCAGCGCATCCGCGCCTTCGTGAAGAAGAGCGAGCCCAACCGCACGCTCGCCGACGTGCAGCACATGGTGAGCGAGGCCGTGGAGCTGGCCGACATGGAGCTGCGCCGGCACAACGTGCGCCTCACCCACTACGTGGCCGCGCGCCTGCCGCCGGTGATGGCCGACACCATCCTCATCGAGCAGGTGCTGATCAACCTGATGAAGAACGGTGCCGAATCCATCCAGCACGCCGGGCGGCCGCCGGCGCGCCGCAGCGTGGAGCTGCGGGTGGTGCCGCGCCCGCTGGAGGGACAGGACGGCATCGAGTTCGCGGTGCAGGACACCGGCCGGGGGCTCGCACCCGAAGTGCTGGAACACCTCTTCGAGGCGTTCTTCTCGACCAAGCAGGAGGGCATGGGCATCGGCCTGAACCTGTGCCGCAGCATCGTCGAATCGCACCAGGGCCGGATGCAGGCGGAGAACATCTACAATGGCCCGGAGGTCACCGGTTGCCGCTTCTCCTTCTGGCTTCCGCTGGCCCAGCCTGCGGATGACACTACGAATTCTGTAGCAAAAGCATCTTCCCCAAGGACTCCCGCATGAGTTTGACTCCCAAAAAAGGTACCGTCTACGTGGTGGACGACGACGAGGCCGTCCGCGATTCGCTGCAATGGCTGCTGGAGGGCAAGGACTACCGCGTCCGCTGCTTCGACTCCGCCGAATCCTTCCTCTCGCGCTACGACCCGCGCGAAGTCGCCTGCCTGATCGTGGACATCCGCATGGGCGGCATGACCGGCCTGGAACTGCAGGACCGCCTCCTCGAACGCAAGTCGCCGCTGCCCGTCGTCTTCATCACCGGCCACGGCGACGTGCCCATGGCCGTGAACACGATGAAGAAGGGCGCGCTCGACTTCATCCAGAAGCCTTTCAACGAAGAGGAACTCGTCGGCCTCGTGGACCGCATGCTCGACCGCGCCCGCGAATCCTTCGCCGGCCACCAGCAGGCCGCCAGCCGCGATGCGCTGCTCTCCAAGCTCACCGGCCGCGAAGCGCAGGTGCTCGAGCGCATCGTCGCCGGCCGCCTCAACAAGCAGATCGCCGACGACCTCGGCATCAGCATCAAGACCGTGGAGGCGCACCGCGCCAACATCATGGAAAAGCTCAACGCCAACACCGTGGCCGACCTGCTCAAGATCGCCCTCGGCCAGAACGCGCCCAAGCCCTGACGCGCCCCGCGCGGGCTCCGCCCGGGGCCCGCGCGTCCGTTGCCCGGCGCGCCTGCCGCCCTCCACTTCCCGTCTCCCGCTCCCGCCCTTCCCGCATTCCGCCATGACCGCCCAACTGATCGACGGCAACGCCCTTTCCCGACAACTCCGCGCCGACGTGGCCCGCCGCGCCGCGCAGCTCAAGGAACGCGGCACCACGCCCGGCCTCGCCGTGGTGCTGGTGGGCGACAACCCGGCCAGCCAGGTCTACGTGCGCAACAAGGTCAAGGCCTGCGAAGAGAGCGGCCTGCATTCGGTGCTCGAAAAGCACGATGCCGCGATGACCGAGGCCGAACTGCTCGCCCGGGTCGAGGCACTGAACAACGATCCGGCCATCCACGGCATCCTGGTGCAGTTGCCCCTGCCCGCCCACATCGACGCGCAGAAGGTAATCGAGGCGATCTCGCCCGCCAAGGACGTGGACGGCTTCCATATCGCCAGCGCCGGCGCGCTCATGGCCGGCATGCCCGGCTTCTGGCCGTGCACCCCGTACGGCTGCATGAAGATGCTCGAATCCATCGGCTACGACCTGCGCGGCAAGCACGCGGTCGTCATCGGCCGCAGCAACATCGTGGGCAAGCCGATGGCGCTGATGCTGCTCGCCCAGGATGCCACCGTCACCGTCTGCCACTCGCGCACGGCCGACCTCAAGGCGCAGACCTTGCAGGCCGACGTCGTCGTCGCCGCCGTCGGCAAGCGCAACGTGCTGACGGCCGACATGGTCAAGCCGGGCGCCGTGGTCATCGACGTCGGCATGAACCGCAACGACGAGGGCAAGCTCTGCGGCGACGTGGACTTCGACGGCGTCAGGGAAGTCGCCGGCTGGATCACCCCCGTGCCGGGCGGCGTCGGCCCCATGACCATCACCATGCTCCTCGTGAACACCCTCGAAGCGGCCGAACGCGCCGCCGGCTGACCCCATACAGCCCGTCTATCGACGAGATTGCGCACGCCGCTTGAACCCTTCCGTCCCGCCGCCATCTGAACGCGCATGAGCAATCCACTCCTCGACTTCCAAGACCTCCCGCAGTTCGACCGCATCGCACCCGCCGACGTGGCGCCGGCCGTGGACATCCTGCTCGAACGCGCCAACACCGCGCTCGACACCGTCACCGCGCCGGACTTCCCCGCCACCTGGGAAGCCATCGCGCGCGTCCTGGACGTCGCCACCGAGGAACTGGGCCGCGCCTGGGGTGCCGTGAGCCATCTGAACAGCGTCGCCGACACGCCCGAACTGCGTGCCGCCTACAACGAGGCCCTGCCCCGCGTCACCGAGTTCTGGACGCGCCTGGGTGCCGATGAACGCCTCTACGCCAAGTACAAGGCCATCGACCCCGCCACGCTGAATGCCGAGCAGCGCCAGGCCTGGAAGAACGCGGTGCGCAACTTCGTGCTGTCCGGCGCCGAACTGCAGGGCGCCGCCAAGGAGCGCTTCGCGCAGATCCAGGAACGGCAGGCCGAGCTCTCGCAGAAGTTCAGCGAGAACGCGCTCGACGCCACCGACGCCTTCGCCTACTACGCCCGCGAGGACGAACTCGCCGGCCTGCCCGACGACGTGCGCCAGGCCGCGCGCGCGGCCGCCCAGGCCGAGGGCAGGGACGGCTACAAGCTCACGCTCAAGATGCCCTGCTACCTGCCGGTGATGCAGTTCGCCGAGAGCAGCGCGCTGCGCGAAACGCTCTACCGCGCCTACGTCACGCGCGCCTCCGACCAGGCCGAGGGCGATGCCGCCCGGTTCGACAACTCCGCGCTGATCCGCGAGATCCTCGCCCTGCGCCAGGAAGAATCCCGCCTGCTCGGCTACGCGAACTTCGGCGAAGTCTCGGTGGTGGCCAAGATGGCCGATTCCCCGCGCGAGGTGGTCGACTTCCTGCGAGACCTCGCGCGCCGCGCCCGCCCCTACGCCGAGAAGGACGTGGCCGACCTGCGCGCCTTCGCGGCGAGCGACCTCGGCATCGCCGATCCGAAGTCCTGGGACTGGCCCTACATTTCCGAGAAGCTCAAGGAAGCGCGCTATGCCTTCAGCGAGCAGGAGGTGAAGGAGTACTTCACGGCCCCCAAGGTGCTGGCAGGCCTCTTCAAGATCGTCGAGACGCTCTTCGACGTGGCGATCCGGCGCGACAGCGCTCCGGTGTGGAACCCTGCGGTGGAGTTCTACCGCATCGAACGCGGCACCGAACTCGTCGGCCAGTTCTACCTGGACCAGCCGGCCCGCACCGGCAAGCGCGGCGGCGCCTGGATGGACGACGTGCGCACGCGCTGGCTGCGCCCGGACACCGGCCGCCTGCAGACCCCCATCGCCCACCTCGTCTGCAACTTCGCGGCAGGCGTGGACGGCAAGCCGCCGCTGCTCACGCACGACGATGTGATCACCCTCTTCCACGAATTCGGCCATGGCCTGCACCACATGCTCACGCAGGTGAACGAGCGCGACGTGTCCGGCATCAGCGGCGTCGAGTGGGACGCGGTGGAACTGCCCAGCCAGTTCATGGAGAACTTCTGCTGGGAGTGGGACGTGCTGCGCCACATGACGTCCCACGTGGACACCGGCGAGCCCCTGCCGCGTGCGCTGTTCGACAAGATGCTGGCCGCCAAGAACTTCCAGAGCGGCATGGCCACGCTGCGCCAGATCGAATTCGCGCTGTTCGACATGCTGCTGCACACCGAGCACGACCCGGCGCAGGACTTCCTGCCCCTGCTCGCCCAGGTGCGCGAGGAAGTCGCGGTGCTGCAGCCGCCGGCCTTCAGCCGCAGCGCCCACACCTTCAGCCACATCTTCGCGGGCGGCTATGCTGCCGGCTACTACAGCTATAAATGGGCCGAGGTGCTGAGCGCCGACGCCTATGCCGCCTTCGAGGAGACCACCGGCGCCGACGGCCTGCCCAGCGTGGAGACCGGCAAGCGCTACCGCCAGGCGATCCTCGAGGCCGGCGGCAGCCGCCCCGCGATGGAGTCGTTCAAGGCCTTCCGCGGCCGGGCGCCCACGCTCGACGCCCTGCTGCGCCACCAGGGCATGGCGCAGCCGGCCTGACGCCGCAGCGCCCGCCCGCAGCCGTTTCCGCAACGCGATCCACCCGCCGAGCCAGGAGAAGCCCGCAATGACATCCGTGCCGTTCGCCGCCCGCCTGGCCGCGCTGTGCGCAGTGGCCTGCGCCGCCGCGGCCCTGCCTGCCGCCGCCCAGACCGTCTACCGCATCGTCGGCCCGGACGGCAAGGTCACCTTCTCCGACCGCGCGCCCGACGCCCAGACGGCACCGGACATCGCGAACGGCAGGCGCAGTGCCGGGGCAGGCGGCAGCAGCCTGCCCTACGAACTGCAGCAGATCGCCACGCGCTTCCCGGTCGTGCTCTACACGGGAAGCGACTGCGCACCCTGCGCAAGCGCGAGGAACCTGCTCGTCGGCCGGGGCGTTCCCTTCACGGAACGCACGGTGTCCACGAACGAGGACATCGACGCCCTGCAGCGCCTGAGCGGCTCCACCAGCCTGCCGTTCGGCACGATCGGATCGCAGCAGCTGAGCGGCTATTCGGACACGGAGTGGGCGCAGTACCTCGATGCCGCGGGCTATCCGCGCCAGTCGCAACTTCCGCCCACCTACCGCCGCCCGCCCCCTACCCCACTGGTGGCCGCCAAACCGGCATCCGCCCCAGTGGCCGCCGCCGCGCGGGCACCGGCGCCTGCGCCCGCGCCGGCCTCGGCTCCGGGCCCCGCCCCGGGCGCGCGGACGCCCGCCAACCCCGCAGGCATCCAGTTCTGAAACCCGGCCGGCGGCGCACCACGCCGGCCGCATCGCACCGACCGTGCAACGCCGCGCCGTTCACCCGGCGCGACAGGCAGCGCATCCGCTCAATACTGCAGCGTGCGCACCCCTTCCGGCGCACCGATCAGCGCCACGTTCGCTTTCTGGTGCGCGAACACGCCGACCGTGACCACGCCCGGCCACTGGCTGACTTCCGTCTCGAACGCGAGCGGGTCCTGGATGGAGAGCCCGGTCACGTCGAGGATGTGCTGCTGGTTGTCGGTCACCAGCGGCTGCCCGTCCGCGCCGCGCCGCAGCACGGCCTGGCCGCCGCGCGCTGCGAAGCGCCGTGCGATCTGCTGGGCCGCCATCGGAATCACCTCCACCGGCAGCGGAAACCGGCCCAGCGTTTCCACCAGCTTGGAGGCATCCGCGATGCACACGAACTGCTTGGCCAGGGCGGCCACGATCTTCTCGCGCGTGAGCGCCGCGCCCCCGCCCTTGACCATGTGGCCGCGCGGATCGATCTCGTCGGCGCCGTCGATGTAGACGGACAGCGATTCGACCTCGTTGGCGTCGAACACCGGAATGCCGAGCGCCTTCAGGCGCTGGGTGCTGGCCTCGGAGCTCGACACCGCCCCGCGGATGCGGTCCTTCATGCTGTCGAGCGCGTTGATGAACTGGTTCACCGTCGATCCGGTGCCCACCCCGACGATGTCGCCGGGCACCACGTATTTCAGCGCGGCCTGGCCGACCAGGGCTTTGAGTTCGTCTTGGGAGAGGGGAGCGGAGGTGGTCATGGGAGAGAATCGGAGTGAAGCCCGAATTATCCCCATGTCCCTGATCCCCTACGCCCTCACCCGCCCGCTCCTCTTCGGCATGGACGCCGAAGCCGCCCACGAACTCACCATGGACATGCTCGCGCGCGGCCAGCGCACGCCGCTGCAGTGGGCCTGGGCGTCGCCGCGGGTGTCCGATCCCGTCGACCTGGCCGGCCTGCAGTTCCCCAACCGCGTCGGCCTCGCGGCCGGCCTCGACAAGAACGCACGCTGCATCGATGCGCTGGGCGCCATCGGCTTCGGCTTCGTGGAAGTCGGCACCGTGACGCCGCGCGCCCAGCCCGGCAACCCCAAGCCGCGCATGTTCCGACTGCCCGAAGCGCAGGCCCTCATCAACCGGCTCGGCTTCAACAACGAAGGCCTCGATGCCTTCCTGCACAACGTTCGGCAGTCGCAGCGCTACACGCGCCCCGGCGCCGATCCGATGCTGCTGGGCCTGAACATCGGCAAGAACGCGACCACGCCGATAGAAGAAGCCACGCGCGACTACCTGCTGTGCCTGGAGGGCGTCTACCCGCACGCCGATTACGTCACGGTCAACATCAGCTCGCCGAACACGCAGAACCTGCGGGCGCTGCAGAGCGACGAGGCGCTCGATGCGCTGCTCGGCGCGATCGCGGAAAAGCGCGAAGCGCTGGCACAACAGCATCGCCAGGCCGCGGGGCGCGAGCGGCGCGTACCCATCTTCGTGAAGATCGCCCCGGACCTGACGGAAGACCAGGTCGCCGTCATCGCGGCCACCCTACAGCGGCACGGCATGGACGGCGTCATCGCCACCAACACCACCATCTCGCGCGATGCCGTGCAGGGCCTGCGCCATGCCGAAGAAACCGGGGGCCTGAGCGGCGCCCCGGTGCGTGGAGCCAGCAACCGCGTGATCCGGCAACTGCGCCATGCCCTGGGGCCGCGATTCCCGATCATCGGCGTGGGCGGCATCCTGAGCGCCGAGGACGCGGTCGGCAAGATCGAGGCGGGGGCGGACGTGGTGCAGATCTACACCGGGCTCATCTACCGCGGCCCATCGCTCGTGGGACAGGCGGCCCGGGCGCTGCGCGACATGCGCAAGACCTGAGCATCCGACAGGCCCCGAAAACGAAAACCGGCCTCGCATCCCTGATGCAGGCCGGCGCGCATGGCGGGCCGCGGCCGATCCAGACCGCCGCCTCAACGTCCACCCGACGTCAACGCTTCATCTTCATGACCAGCGGCATCACGATGCCGGCCCAGCGGATGATGCGCGACGGTCCGACCGCGGCGGCGGCTCCTGCGGCAGCCACCAGCACCACCGGGTGCTGCCGTGCAAACCACAGTACCCGGTTCAGCAGCGGCGCGTCCGGGTCCATGAGGGACGGCCCGCCTTCTCTCGCCTGCCGCGCGCGCACATCCGCCGCCTGGGTCTGCGCGAGCCGGCGGCTGCGCAGCCGCTCACGCTGCATCTCGATGCGTTCGAGGATCTGCCGCTGTTCAGGGCTGGCGGTCAGGCCGGCGACGGCCTGGCCCACGCCCTTGCCGGTGGTCGGTGCATTCGATGCGGACATGGTGCTCACAGCCTCTCCTTGATCTGCCGCCAGTCTTCGCCGAGTTCGCGGCGGGTCAGCGGGAAGGGATTGCCGGCCGACTTGCCCGTGGAGACCAGGCTCACCAGGGTGATCGCCCAGAGCGCCACCCAGGTGCCCGCGACGATCCACGCCACCATGGCGCGGTCGGGAGAGTCCCAGAAGTGCACCATGATCGCGATAGACAGCAGGATGAGCGCGATCACCGTCAGCGCCGCGCCCGCGATGGCCAGCACCACGATCCAGACCAGGCGGCGCTTTTCCTCGGCCCATTCCAGGCGGGCCAGATCCCAGCGGTCCTCGGCAGCGATGGCACCTTCTATGGTGGCCGCGCGGATCCGTGCGGCCCACCCTTCCAATCCCAGTAACGCCAACCAATTCATGAGGACCTTTCAATACGGATGTGTCAGCCCCCGGCCTCTCGCGCACGGGCGCTGAACCCGTGGCGGCCAAGGGCGCTGCGCAGGCGGACTCCGGCTATCGCGAAGCGCCTGCCTGCGGTTGATCAGCGGCGTGCGAGCAGGAAGCCCACGAGCGCACCAGCAGCCAGAGCTGCCGTGGCGACACGCCAGGGTTCGTCGTGCGCATAGCGGTCCGCCACGCGCGCCGCTTCCTTGGCCTGGTTGGCCGCTTCCTGGGCCGCACGGACGGTGGAATCGCGCACCGTGGTCACACCGTCGTCGAGGCGGCGACGGAGATGGCGGATTTCCGGAACGCTGTCCAGGTCCTTGCTGGAGATCAGGCCGCGCAGATCGCTCACCAGCTTTTCCAGTTCGTGTTGGGCGTTGGAGAAGGTTTCGGATGCAGAGGTCATAAACAAGCCTTTCTTATAGAGACCCAAAGGTAATCCGCCCCTCCGAAGTCGGCTGTAGGCGGACGCCCCATGTTACAAGCGGCCGTCTTCCACGGTGCGCCGATGCACCCACGCGGCAGCACGGGCCGTCACATCGCCGCACCGCAGCCATCCCGGAAACATCCTAAGGCCGCAGCAAGCCCACGACGTGGTCGCCGATGGCGAGGCAGCTGGTCAGGCCCGGCGACTCGATGCCCAGCAGATGCACCAGTCCGGGCACGCCGTGGTCACCCGGACCGCGCACGAGGAAATCGGCGGCCGCCTCGTGCGGCCCGTGGATCTTGGGACGGACGCCGGCATAGGCGGGCTGCAGCGCGCCGTCCTGCAGTCCGGGCCAGTACTTGCGCACCTCGGCATAGAAGCCGTCGCCGCGCGCCGGATCGACGGTCAGGTCGTCGGCACGCTCCACCCACTGCACGTCCGGGCCGAACTTGGCCTGGCCGCCCAGGTCGAGCGTCAGGTGCACGCCCAGCCCGGCCGCCTCGGGAACCGGGTACACCAGCCGCGAGAACGGCGCCCTGCCCGCAAGGGAGAAATAGTTGCCCTTGGCGTACCACGCCCGCGGCAGCGCGGGGTCTCGTCCTCCCGCGAACCGGCGGGCCACCGGCGGCGCATGCAGGCCCGCGGCATTGACGACGCAGCGCGCGCGCAGACGCGTGCCATCGGCAGCCTCCACCTCGATGCCGTCGGCGCCGCATTGCGCACCCGCGAAGGCGGAATTCAGCGCCACGATGCCGCCGGCATGCTCCAGATCGCCCTGCAGCGACAGCATGAGCGCATGGCTGTCGACGATGCCCGTGCTGGGCGACAGCAGGGCCCCCACGCATTCGAGCGCCGGCTCGAGCGCCCGGGCCTCTTCCCGTGAGAGGCGCTGCAGATCGGTCACGCCGTTGGCACGGGCGCGCGCCTCGATGCCGTCCAGCGCCGCGAGCTGCTCCGGCGAGGTCGCCACGATCAGCTTGCCGCAGCGGCGGTGCGGCACGCCGCGCTGGGCGCAGTACGCGTACAACTGCTCCTTGCCCTGCACGCACAGCCGCGCCTTCAACGAGCCTTGCGGGTAGTAGATGCCCGCGTGGATCACCTCGCTGTTGCGCGAACTCGTTTCCGTGCCGATGGCGCCGGCCGCTTCCATCACCAGCACCTCGCGGCCCTGCAGCGCCAGCGCACGGGCGACCGCCAGCCCCACGACACCGGCACCGATGACGATGCATTCGACCGCGTCGCTCATGCCCGTCCTCCCGCTGCGCTGGCGGCCTGCGCGGCGCGCTCGAAACCTTCCAGCACGTTGACGGCGTTCACACCCAGCTCCGCCGCGGCATACCCGCCTTCGAGGACGAACACCGTGGGCAGACCCAGGCCCGCCAGCCGCTCGCCGATCGGGAGGAAATCGGGGGATGCGAGCGTGAACCGCGAGATCGGGTCACCCTCGAACGTGTCGAGCCCGAGCGGCACGACCAGCGCACCGGCCCCGCAGGCGAGAACCTGCACGCAGGCCTGCTCCAGGGCGGCCATCCATCCGGAAAAATCCGTGCCCGCCGGCAGCGGGAGGTTGAGGTTGAATCCCTCGCCAGCGCCCGCCCCGGTCTCGTCGGCATGGCCGAGGTAGAACGGGTATTCGGTGCGCGGATCGCCGTGGATGCTGATGCACATCACGTCGGAGCGCTCGTAGAAGATGCTCTGCGTGCCGTTGCCGTGGTGGTAGTCCACGTCTAGCACCGCGACGCGCCGCGCGGTGCCCGTATCGAGCAGCAGTTGAGCGGCGACGGCGGCGTTGTTGAGGAAGCAGTAGCCCCCCATGAAATCGGGCCCGGCATGGTGGCCGGGCGGCCGGGTGCAGCAGAACGCCGCGCGCGCGCCCGCCGCCACCGCGGCCGCGGCGCTTGCGGCGGCGTCTGCACCGGCCTTGGCCGCGGTCCAGGTGCCTTCGGCCAGCGGCGTGCCGTTGTCCATCGAATACAGCCCCAGTCGCGCGATGAAGTTATCGGGTTCCACGTCGTCGCGCAGCGTGCGCACGGGCCACACCGAGGGGAAGGGCTGCACGCGGGCGTTCAGGGGGTCGAGAGCCAGCCACTGCGACCATGCCTCCTGCAGGAAGCGCAGGTAGCGCGGCGCATGCACCCGCGCGAGCACCGCATGGCTGTCGACGTCGGGGGCCAGCAGCGTGCAGCCCTGCTGCCGCAGGCGCGTTTCGACGTAATCGGCGCGGTCGGGCTTCTCGAAACAGGGCACGCGCTCGCCACGGAAGAACTCGTGCAGGGGCGCATGCAGGCGGTGCGAAGGGTTGTGATAGACGATCACGGCAGCAGGCTCAGGGCTGGAGAAGAAGCACCGATTGTGGCCGAGGGGCGGCTGCCACTGCGGGCCGCAAAAGACAAAAAGCCCCTGCAGGCAGAACCTGCAGGGGCTTCGATTGGTGGGTGATACATGGATCGAACATGTGACCCCTGCCGTGTGAAGGCAGTGCTCTACCGCTGAGCTAATCACCCGTTTCCGGATTCCGCAACAAGCAGCCTCCGGAAAGGAAACATTGGTGGGTGATACATGGATCGAACATGTGACCCCTGCCGTGTGAAGGCAGTGCTCTACCGCTGAGCTAATCACCCAATGTCGTTGTTGCGACAGCCTATGATTATGGCACAGCTTTTTCAGCCTTCCGCCGAAATCTTCCAAATAGTTTTGCCGCCGCTCGCTTTGTCGATCTGCGTGAGCACGTCGCCGTGCGCGGCGAGCTCCTGCTCGCTCGCCAGCAGCACGGGCAGCGTGAAGGCCGACAGATCCACGGGCGCCACGCGCAGGCTCGCGTCGTCGCCCTCCTGGGCATCGTCGGAGATGAGCAGCGCGTCCTGGCCGCGGGTCAGGTTGATGTAGACGTCCGCGAGCAGCTCGGCGTCCAGCAGCGCGCCGTGCAGCGTCCGGCCGGAATTGTCCACGCCCAGGCGGTCGCAGAGGGCGTCGAGCGAATTGCGCTTGCCCGGGTACATCTCCTTGGCCATCGCCAGCGTGTCGGTCACGCTGCCGACGTAGGTGGCGAAGCGCGGCCGGCCCGTGAGTTCCAGTTCCTTGTTCAGGAAGCCCACGTCGAACGCGGCGTTGTGGATGATGATCTCGGCGCCCTGCAGGTACTGCAGGATGTCCTCCACCACCTCGGCGAACTTGGGCTTGTCCTTCAGGAATTCGTTGCTGATGCCGTGCACCTTGAGCGCGTCCTCGTGGCTGTCGCGCTCGGGATTGAAGTACAGGTGCAGGTTGTTGCCCGTGAGCTTGCGGTTCAGCAGCTCGACGCAGCCCAGCTCGATGATGCGGTCGCCGCCTTCGGCGGAGAGGCCGGTGGTTTCGGTATCGAGAACGATCTGCCGCGTCATGCCCGGCCCTCCCGCAGTTCACGCCGCACGGCCATCAATGGTTCTCCTTGGCATGGTTGATGGTGTATTTGGGAATCTCCACCGTCACGTCCTCCTGCGCCAGGATCGCCTGGCACGACAGGCGCGACTGCGGCTCCAGGCCCCAGGCCCGGTCGAGCAGGTCCTCTTCCTCTTCCTCGGCTTCGTTCAGCGAGTTGTAGCCCTGGCGCACGATCACGTGGCAGGTGGTGCAGGCGCAGCTCATGTCGCACGCGTGCTCGATATGGATGCCGTTGTCGAGCAGCGCTTCGCAGATGGAGGTGCCCGCAGGTGCGGTCAGTTCGGTGCCGGCGGGGCAGTATTCGGGATGGGGAAGGATCTTGATGACTGGCATGGTGTCGGCTGGCTCGAAGAAGGGGCGGAAATCAGAAGCTCTGGACGCTCTTGCCCGCCAGCGCCTGCTGGATGCCCCGGTTCATGCGCTGGGCGGCGAAGGCTTCGGTGCCCTTGGCGAGGGCCTGGGTGGCGGCGTCGATCGCGGCGGCGTCCTCGCTCTCGCGCATGCCCTCCAGGGCCTGCATGAGTGCGTCGATGGCGGCGCGCTCGTCGGGCGCAAGGATGTCGCCGTCCGCGGCCAGCGCGGTGCGCGTGGCCATGAGCATGCGGTCGGCTTCCACGCGGGCCTCGACCAGCGCGCGGGCGCGCATGTCGCCCGCGGCCGTGGCGAAACCTTCCTGCAGCATGCGCGCGATCTGGTCGTCGGAGAGGCCGTAGGACGGCTTCACGTCCACGCGTGCCTCGACGCCCGTGCTCTGCTCGCGCGCGCTCACGCCCAGCAGGCCGTCGGCATCCACGGTGAACGTCACGCGGATGCGCGCCGCGCCCGCGGCCATCGGCGGAATGCCGCGCAGCTCGAAGCGGGCGAGGCTGCGGCAGTCGGCGACGAGATCGCGCTCGCCCTGCACCACATGGATGGCCAGGGCGGTCTGGCCGTCCTTGTAGGTGGTGAAATCCTGCGCCTTGGCCGTCGGAATGGTCTCGTTGCGCGCGACGATGCGCTCTACCAGCCCGCCCATGGTCTCGATGCCGAGCGACAGCGGAATCACGTCCAGCAGCAGCATGTCGCCCGCCGGATCGTTGCCCGCGAGCTGGTGCGCCTGGACGGACGCGCCCAGCGCCACGACCTCGTCGGGGTTGAGGTTGTTCAGCGGCTCGGTGCCGAAGAAATCGGCCACGGCGCGCTGGATCTGCGGCATGCGGGTGGAACCTCCCACCATCACCACGCCCTGCACCTCTTCGCGCGCGAGGCGCGCATCGCGCAGTGCGCGCCGCACGGCCGAGAGCGTGCGCTCGGTGAGCGCCGCGGTGGCGGCCTCGAAGTCCGCGCGCGCCACGTCCAGCTCCAGTGCACGCCCGCCGATCTGCACGGCGAACGGCGCACGCTCTTCGGCCGTCAGGCGCTCCTTGCAGGCGCGCGCTGCGATGCGGACGGCCGCCTTGTCCTGCGCGGTCTCGGCATGGGCGCCCAGCTGCTGCAGCGCCCATTGCGCGAGCGCGGCGTCGTAGTCGTCGCCGCCCAGCGCCGAATCACCTCCGGTGGCGATGACTTCGAACACGCCCTGCGTCAGCCGCAGGATGGAGATGTCGAACGTGCCGCCGCCGAGGTCGAACACCGCGTAGACACCCTCGCTGCCGTTGTCGAGGCCATAGGCGATCGCCGCGGCCGTGGGTTCGTTGATGAGGCGCAGCAGGTTCAGGCCCGCGAGCTTGGCCGCATCCTTGGTCGCCTGCCGCTGCGCATCGTCGAAATAGGCCGGCACGGTGATCACGGCCCCGTACAGGTCGTCGTCGAAGGTGTCTTCGGCGCGGTGGCGCAGCTCCGCCAGGATCTCGGCACTCACCTCGACGGGGGACTTGACGCCATCCACGGTCTGCAGCGACACCATGTCGCCTTCCGCGCCCGCCACGAAGGCATAGGGCAGGCGCTCCGCATGTTCGATGTCCTGGAGGCCGCGGCCCATGAAGCGCTTCACCGACACCAGCGTGTTGGCCGCGTCTTCCGAGCGCGCATCCGCCGCGGCGTAGCCGATCTGGCGGCGGCCTTCGGGTAGGTAGCGCACGACCGAGGGCAGCAGCACCCTGCCCTGCCCGTCCGGCAGGCATTCCGGCACCCCGTTGCGCACGGCGGCCACCAGCGAATGGGTGGTGCCGAGATCGATGCCCACCGCGATGCGGCGCTGGTGGGGGTCGGGAGAGTGGCCGGGTTCGGAAATCTGCAGAAGCGCCATGGTGTGGTGGTCGGGCAAGGCGGGACCGGTGCGTGCGGCGAATGCCGCCGCAGGTCGTGTCCGGAAAAGGAAGGTTCGACGAAAAGCAGCGCCAGGGCTGCCGGAGGCAAGGCGCCTATTGTCCCAGCAGCTCGCGCCGGCGCTCGACATCGACCGCAAAGCGCTCAATGAACATAAGGCCTCTGACGGCTCCGGCGGCTGCCGCATAGTCCTGCTGCGCATCGATCAGCCGGCCGCAGCGCTCCAGCGCCTCGGCACGGGCCTGGCGCACCTCGGCATCGAGCCGGTCGATCGCCGCCCCGTCCGCTGCGTCGTCGAGCGCCTCGCGCCACTCCATCTGCTGCATCAGGAACTGCGCAGGCATCGACGTATTGTCCTCCGCCCGGATCGGCGCGCCGTGCAGCTCGCACAGGTAGGCGGCGCGGCGCACCGGGTCCTTGAGCCGCTGGTACGCCTCGTTGATGCGCACCGACCACTGCATCGCCACGCGCTGGGCGGCGGCACCCTGGGCAGCGAAGCGGTCCGGATGGGCCTCGCGCTGCAGGGCCTTCCAGCGGGTGTCGATGGCCGGTCGCTCCTGGGCGAAACGACGGGGCAGGTCGAAGAGTTCGAAGTCGTCGGATTGGAGATTCATGTCAAGAAAAAAACCGCCAGCACGCGTGCGGTGGCGGTTTCGTCGTCCTTGTCCTTGGCGCCGGGCAGGCCCGGCCGGTCCATCTGCGCCGGAGAAAATCAGACGCGGAAGCTCTCACCGCAACCGCAGCGGTCGCGCTCGTTCGGGTTGTTGAAGCGGAAGCCTTCGTTCAACCCTTCGCGCACGAAGTCCAGCTGCGTGCCGTCGATGTAGGCCAGGCTCTTCGGATCGATCAGCACCTTGACGCCGTGGTCCTCGAAGACGACGTCCTCGGGTTCGGGTGCATCGACGTACTCGAGCTTGTAGGCCAGGCCCGAGCACCCCGTGGTCTTCACTCCGAGGCGCACGCCCAGGCCCTTGCCCCGGCGGGACAGGTACCGGCTGACGTGCCGCGCGGCGGCTTCCGTGAGCGTGATCGCCATGGCGCGTCAGGCTCCCGCCAAGGCGGCGTGCTTGGCCTTGTAATCCTGCACGGCGGCCTTGATGGCGTCTTCCGCGAGGATGGAGCAGTGGATCTTCACGGGCGGCAGCGCCAGTTCCTGTGCGATCTCGGCGTTCTTGAGCGCCGCGGCCTCGTCGAGCGTCTTGCCCTTGACCCACTCGGTCACGAGCGAGGACGATGCGATCGCCGAGCCGCAGCCGTAGGTCTTGAAGCGCGCGTCCTCGATCACGCCCGTTTCCGGGTTCACCTTGATCTGGAGCTTCATCACGTCGCCGCAGGCGGGCGCACCCACCATGCCGGTGCCGACGGAATCGTCGCCCTTGTCGAACGATCCCACGTTGCGGGGGTTTTCGTAATGGTCGATGACCTTGTCGGAGTAAGCCATGATTTCTACCTGCCTTTCACTTCGTTCGCGGCCGCACGCGGATCAATGGGCGGCCCACTGGATGGCGCTGATGTCCACGCCGTCCTTGTACATTTCCCACAGGGGGCTGAGTTCGCGCAGCTTGGCCACGTTGTGGCGGATCGTGGAGACGGCGTAATCGATCTCCTCCTCGGTCGTGAAGCGGCCGATCGTCATGCGCAGGCTGCTGTGCGCCAGCTCGTCGCTGCGGCCCAGGGCGCGCAGCACGTAGCTGGGCTCGAGGCTCGCGGACGTGCAGGCCGAGCCGGACGACACCGCCAGGCCCTTGATGCCCATGATCAGCGATTCGCCTTCGACGTAGTTGAAGCTGATGTTGAGGTTGTGCGGCACCCGGCGCTCGAGGTCGCCGTTCACGAACACCTGCTCGATGTCGGAGAGGCCGTCCAGCAGGCGCTTCTGCAGCGCGCGGGCCTTCTCCAGGTCCTGCGCCATTTCCTCGCGGGCGATGCGGAAGGCCTCGCCCATGCCGACGATCTGGTGCGTGGGCAGCGTGCCCGAGCGCATGCCGCGCTCGTGGCCGCCGCCGTGCATCTGGGCTTCCAGGCGCACGCGGGGCTTGCGGCGCACGTAGAGCGCGCCGATGCCCTTGGGGCCGTACGTCTTGTGCGACGCCAGGCTCATCAGGTCGACGGGCAGCGTCTGCATGTCGATCTCGATCTTGCCGGTGGCCTGCGCAGCGTCCACGTGGAAGACGATGCCCTTTTCGCGGCACAGCGCGCCGATGGCCGGGATGTCCTGGATCACGCCGATCTCGTTGTTCACGAACATCACGCTGATCAGGATGGTATCGGGGCGGATCGCGGCCTTGAGCACCTCGAAGTCGAGCAGGCCGTTTTCCTGCACGTCGAGGTAGGTAACCTCGAAGCCTTGGCGCTCCATCTCGCGCATCGTGTCGAGAACGGCCTTGTGCTCCGTCTTGACGGTGATGAGATGCTTGCCCTTGCCCTTGTAGAAGTGGCCGGCGCCCTTGATGGCGAGGTTGTTCGATTCGGTCGCGCCGCTCGTCCAGACGATCTCGCGCGGATCGGCGTGGATCAGCGCGGCGACTTCGCCACGGGCCTTTTCCACCGCTTCTTCGGCTTCCCAGCCCCACGCATGGCTGCGCGATGCCGGGTTGCCGAAATGCTCGCGCAACCAGGGGATCATGGCGTCCACCACGCGCGGGTCGACCGGCGTCGTGGCTCCATAGTCCAGATAGATGGGAAAGTGCGGTGTCATGTCCATGGCTGGCTCAGTAAAAGTCTGGCTGGCGAGTCGAGGCAGGCAGGGCGGCCCGCGCAGGGCTGCCCGCCACCCGGGGTCGCCCGGGCCTTCGGTTTCAGGATTTCGCGAATGCGTTGCCGAGGGCGAACACCGAGTTCGGTGCGTTCACGCGGATCGGCTTGACCACCGGCGTCGTGGAGATCGCGCGGCGCACGACGGGCTTGTCCTCGATCTGCACGCCCTTGGCGATCTGCTCGTCCACGAGCTTCTGCAGCGTGACGGAATCCAGGAACTCGACCATGCGCTGGTTCAGCGATGCCCACAGCTCGTGCGTCATGCAGCGGCCGGCGTCGCCCAGGCAGTTTTCCTTGCCGCCGCACTGCGTGGCATCGATGGGCTCGTCGACCGACACGATGATGTCGGCCACGGTGATGTCGGCCGCCTTGCGGGCGAGCGTGTAGCCGCCGCCCGGGCCGCGGGTGGACTCGACCAGTTCATGGCGGCGCAGCTTGCCGAAGAGCTGCTCGAGGTACGACAGCGAAATCTGCTGGCGCTGGCTGATCGCCGCCAGGGTGACGGGGCCGTTGTTCTGGCGCAGGGCCAGATCGATCATGGCAGTGACCGCGAAACGGCCTTTGGTAGTGAGACGCATCGCAAGCTCCTTTATTGGCTTGTTCGTTGTAGAAATGCCTCAACCGGAGGCGATCGGCGGACCGCAGCGGTTTCTGGCTCGTCTCCACCCCTACACTCCCATGCATTCGCCTGTGTGAACGGGAAGCATGGGAGCCCTTCTTCGTGGGCTGTGTTTTGTTGACTGTTTGACGCAAGTATAGCACAAACCCTATTGTTTTTGTCGGGTAACAGAACCTGACGGAATTCCCCTTTCCGAAACCTTTTCGGGCCGGGCCCTCAACCGGTCGCCCGATCGGTGCCGCTGGCACCGAACGCCTGGGTCTTGAGCCGCCCCAGCTGATCCCGCACGCGGGCGGCCTGCTCGAACTCCAGGTTGCGCGCATGCTCGAGCATCTGCTTTTCGAGCCGCTTGATCTCGCGCGCGATGTCCTTGTCCGACATGTCCTCGACCTGCGCCTGGCGCATGGCCTCCTGCTCGAGACGCTCGGCTTCGCGCCCGGTCTTCTCGCTGTAGACGCCGTCGATCAGGTCGCGCACCTGCTTGACGATGCTGCGCGGCACGATACCCTGCGCCTCGTTGTGTGCGATCTGCTTGGCGCGCCGGCGTTCCGTCTCGCCGATGGCTTTTTTCATCGAGTCGGTGATGCGGTCCGCATAGAGGATCGCCTGGCCGTTGAGGTTGCGCGCCGCGCGGCCGATCGTCTGAATGAGGCTGCGCTCCGCCCGCAGGAAGCCTTCCTTGTCGGCATCCAGGATCGCGACGAGCGACACCTCGGGAATGTCCAGCCCTTCGCGCAGCAGGTTGATGCCGACCAGCACGTCGAAGGCGCCCAGCCGCAGGTCGCGGATGATCTCCACGCGCTCGACCGTGTCGATGTCGGAGTGCAGGTAGCGGACCTTCACGCCGTTGTCGGTGAGATAGTCGGTGAGCTGCTCGGCCATGCGCTTGGTGAGCGTGGTGATCAGCACGCGCTCGTTGCGCTCCACGCGCGTGCGGATCTCCTGCAGCACATCGTCCACCTGGTGGGTGGCGGGGCGCACCTCCACGATCGGGTCCACCAGGCCGGTGGGCCGCACCACCTGGTCCACCACCTTGCTCGAATGCGTCTTCTCGTAGTCGGCCGGCGTGGCCGAGACGAACACGACCTGCCGCATGCGGCGCTCGAACTCCTCGAACTTGAGCGGCCGGTTGTCGAGCGCGGACGGCAGGCGGAAGCCGTATTCGACCAGGGTGGTCTTGCGCGCACGGTCGCCGTTGTACATGGCCGCGAGCTGGCCGATCATCTGGTGGCTCTCGTCGAGGAACATCAGCGCGTCGGGCGGCAGGTAGTCGGTCAGCGTGGCGGGCGGCTGGCCCGGCGCAGCACCGGAGAGGTGGCGCGTGTAGTTCTCGATGCCCTTGCAGTGGCCGACCTCGCTCAGCATTTCCAGGTCGAACCGGGTGCGCTGCTCCAGGCGCTGCGCCTCCACGAGCTTGCCCTCGGCCACGAACTGCGCCAGGCGCTCGTTCAGCTCGAGCTTGATGGTCTCGACGGCGGTCAGCACCTTGTCGCGCGGCGTCACGTAGTGGCTGCTCGGGTAGATCGTGAAGCGCGGGATCTTCTGGCGCACGCGGCCGGTGAGCGGGTCGAACAGCGACAGCGTCTCGATCTCGTCGTCGAACAGCTCGATGCGGATGGCGAGTTCGCTGTGCTCCGAAGGGAACACGTCGATGGTGTCGCCACGCACGCGGAAGGTGCCGCGCGAGAAGTCCTGCTCGTTGCGCGTGTACTGCATGCGGATGAGCCGCGAGATCACGTCGCGCTGGCTCAGCTCGTCGCCCACGCGCATGATGAACCGCATCTGCGTGTAGTCCTCGGGGGCCCCGATGCCGTAGATGGCGCTCACGGTGGCGACGATCACCACGTCCCGCCGCTCGAGCACGCTCTTGGTGGCCGAGAGGCGCATCTGCTCGATGTGCTCGTTGATGGCCGAGTCCTTCTCGATGAAGAGGTCGCGCTGCGGCACGTAGGCCTCGGGCTGGTAGTAGTCGTAGTAGCTCACGAAGTACTCGACGGCGTTGTTCGGGAAGAACTCCCGGAACTCGCTGTAGAGCTGGGCCGCGAGGGTCTTGTTCGGGGCGAACACGATCGCCGGACGGCCGAGCCGCGCGATCACGTTGGCCATGGTGAAGGTCTTGCCCGAGCCGGTGACGCCCAGCAGGGTCTGGAACACCTCGCCGTCCTGCACGCCCTCGACGAGCTGGTCGATGGCCGCGGGCTGGTCGCCTGCCGGGGGATAGGGCTGGTAGAGCTCGAACGGCGAATCGGGGAAGCGCACGAGGGTGCCCTCGCCGCGCGTTTCCGGCATGGTTTCGATGGGTTTTGGCATGGGTTGGCTCAAGGTGGAGCCCTTAAAATCGGGGCGACCTGGCAGAGTACAACAGGCCCGGTCTCCCGTTCCGACATCCTCCGTCGATACCCCAAGGAAACTCCATGTCTCTCTTCACCGCCGTCGAAATGGCACCGCGCGACCCGATCCTGGGTCTGAACGAGCAGTACGCTGCTGACACCAACCCCCACAAGGTCAACCTGGGGGTGGGCGTGTATTTCGACGACAACGGCAAACTGCCCCTGCTGGAATGCGTCCAGGCCGCGGAAAAGGCCATGATGGACAAGCCCTCGGCACGCGGCTATCTGCCCATCGACGGCATCGCCGCGTACGACAACGCCGTGAAGGCACTGGTGTTCGGCGAGGGCAGCGAGCCGGTCACCTCGGGCCGCGTGGCCACGGTGCAGGCGGTCGGCGGCACGGGCGGCCTGAAGATCGGCGCCGACTTCCTGAAGAAGCTCAGCCCCGACGCCACGGTGCTGATCTCCGACCCGAGCTGGGAGAACCACCGCGCGCTGTTCACCAACGCGGGCTTCACGGTCGATACCTATGCGTACTACGACGCGGCGAAGCGCGGCGTGAACTTCGAGGGCATGCTCGCCAGCCTGAACGCGGCCGCCGCCGGCACCATCGTCGTGCTGCATGCCTGCTGCCACAACCCGACCGGCTACGACATCACGCCCGAGCAATGGGACCAGGTGGTGGACGTGGTCAAGGCGAAGAACCTGACGGCGTTCCTCGACATGGCCTACCAGGGCTTCGGCCATGGCATCCAGGAGGACGGCGCGGTCATCCAGAAGTTCGTGGCCGCGGGCCTGAGCTTCTTCGTGTCCACCTCGTTCTCCAAGAGCTTCAGCCTCTACGGCGAGCGCGTGGGCGCGCTGTCGGTTCTGTGCGCCGACAAGGAAGAAGCCTCGCGCGTGCTGAGCCAGCTGAAGATCGTGATCCGCACCAACTACTCCAACCCGCCCACGCACGGCGGCGCGGTGGTGGCCGCGGTGCTCGGCAACCCCGAGCTGCGCGCCCTGTGGGAGAAGGAACTGGGCGAGATGCGCGTGCGCATCAAGGCCATGCGCCAGAAGCTGGTCGACGGCCTGAAGGCCGCGGGCGTGCAGCAGGACATGGGGTTCATCACGAGCCAGATCGGCATGTTCAGCTATTCGGGCCTGACCAAGGACCAGATGGTCCGCCTGCGCACCGAGTTCGGCGTGTACGGCACGGATACCGGCCGCATGTGCGTGGCCGCGCTCAACAGCAAGAACATCGACTACGTCTGCCAGTCGATCGCCAAGGTGGCGTGACCGCCGGCGGGCCAGGCTCCGCCGGGCCTGCCCCCCCGCCCGGCCCGCACGCGCTGCGGGCCCCGCGAACCGCCTTCGGGCGGTTTTTTCTTGCGCGGCCCGCTCGCGCCGCGTCGCTGGGCGGCGTTGCGCCGCGCCTTCGCCGCACGCCATACTGCGGCCATGAACCCACCCACCGGCATTTCGGGCGCATCCCACCCGCTGCAGGGCGCGCGCGTCCTCAGCATCGCCCTGAACCTCCCGGGCCCGGCGGCCCTGGCGCGCTGCAGGGACTGGGGAGCGCGCTGCGCCAAGCTGGAACCGCCGCCCCCGGAAGGCCGCACCAGCGCCGATCCGATGGCGATCTACTGCCCCCCGGCCTATGCCGAGCTGCATGCCGGCATCCGGATGCTGCATGCGGACCTGAAAAGCCCGGCGGGGCAGGAGGTGCTGCACCGGGAACTGTCCTCCACCGATGTGCTGATCACCTCGTTCCGCCCCTCCGCGCTGCGCAGATTGGGGCTGGACTGGGAGGCGCTGCACGACCGGCACCCCGCGCTCTCCCTGGTGCGCATCGTGGGTGCGCCGGGGAGCGCCGCCGAGGAGCCGGGGCATGACCTGACCTACCAGGCGGAGGCCGGGCTCCTGCCGCACGGCACCGCGCTGCCGCCGACCCTGCATGCCGACATGGCCGGCGCGCTCATGGCGGGCGAGGCGGTGCTGCGCGCCCTGCTGCAGCGGCAGGCCACGGGGGAAGGATCGGAACACGAAGTGGCGCTGTCGGTGGCTGCGCAGTGGCTCGCCCTCCCCAGGACCTGGGGCCTGACCCAGGCGTCGGGGGATGTGGGCGGCGCGCATGCCGGCTACCGGGTGTATGCCTGCGTCGACGGCCGTGTGGCGGTGGCTGCGCTCGAACCCCACTTCATGGCCCGGCTGTGCGCCGCCGTGGGCCTGGATGCCGCGGCCGATCCGCGGGCGCAGCGCACCCATCTCGCTCTCGAGGGCTTCTTCCGCCAGCGGCGCCGGGCGGATCTGGACGCGTGGGCCGCCACCGAGGACGTGCCCCTCCATACGATGGAATGAGGCCGTTCCGGGGGAGCCTGGTGGAGCGGTGCCGTCCGACAGTGCGGCACTCCGTTGCCCTACCGGCGCACCGAGGCCGGGCAGGGCCCAATGCCGGGAGTGGCAGAGCCCGGCGACGTGTGCTTTCTCTGCCGTCCTCCTCTCCTATCCGCACCGAGGTGACTCCATGAAGCCGTTCGCACTCGATCCCGACATGACGTCGGCCACGGGCACGTTCTACCCCACAGGCTACGTGTTCGCGCTGTTTCCCGGCGACGAGGCCTATCGCAAGGCCGCGGATGCGCTGGCGGAGCAGGGATTCACCGACGTATCGCATGCCGCACCCGACGCCATCCACCAGCATGTGGTGCGTACCCTGGGCCATGCCGATACGCCGCTGCCGAGCGTGGGCGCCGAGGGAGTGATCGTGCGGCGCATCGCGGACATGGCGGCGCAAGGCCACCACGGCCTGCTGATCAAGGCCCGCGACGAGGACGGCCCGGAATCCCTGCAGGCTGCGCTGGAACCGCTCGGAGCCACCGCGGCGTTCTTCTATCGCCGCCTGATCATCGAAGACCTGATCCCGCAGCCGGCCTCCTGAGCCCTCCGTGAACCACCTCGCGTGCCGGAGCACCCCGCTCCGGTCGCCGCAGAGCGGCCGGCCCCCCTGGAGCCTTCCCATGGTTCGGCCGGACGCCGGCCGCGCCTCAGCGCCCCTTGCGCCCTGCCCCGCCTGGCCGCGTCTTGCCCCCGCCCGCATTGCCGGAGGGCTTCGGCGCAGCCCCGCCGGGACGCGTCGCGGCGCGCACCCCGGCGCGCGGGGGCAGTCCGGTGTGCTGGGTCAGGAGCTTTCCGGGTGCCGGCCCCTGGCGAACGCCCTGCGCCGCGCCGGACGTGCTGTTCTTGCGCCGCGCACTCTGGTAGCTGCCGTCCGTCACCGGCTGGAAGGTGGGAATCAGATGGTGCTTGCCGTTGCCGATGAGGTCGGCCCGGCCCATGTCCTTGAGCGCCTCGCGCAGCAGCGGCCAGTTGTTCGGATCGTGGTAGCGCAGGAAGGCCTTGTGCAGGCGGCGGCGCTTCTCGCCGCGCACGATGTCCACCGATTCGCTCTGCCGGCCGATCTTGCGCAGCGGGTTCTTGCCGGAGTGGTACATGGCCGTCGCCGTGGCCATGGGGCTCGGATAGAAGGTCTGCACCTGGTCCGCGCGGAAGCCGTTGCGCTTGAGCCAGATGGCGAGGTTCATCATGTCCTCGTCGCTGGTGCCCGGGTGCGCAGCGATGAAGTACGGGATCAGGTACTGCTTCTTGCCCGCCTCTTCGCTGAACTGCTCGAACAGCTGCTTGAAGCGGTCGTAGCTGCCGATGCCGGGCTTCATCATCTTGGTGAGCGGGCCGGATTCGGTGTGCTCGGGAGCGATCTTCAGGTAGCCGCCCACGTGGTGCTGCACCAGTTCCTTGACGTACTCCGGAGATTTGACGGCGAGGTCGTATCGCAGGCCGGAACCGATCAGGATCTTCTTGACGCCCTTGAGGGCCCGCGCGCGCCGGTAGATCTTGATGAGGGGGCCATGGTCGGTCGTGAGGTTCTGGCAGATGCCGGGGAACACGCAGCTCGGCTTGCGGCAGGCGGCCTCGATCTCGGGCGTGCGGCACCCCAGGCGGTACATGTTGGCCGTAGGCCCGCCCAGGTCGGAGATGGTGCCGGTGAAGCCCTTGACCTTGTCGCGGATCTCTTCGACCTCCTGGATGATGGAGTCTTCCGAGCGGCTCTGGATGATGCGGCCCTCGTGCTCGGTGATCGAGCAGAAGGTGCAGCCGCCGAAGCAGCCGCGCATGATGTTCACGCTGAAGCGGATCATCTCCCAGGCCGGTATCTTGGTGGCGCCGTCGTGGCTGCCGTTCTCGTCCGCATAGGCGGGATGCGGGCTGCGCGCATACGTCAGGCCGAACACCCAGTCCATCTCGGCCGTGGTGAGCGGCACGGGGGGAGGATTGATCCAGACGTCGCGGGCGGTCACGCCCTCGCCGTGCGCCTGCACCAGCGCCCGGGCGTTGCCGGGGTTGGTCTCCAGGTGCAGCACCCGGTTGGCATGGGCATAGAGCACCGGATCGCTGCGCACCTGCTCGTAGCTGGGCAGGCGGATCACGCTGCGGTCGCGCGGCGGCACCTTGAGCCGGGTGCCGAGGGCGGGGTTGGCCACGAACTGGATCGGCTGGACGGGCGGATTCACCGCCGCGGGCGCCGCGGCACCGGCCGCCGCCCCGCCGGACGGCGCTCCGCAGGCGGCCGTCGTCGTCTCGGAGGCATCGTCCTTGCTGCAGCTGCTGCCCTGGGCCGCAGCCTGCTCGCTGGTCGTCATGTAGGGATTGATGTGGGCTTCCACGCGGCCGGGTTCGTCCACGGTGGTGGAGTCGATTTCGAACCAGCCCTGCCCGCTCTCGTCGCCCGGCCGGCGCACGAAGGCCGTGCCGCGCACGTCGGTGATCTGCTCGACCGGCTCGCGCGCGGCGATGCGGTGCGCCACCTCGACGAGCGCACGTTCGGCATTGCCGTAGAGCAGCAGGTCGCACTTGGCATCCACCACGATGGAGCGCCGCACCTTGTCGCTCCAGTAGTCGTAGTGCGCGATGCGGCGCAGGCTGCCCTCGATGCCGCCGAGCACGATGGGCACATCCTTGTAGGCCTCGCGGCAGCGCTGGCTGTAGACGATGGCCGCGCGGTCGGGCCGCTTGCCGCCCACGTCGCCGGGGGTGTAGGCATCGTCGCTGCGGATCTTCCGGTCGGCGGTGTACCGGTTGATCATCGAATCCATGTTGCCGGCCGTGACGCCCCAGAACAGATTGGGACGGCCGAGCGCCTTGAACGGCTCGGCGCTCTGCCAGTCGGGCTGGGCAATGATGCCCACGCGGAAGCCCTGGGCCTCCAGGACGCGCCCGATGACCGCCATGCCGAAGCTGGGGTGGTCCACGTAGGCGTCGCCCGTGACGAGGATGATGTCGCAGCTGTCCCAGCCGAGGCGCTCCATTTCCGCCCGGCTCATGGGCAGGAACGGCGCGGTGCCGAAGCGCTTGGCCCAGTAGGGGCGGTAGCTCGTCAGCGGCTTGGCGGCGCGCGCGAAAAAGGAAACGTCGACAGGGGCGTTCATTGGAATGGCGTGGGGGCGGGGCCCCGGATTTTAGGCGCCCGGCGCCCGAAGGCCGTGCGGGAAGGCGCTCCACCACGGCGGCGATGGGGTTTCCCTTCATTACCACGGATTCCCCCTACCCATCCGCCTTGGCAGCCAAGGATTTCCCTGATTCCGCCAAACAAAAAGCAGAAATCATTTTTCTCAAATAAAACGATAATTACTGCATCCTCCTTGCTCTCAGACAACACCAATACCCAAGGAATTTCCCCATGCTCCAACCCTCCATGAAGATCCGGAACCAGCTCAGCATCGCCTTTGGCGCGCTGGTGGTGATGGTGCTCGTCGTCTCCCTCCTGTCCCTGCGGTCGCTCGACATCGCGAACCGGAATTTCACCGGGTACGTGCAGGGCGTCGAGACCCAATCCAATCTGGCGAGCAGCCTGCGCAGCGCGGTGAACCGGCGGGCGATCGCCGTCCGCAACCTGGTGCTGGTGCGCGAGCGGGTGGAAGTGGAAAAGGAACTGGCGCTGGTGCTGAAGGCGGACGAGGACGTGCAGAAGACGCTGGCCGGGCTGAAGGAACAGGTCGCCAAGGATCGGACGGCGCCCGACACCACGCGGCAACTGCTCGGGGACCTGGAGCGGATCGAGGCCGTGTACGGGCCGGTGGCACGCGACATCGTGCGGCTGGCGGTGGCCGGCCAGCTCGATACGGCGGTGGCCAAGATCAGCAACGAGTGCCGCCCGCTGCTCGCGCAACTCACGGCCAAGGCCAGCGAATTCGTCGGCGACGCAGGCAAGCGGGCCGTATCGGCGGAGCAGGACGCCGAGGCCACGTTCAATCACCAGCGGGCCGTTCTGGTCGGCGCGTGCCTGGCAGCACTGGTGCTGGCCATCGCAGCCGGCGTGACCATCACGCGCCGCCTGGCGCGCGAACTGGGTGCCGAACCTTCGGAACTGGGGCGGGCCGCCCAGCGCGTGGCAGACGGCGACCTGGGCCCGCTGGACGCCACCGGGCACGCCACGGCGGGCAGCGTGATGGCCTCGCTGTCCACGATGCAGGCCAGCCTGGCCCGCATCGTCGCCCAGGTGCGCAGCGCGTCGGATTCCATCGCCATCGGCTCGACGGAAATCGCCACCGGCGCGGGCGACCTGAGCATGCGGACGGAGCACCAGGCCAGCGCCCTGCAGCAGACAGCCGCGACCATGGAGCAGCTCAGCTCCACCGTGCGCCACAACGCCGACAGCGCGATGCAGGCCAACCAGCTGGCGCGCGGCGCCTCGGGCGTGGCACAGCAGGGCGGTGAAGCCGTGAGCCGGGTCGTGAAGACGATGCGGGACATCAACCAGAGCTCGCGCCGCATCTCCGACATCATCGGCGTCATCGACGGCATCGCGTTCCAGACCAACATCCTGGCATTGAATGCCGCCGTGGAGGCCGCCCGCGCCGGCGAGCACGGCCGGGGCTTCGCGGTGGTGGCCAGCGAAGTCCGCGGCCTGGCCCAGCGCAGCGCCCAGGCCGCGCGGGAAATCAAGGACCTCATCACGGCCAGTGTCGAGCAGGTGGAGTCCGGCACGGCCCTGGTGGACCGGGCGGGCCAGACGATGGAGGAAGTGGTGGCGTCGATCCGGCGCGTGAGCGACATCGTCGGCGAGATCAGCGCCGCCAGCAGCGAGCAGAGCAACGGCGTGGCGCAGGTGGGAATCGCCGTGAACCACATGGACGAGGCCACGCAGCAGAATGCCGCGCTGGTCGAACAGAGTTCCGCCGCGGCGCAGAGCCTGCAGCAGCAGGCGCGGGAGCTGGTGCACGCGGTTTCGGTCTTCAAGCTGCACCCGCAGCAGCCGGCACTGCCTCAGCCGGCGCAGTTCATCGCAATCCCGCAATGAGGGCGGGCGCACCCGCTGGAACGGAAAAGGAGCCGGCGGGCCACCATGGGCTCACCGGCTCCAGGCCATCACGGAGTCACCATTCACCGAGGGCACGCACGCGCTGGTCGAGGTCGGCGGGGGGCGCGTCGTAGGGCGACACGAGTTCGGGCGCCCGCGCCATGCCATCGGCCCTGTCCACCGGGAAGGACGGCGATGCGGCCTGCGCATCGGCCACGAAAAAGCGGGTGGACAGGAAGCGCGGCAGCGCGAACGACGAAAGATTCAAGGACAGCATGTCAGGCTCCGGGAGGCGACGCGTGGCGCCGCGCAGTCTTCGTGCCGGGGTGGCCCGTCCGAGCGTAGATGCGCAACTGCCGCCCTCCTGTAGGCCGGAGCCTCTCCTCCGTGACAAAACAATGCGGACCTTCCCGCCCCGCCTCCCCGCCCCGCCCCACCCTGCCGCGGTGGAACGCCCTACCCGACCGAGCGGTGCGACGGTTCTGGCGAAGTGCCGCACCGCGGGCGGGCTCGTGCTGCTGCAGGATGCGGCGGCGCTCCGGAAAGGGCTGCGCGAGCCGTCCTTATTTCGCCAGCGCCAGCGTGCCCTTCATGAGTGCCGAGTGGCCGGGGAACGAGCAGAAATAGGTGTATGCCTCACCGGCCTTGAGCGAGGCGACCGGGAAGGTCACCGCGTCGCTCTCGCCGCCGCCGAGCAGCTTGGTGTGGGCGATCACGCGCTTGTCACCGTCCTTGACGTAGTTCTTTTCCGCGCCGGCTGCCATGCCGTCGGCGGAAGCGCCCTGCATGTCGGCCGTCTTGGCCAGGACCCAGTTGTGTCCCATGGCGGTCTTGGGCAGCTTGCCCGCATGCTTGAGCTTGACGGTGAACTGCTTGCAGCTCTGGGGCACGGAAATGGCGCTCTTGTTGAACTGCATCGCGTCGTTGCCTTCGATCTCGACGCTGCAGTCGGCGGCGTGCGCGGATGCGCCGGCACCCAGTGCCAGAACGAGGGCCAGGGCCTTCCAGTGTTGTGCCATGTCGGTTACTCCTTCGATGAATGCCGGTGCACGCGCCGGTGAAATGCCACCGGTGAAAGCGCGTGTGCGGCGATGGCCCATCGTAGGAAATCGGCGCTGCCGGCCTGTTGACGTGCATCAAGGGCCACGGGATTCATCCGCGCCACAAGGCCTACACTGGCCGGCCCATGCCGCAGACACTCCGGGCGCCCTGCCACAGCGAACTCCTCATCAAGAAAAGCCGTTTCATCGGCTGCGTGCAGCCGATGGCGGACAGGGCGTCCGCCCAGGCGGTGGTCGACGCGTTGCGGCGCGAGCATCCCGGCGCCGCGCATGTGTGCTGGGCGCTGCTGGCCGGCGGCCAGTCGGCCGCGGTGGACGACGGCGAGCCGGGCGGAACCGCCGGCAGGCCCATGCTGGAGGTGCTGCGGCACCAGGACCTGGAGGGCGTGCTGGCCACCGTGGTGCGCTACTTCGGCGGTGTGAAGCTCGGGGCCGGCGGCCTGGTGCGCGCCTACACCGACACCGTGGCGCAGGCCCTGCTCGGGGCAGACAAAGTTCCGCTCGAACGCATGGAGGTACTGCGCTGCCAGGTGCCCTACGCGCAGGAGGGCCTGGTGCGGCGCGAAGTGGAGGCCGCCGGTGCCGTGCTGCAGGACGTGGCGCACGGTTCGCTGGTGGTGCTGCAGGTCTGCCTGCCCGCCTCGCGCGCGGCCGCCTTCCGGCAGCGCATCGATGATGCCGCACAGGGGCGCGCGGGCTGGCTCGGCGCCTGAGACCCGCGCGCGGGGCCGGCAAGACAGCCTATCGGCCTACATGCCCGCCCGACGGCGCGCGCCGACACTCTACTGCCGAGCCCCGGGCACCGGCGCAGGAGACACCCACCCATGAGCGACATGTTGGACACGATCATCATCGGAGCCGGATCCGCCGGCCTGGCCGCGCTGCGCGAGGTGCGCAAGCGCACGGAACGCGTGCTGATCGTCAACGACGGCCCCTGGGGCACGACCTGCGCGCGGGTGGGCTGCATGCCCTCGAAGGTGCTGATCGAAGCCGCCGATGCATTCCACCGACGCCACGCCTTCGATACTTTCGGCATCCGCGGACAAGAAGCCCTGCGCGTGGACCTGCCCGCCGTGCTGGAGCGCGTGCGGGCACTGCGCGACGATTTCGTTGCCGGCGCGGTGAAGGCCTCGGACATCGGCACGCGCGGCATCTCCGGGCGTGCGCGCCTGCAGGGCCCGCACCAGGTGGAGGTCGACGGCAAGGTGTACGAAACCCGCAGCGTCGTCATCGCGACCGGCTCCCGACCCACGGTGCCAGAAGACTGGCTGGCCTTCGGCGACCGCATCCTCACCACGGATACCCTGTTCGAGCAGCCGGACCTGGGGCCGCGCATGGCGGTGATCGGACTCGGCCCGGTCGGCGTGGAGATGGCGCAGGCGCTGTCGCGGCTCGGCGTGGAAGTGGCGGCGTTCGCCACCGGCAACGAGGTGGCGGGCCTGTCCGATCCGTCGATCAACGATGCGCTGCGGGATCTCCTGAAATCCGAGTTCGTGCTGAACGTCGGCGGCAAGGTGCAGTTGCGCGAAGTGCCCGGCGGCATCGAGGTCACCAACGGCGACGCGACCGTCGTGGTCGACCAGGTGCTCGCGGCCATGGGACGCCGCCCGAACGTCGAACACCTCGGGCTGGACACGCTGGGCGTGGAGCTCGACGAGCACGGCGTGCCGCCGGTGGACCGGCGCACCACCCAGATCGGGCACCTGCCGGTGTTCATGGCCGGCGATGCGAATGCCCTGCGCCCCATCCTGCACGAAGCGGCCGACGACGGGCACATCGCCGGATTGAACGCGCTCGCCCCGGACCCGCGCGGATTCCGGCGCCGCACGTCCCTGTCGATCGTGTTCACCGAGCCGAACGCCGCCACCGTCGGCCGGCGCTACAAGGACCTGAAGGCGGGCGAATCCGTGACCGGCACCGTCGACTTCAGCCGCCAGGGCCGCGCACGCGCCGGGCAACGCAACGCGGGCCGGCTGAGCGTGTACGCCCAGCACGGCACCGGGCGGCTGCTCGGCGCGGAAATGTGCGCTCCCGGCGGCGAACACATGGCCCATCTGCTGGCCCTGGCGGTGGACCGCGAACTCACCGTGCACGATCTGCTGCGCATGCCCTTCTACCACCCGGTGCTCGAGGAAGGCCTGCGCACCGCGCTGCGCGATGCCGCCAGCCAGTTGCCCAAGGGGAGCGACTCCGACCTGTCGGCCTGCGACGCCTACGGGTCGAGTGCGCTGGACTGAAGCGGCCGGCGCGGTTTTCGCAAATAGTTCTCAAGCCGGCGCGGCGATGGCCGATAACAGGGGATCTTCATCCATTGGCTTCCGACGGGAGGCTGCACAAGGAGTTCGCCATGGACGTCAGCCTCTCGCAATCCATCGTCAGCACCGCGGCCGGACTGGCCAGCCAGAAGACATCGGATGCCGTGAATGTCGCCGTGCTGAAAAAGGCCATCGACATCCAGCAATCGTCGGCGGAGCAGCTGCTCCAGGCGCTGCCCCAGCCGCCGCTGGCGACGTCCGGTTCGCTGGGTACCCAGGTCAACACCTTCGCCTGAACGGGGCGCCTCGCCGTGGGCGGCGCGCTAGTCTCTCGCGGCCGGGCGGAAGGCCATGGGCCTGCACCCTTCCACGCCGACGCGCGGATCGGTGCGGCTCCCGATGGGGGTCAGCGCAGCCGGTTCGGTGACAGCGCCTGCGGCTCCACGCCCTGCGCCGCCAGCTCGGCCGACAGCGGTTCCTTGAGAAGCAGCCCGCGCGCGAGGCGTGCCGCGCCGGCGGCGCTCTGGATGCCGTAGCCCCCCTGCCCCGCCAGCCAGAAGAAGCCTTCGGCCTGGCCGTCCCAGCCGATGACCATGTCGCCGTCCGGCACGAACGAACGCAGCCCGGCCCAGGTGTGCGACGGCCTGCGGATCTGGAACGTGGTCATCTGCTCGATGTTCCAGATGCCGGTCGCCACGTCCAGCTCTTCCGGCACCACGTCGTGGGGATGCGTGGGATCGGCATTGGCCGGCGAGCCCAGCAGTTGGCCCGCGTCGGGTTTGAAATAGAAGCTTTCGTCGATGCCGACCACGGCCGGCCACCGGCTCGCGTCCATGCCTTCCGGCACCGGGAAGGTGAATGCCGTGCGCCGCCGCGGCTCCAGACCGATCGGGAGCACTCCGGCCAGCGCAGCGACTTCGTCCGCCCAGGCGCCCGCCGCGTTGACGAGGGTCCGCGCACGGATCGGCTCGCCGGAGCCCAGCCGGACGAGCCAGCCCTCGCCGCCCCGTGCGATGGCGTCGACCCGGGCACCCGTCATCAGGCGCCCGCCGCGCTGCCGCAGGCCACGCAGATAGCCTTGGTGCAGCGCATGCACGTCGATGTCGGAAGCGCCGGGCTCGCTCATGCCTGCGGCCACCGCGTCGGGACGCAGACACGGCAGCCACTCGAGCAGCCGCTCGCGCGGTACCCGCTCCACGTTCGGCGAGCGCGTGACGGCTTCGGCGTATGCGGCTTCCAGCAGGTCCTGTTGCTCCGGGCCCGCCACATAGACCACTCCGCGCGGCGACAGGATGCCGGCATCCGCGAAACCTTCGGGAGGATGGTCGTAGAACGCGCGGCTGGCCCGCGTCAGCGCCTGGATCTGCGGCGTGCCGTAGGTTTCCATGAACAGGGCCGCGGAGCGCCCGGTGGTGTGGTAGCCCGGCTGCGGCTCGCGCTCGAGGACGAGAACGCTCGGCCGCTGCGCGGCGTGCGCCAGCTCCCAGCCCACGGAGGCCCCGGCGATGCCGGCGCCGATGATGAGGAAATCGACGGATTCGGTCATGGGTGCTCCTTCTGGATTCACATCACACCGCCGACGCCTGGGCGTGGCCCGGGGCGCCCGATCCGTCCGCGCGCGGCAGGCCGCGCGCGTCGCGCGGATCCGGGCCGGTGGTGACGAGGGAGGTGAGCGCGGGCTCGACGGGGCCGAGGCGGTCCAGCGCCGGACGCGGCCGCTGCAGGCCCGCGATGCCGGCGAAGGCGTGTTCCATCGCCCGGCCGGTGGCCAGCGTACCCAGGTCGTCGCGGAAGCGCCCCACCACCTGCAGGCCGAACGGCATGCCCTGGCCGTCCAGGCCGCAGGGCAGGCTGAGCGCGGGGTGCGTGGTGAGCGTCGTCACGTAGGTGAGTGCCAGCCAGCGGTAGTAGTTGGCCTGGGGCTCGCCGTTGATGTGGCTGGCGAACAGCTCCGTCCACGGGAACGGCGAAACCGGCGTGGTCGGCGCGAGGATCACGTCGAACGATTCGAAGGCTTCCTGGAAGCGCGCCAGGATGCGCGTCTGCTCGGCCTGGGCCCAGGCGCTGTCGATGAGCGTCATGGCCGCCCCCATCTCGTAGTTGGCGCGGGTGTTCGGTCCCAGGCTGGCCGGGTCGCGTTCGTAGGCCTCGCGCGTGCCGGCCACGAAGGCCTCGGCACGCAGCACGTCGAAGCAGCGGTGCACGTCGCCCAGGTCGAACGGGACCGCATCGCAGCTGCGGAACAGGTGCCGCATGGCCGCGATCTTGCCGCGGAAGGTGGCGCGGATGCCATCGTCCACCGCGCAGGCACCGAAATCCTCGGTGTAGCCGACGCGGAGCTTCGAGAGATCGACCTCGGGCAGCGAGAGGAACACGCTGGCATCGAGCGGATAGCTGAGCGGATCGCCCGCGGACATGCCGGCCGTGGCCGCGAGCTGCAGGCAGGCCTCCTCCACGGTGCGCCCCATCGGGCCGACGACCGAGATCGGCGTCCAGCCCAGCAGCTTGCGCGAACTCGGCACGACGCCCGGAGAGGGCCGGAAGCCCACCACGCCGCATTTGGCCGCGGGAATGCGCAGCGAGCCGCCCGTGTCCGAGCCCGTGCAGACCGGCAGCATGTCGCACGCCAGGGCCGCGGCGGAACCGCCGGAAGAGCCCCCGGCATTCAGCCGCGGATCGAAGGGATTGCCCGTCGCGCCCCAGACCGTGTTGCGCGAGTTGGCGCCCGCGCCCATTTCGGGGATGTTCGTCTTGCCGGTGACGATGGCGCCGGCCCGGCGCAGCCGCGCGACCAGCACGTTGTCTTCCGCAGGCACGTGCTCGCGGTAGATCTGCGAACCGTAGGTGGTGAGCAGCCCGGCGGTCGCCTCCAGGTCCTTCACGCCCAGCGGCAGCCCGTGCAGCAGCCCGAGCGCATCGCCGCGCAGCACCGCCTGCTCGGCTTCGCGGGCCTCGGCGCGCGCGCGGTCGTAGCAGGTCGCGGTGATCGCATTCACATACGGATTGACGGCCTCGATGCGGGCGATGCAGGCCTCGAGCAATTCGACCGGCGAGACCTCGCGGCGCGCGATCAGGTGCCGCAGTTCCGGCGCGGTCAACTCGGCGAGGGACGATGGGAGTGTGGAGGTGGAGGGGGATCGGGTCATGTCGGGCGCCGCGCCAGGCGGCGTTGTCTCGTTGTCAGCATGGCGGGGATTTTGCGCGCGCCGTGGAAGGGCCCGCCGGCACCCCGTGGGACCGCTTGGTGGCCGTCAATCGGCGGTGATGCCGGCGCGCTGGGCCACGGCACGCATCAGCGGCAGTTCCTTCTCGATCAGCGCGGCGAGGGCCTTCGAGGAACCATAGGCGGGCTCGAACCCGTTGGCCAGCAGCTTGTCGCGGGTTTCCGGATCTTCCACCACCTGGGCGATCGCACGCTCCAGGCGCGACTTCACGGCCGGCGGCAGGCCGGCGGGAGCCACGACGGCGAGCCAGGTGTCCATGTCGAGCGCGTAGCCGCTCTCGGCGAGCGTGGGCACGTTGGGCAGCAGGGAGGACCGCTTGGCGGAGGTCACGGCGATCGCCTTGACCTTGCCTTCCTTGAGCTGGGGCACCGCCGCGGCCACTGTGTCCACGGTGAACGGGATCTGCCCGCCCATCAAATCCACCATCGCCGGGGCGCTGCCCTTGTAGGGCACGTGCTGGATCTTCAGGCCCGCCAGGTTGAAGAACGCCTCGCCCGCGAACTGCGAGGTGGTGCCGGAACCGAACGATCCATAGGAGTACTTGTCGGGCGCGCCCTTCACCAGCGCGACGAACTGTTTCACGTCGTTGGCCGGCACGTTCTTGCCGGCGAGCAGGATGAGCCCGGTGCGGCCGGTGATGCCGATCGGGTCGAAGCTCTTGACGGGGTCGTAGGGCAGCTTCGCGCGCACCGCGGGGTTCACCGTGAAGGTGGTGCCGGAGCTCATGAGCAGCGTGTAGCCGTCTGGCGCGGCCTTGGCGACGTACGCGGCCCCGATCACCGTGCCCGCGCCCGCCCGGTTGTCGATCACCACGCTCTGGCCGAGCACGTCGCCGAGCTTCTTGCCGACGACGCGGCCCAGCACGTCGGTGGCACCGCCGGGCGGGAACGGGATCACCAGCGTGATCGGCTTGGCAGGGTACGGCTCCTGGGCCGTCGCGGGCGAGAGCGCGGCGACGGCGCAGACGGCGGCGATGGCGGACAACAACATCCTCTTGGCATGGTTCATGGCGGTCTCTCCAGGGTGGCGGGGAAGGTGCGGGAACGGTCGGTCCGCAGGGTCGGGGAAGACGATGGAACGGGTCGGATGCAGGCGCGGGAATCAGCGGCGAGCCGCCAGCAGGGCCCTGCCGCGCGCCTCGAACCCGCGGTGCTCCGCCTCCGGCACGAACAGCCCGCCCGTGGTCCAGACGAGGTGCGTGGCCTGCGGCAGCGAATGCTCCAGCCCCCGGGCCTGCAGCCAGCGGCGGCCGGATTCGGAGCCCGTGAGCAGCGCCGGCCCGCCGAACCCGGCGGCGGCCGAGGGCTCGATGCGCTCCCCGGTGGCATCGAGCACCTGCACCAGTTGCTCGAACAGCGTGTCGTCGCGCACCGTGAATACGCCCGACAGCAGGGGCCGCATCAACCTCGCCGCCAGCAGCGATGCGCGGGGCACCGCGAGGCCGTCGGCCTCGGTACGGTTCGTGAGCCCGATGTCGTAGACCGACGGATGCGTTCCCTCCGGCGCGGCCATCTGCACGAGGAAGCACGGCGACTGCACCGGCTCGGCGAAGAAGCAGTGCACGTGCGGGCCGAGCAGTTGCCGCAGGCCGAATGCGATGCCCGCCGGCGCGCCGCCGACGCCGCAGGGCAGGTAGACGAACAGCGGATGCTCCGCATCCACCGCGAAGCCCTGCTCCCGCAACTGGTCCTGCAGGCGCAGGGCGGCCGCGCTGTAGCCCAGCAGCAGGGACAGCGAACGCTCGTCGTCCACGAAATGGCAGAACGGGTCGGCCGCGGCCTGGGCGCGCCCCGCGGCCACGGCGCGCTCGTAGTCCCCCATGTGCTCGACCACTTCGACCCCGCGCTGCCGCAGCCGCTCCTTCTTCCATTCCTTGGCGTCGGCCGACATGTGCACCGCCGCACGGAAGCCCAGCGCAGACGCCGCGACACCGATGCTGAGGCCCAGGTTGCCCGTGGACCCCACGGCCACCTGATGGCGCGCGAAGACGGCGCGGGCCGCCGGCCCCGCCAGCGCACGGTAATCGCCGCCCGGTGTGACCAGCCCCTCGCGCAGCGCGAGCGCCTCGGCGAACTCCAGCACCTCGTGGATGCCTCCGCGCGCCTTGATGGAACCTGCCACGGGCAGGCCGTGGTCCGCCTTGATCCAGAGCCGCCCCTGCTCCGGTGCCAGGCCCAGGCGCGGGGCGAGCGGGTCGGCGGCGGTGAGCGGCGATTCGATGATGCCGTCGGAGGCCTGCAGTTCGGGAAACAGCCGGGCGAGCAGCGGCGCGAACCGCCCAAAACGCGAGGCCGCGGCCTGCGTATCATGCAGACTAATGTTCTGCCCGCAGGCATCCATGGCGGCGGGGACTTCGGCGAGGCGGTCGGGATTGAGCCACAGACAGGGTTCGGCATGCCGCACGGCGTCGGGCAAGGTGCCAGAGGGAGCCCTAATTTCGGTGGAGGAAGGCGTGCTGTGGTTCATGGGTGCGGCAGGAGATCGTCCGATGCATTCTTGCGCTCGCCCTGGCCGCCCCGCAAAGCATTTATATTGACGAGTGCATTAGTTTGAATAATGGATAACCGCCTGTCCAACTCCTTGCTTGCCTGGTTGCGGTGCTTCGATGCGGCCGCCCGCCAGGGAAGCTTCACGCGCGCCGCGGCGGAGCTGTGCATCACGCAGGGCGCGGTGAGCCAGCAGGTCAAGCAGCTGGAGAACTGGCTGGGGCGGCCGCTGTTCCTGCGCACCCCGCGCACACTGGTGCCCACGCCCGAAGGCCAGTGGCTGGCCGTGGTGCTGCGCGAGAGTTTCGGGGCGATCGAAGGCACGCTCGCCCAGATGCGCCATGTCCCCGACACCCACGCCGCGGCCACGCTCAGTTGCTCGCCCTCGTTCGCCATGCAGTGGCTCACGCCGCGCCTCGGCGGATTCTTTCTGCAGCACCCGGGCGTCGGCCTGCGCGTGTTCGGTGAATTCCACCGGATCGACCGCACCCGCATGGTGCGCGACGGGATCGAGGCCGCAGTGCGCTTCGACCCGGGCGGCTATACCGACCTGGAGGCCACCGAATTCCTCGACGAATGGCTGTTGCCCGTGGCCAGCCCCGCGTTCGTCGCCGCGCACCCGGGCCTGCGCGACGCGCCCGATCGCATGCGCCCGGAATGGCTGCTGCACGACGGCAGCGCCTGGGAAGGCGCGGACACCTTCGAGGAATGGCAGCATTGGTTCAACGCGGTGGGCGCCACGCCGCCGGCCTGGAAGGCCGGCCCGCAATTCAACCTTTCCCAGCTGGCCGTGGGCGCCGCGGTCGCCGGCCAGGGCATCGCCATGGGCCGGGCCGCGCTGGTGCTGGAGGACGTGGTTGCCGGCCGGCTCCTGCCGCTGTTCAGCCGCTGCGTGCCCTCCCGCGCGCACTATTCCTTCGTGACGGCGCCGCAGGCGGGCCCGGCGATGGCACGGGTGCGGGAGTGGCTGCTCGACGAAGGGGAACGGTTTCGGCAGGTGCGGGCGGTGTCGCTGCCGCCGCGCTCGGAGTCTGCCTAGGAGCGAGCAATGAAAGACTCTCGCCTCTTTGCCCTGCGGCCACGCGTCGTCGTCACTGCTTGGCGGCAGCCACCCGCCACACGGCATTGCCCACGTCGTCGGCCACCAGCAGCCCGCCCTTCGCATCGAGCGCCACACCCACGGGCCGGCCCCAGGCATCGCCTTCGCCGCTGACGAAGCCCGTGAGCACGTCGATCGGCATGCCCTGGGGTCTGCCGTTGGCGAACGGTACGAAGATGACCTTGTAGCCGCTGCGCGGCTTGCGGTTCCAGGAGCCGTGCAGGCCGACGAAGGCACCATCGGCCAGTTGGGGAGCCAACGGCGGCACCGCGGCACCCGTGCTTCCCGCACCGTTCGCGCCGCCCGCGAACGCCAGCCCCAGGGGCGCGACGTGGTTGCCGAGCGCGTATTCGGGCACGATGGCCTTTTCCACCAGGTCCGGCCGGGGCGGCTGCACGCGCGCGTCCACGTGCTGGCCCCAGTAGCTGTAGGGCCAGCCGTAGAAGCCACCGTCTTTCACCGAGGTGAGGTAGTCGGGGACCAGATCGCTGCCGATTTCATCGCGTTCGTTGACCACCGTCCAGAGCACGCCGGTACCCGGCTCCCAGCCCATGCCGTTGGGGTTGCGAAGGCCGCTCGCGAAGACGCGATGCGCACCCGTCGCCCGGTCGATCTCCCACACCGCCGCGCGGCCCGCCTCGGCCTCCATGCCGTTTTCCGCGACGTTGCTGTTGGAGCCCACGGTGGCGTAGAGCTTGGTGCCGTCGGCGCTGGCAATCAGGTTCTTGGTCCAGTGATGGTTGAGCGGCCGCGACGGCAGGTCGGCCAGCTTCGCGGGCGCGGCGGTGATCGCCGTCTGGCCGGGAACGTAGGGGAAGCGCACGACGGCATCGGCATTCGCCACGTAGAGCTCGTTGCCGACCAGCGCCATGCCGAAGGGTGAATGCAGCCCCTGCAGGAAGACGCTGCGCGTTTCCGCCACGCCGTCGCCGTCGGCATCGCGCAGCAGCGTGATGCGGTCGGCCGAGGGATTACCGGAGCCCGCCTTCGCCATGACCTTGCCCATGACCCAGTTGCGCACCTTCTTCAGCAGCCCGTCGTCCGGCGGCGGCCCTTCGGATGCGGGCTTGTCGCTCTCGGCCACCAGCACGTCGCCGTTGGGCAGCACGAGCAGCCAGCGGGGATGCTGGAGGTCGCGTGCGAACGGCATCACGCCGAGGCCCGCCATGGGCTGGGGCGCGCCGCCGTCGGGCCACCCCTTGGCGGGCGCGATGTGCACGGTGGGGATCAGGGATTTGTGAGGCTCCGGCAGCGTGGGGCTGGCGCCGATGCCGGCCTCGGGCGGCAGGCGCGCGGTGTCGCCGCATCCGGCCAGTACGGCGGCCGCCACCAGCGGGGCCAGCGTCCAGGGGCGCAAGAGGACGCGCCGCCCGGCGGGAGCACTAGACGAGGACGAAGACGGGTCGGGGGCGAAGAGGTGCAGGCGCATGGCGGGGCCCGGCGGTGCCGGTCGGCTGAAGGAGTGCCGACAGTCTGGCCACGCGGGACTGCCGCCCTTGTCAGCGAACGCCGCGAACTCGGCGGTAGCGCGCCGCGTTTCCGCAGCGCCGCTGGACGCCCCGCACGCGCCTAGAGCATGTGCGGCTGGAAGAGCGCCCGGCGGCTGATCGTTCGCCCCGAGAGCATGAATTCCCCGTCGCCCTGGTAGTGCAGTGTCTGCGGCCGGCGCACGGACGTATCGACGCGCGCGCGGAGCACTTCGAGCACGAAGAAATCGTAGCGGTTGACGAGGCGCGTATCGGCGACGCGGCACTCGATCTGCACGAAGCATTCCCGCACCAGCGGAGCGGCCACCTGGCTGGCAGGCTCCGCGGTGAACCCGAACCGCTCGAACTTGTCCAGCTCGGCGCCCAAGCAATTGCCGACGCCGACCACTTCATCCACCCAGCGGGCGTCAGGGATGTTGATCGTGCATTCCCGGCTGCGGCGCACCAGTCCGTGGCTGTGGTTGGCACGGGAGATCACGCAGCCCAGCAAGGATGGCGTGAACTCCATCACGGTGTGCCAGCCCATGGTCATGAGGTCGCAACGCCCGCGCCATGCCGAACCCACCAGCACGACGGGGCCCGGCTCCAGATACCGGCGCACCGATTCCACCGGCAATTCGCTCCACGCAGGCGCGCGCCGCCGCCGGGGCTTGCGCGGAGGCCACGGGAGAGCAGCAGCGGATTCGGCAGACATGGGCAGGCCATGCTAGCAGGCCCACGTCCCACGGGCCGGGACGGGCCTCACGACACCATCGCGGCGGTGATGCCAGGGCGTACGATGCAGCCCCACGGCCTCGCGACCCTCCCACCGCGCCTGCTGCGCGAGCCCATCGATTCCGCACCCAGCCCCATGCCTGTCCCGTCCGCCCCACCCACCACCGACCTGCCCGAAGAGCCCGCCGTGCGCCCTGCCCCGCGGGATTGCCGCGACCTGTTCTGGTCGTTCACCTGGCTGGCGCTGCAGGGATTCGGCGGCGTGCTGGCAGTGGTGCAGCGCGAGCTGGTGGACCGCAAGCGCTGGCTGTCGAACGAGGAGTTCATCGAGGACTGGGCGGTCGCCCAGATCCTGCCGGGGCCCAATGTGGTCAACCTCGCCGTGATGATCGGCGACCGCTATTTCGGATGGCGCGGCGCGGCGGCGGCGCTGGCCGGCATGCTGCTGATGCCCTCGCTGGTGCTGCTGGCGCTGGCCCTGGTGTATGCGCGTTTCGCCCAGCACCCCGCCGTGGCGGGTGCCCTGCGCGGCATGGGGGCGGTGGCGGCGGGCCTGGTGGCCGGCGTGGCCCTGCGCATGGCGGTGGCGCTGCGCACGCATCCGCTGGGGGCGGCCGGCGGCGCCGTGTTCGCGGCGGGCACCTTCGCGGCCATGGCGCTGCTCCAGTGGCCGCTCGCGGCCGTGCTGCTGGCCGTCGGCGGCGCGGCCTGCGCGGCCACGTGGCGGAAGCTGCCGGCATGAGCACCGCGGCCACGATCGCGATGCAGCCCGCGGACTGGCTGCACCTGCTGGGGTATTACCTGTCCCTGTCGCTGCTGACGGTGGGCGGCGCCATCGCCACCGCGCCGGACATGCACCGCTTCCTGGTGGACCGGCAGGCCTGGCTGACCGATCCGCAGTTCAACGCGTCGATCGCCATCGCCCAGGCCGCGCCCGGCCCGAACGTGCTCTTCATCGGGCTGCTGGGCTGGAACGTCGGCCTGAATGCGGGCGGCTGGGCTCTCGGGCTGCTGGGCATGGTGCTGTGCCTGGCGGGCGTGATGCTGCCCAGCACCCTGCTCACCTGGGGGGCCGCACGCTGGGCGCACCGCAACCGCGGCCTGCGTGCGGTCCGCGCCTTCAAGCAGGGCATGACGCCGGTCGTGCTGGGCCTGCTGCTCGCCACGGCCTTCGTCCTGGGCACCGGCCATGGCAGCGTGGCCGGGAGCTGGCGGCTGTGGGCCGTCTCCGCGGCATGCATGCTGCTCGTCTGGCGCACGCGCATCCATCTGCTGTGGCTGCTGGGCGCGGGGGCAGTGCTCGGCGCCCTGGGGTGGATCTGAGCGGGCCGCGGGAACAGGTTATTACACATGCGGCCGTCCCGGGGCGGCCCGCACCGCAACAATGGACCGGACGCGGGGCGTCGGCGAGGCATGCCCCCGCCGTCCGCCTTTTTGCGCCGCCTTCTTCGCTTTCATATCCCCAGGAGACTGTTCCCATGCAATTGCGCCCCCTCGGCCGTTCCGGCCTGCAGGTTTCACCGCTGTGCTTCGGCGGCAATGTGTTCGGCTGGACGGTGGACGAGCCCACGACGTTCTCCCTGATCGATGCCTGGCTGGATGCCGGCTTCAACTTCATCGATACCGCGGACGTGTACTCGCGCTGGAACCCCGGCCACATGGGCGGCGAATCGGAAGCGCTGATCGGCCAGTGGCTCAAGCGCAGCGGCCGGCGCGACCAGATCGTGCTCGCCACCAAGGTGGGCAAGGACATGGGGGACGGCAAGGTGGGCCTGAAGCCGGACTACATCCGCCGCGCGGTGGAAGACTCGCTGCGCCGGCTGCACACCGACTACATCGATCTGTACCAGTCGCACGACGACGATGCCTCCACGCCGCTGGAGGACACGCTCGGCACCTATGCGGACCTGATCCGCGAGGGCAAGGTGCGCGCCATCGGGGCGTCCAACCACACGGCCGCGCGCCTCTCCGAGGCGCTCGCCACCAGCGCGCGCCTGGGCCTGCCGCGCTATGAATCGCTGCAGCCGCTCTACAACCTGTACGACCGCGCGGTGTTCGAGGCCGAACTGCAGCCGCTGTGCGTGGAGCAGCAGATCGGCGTGATCAATTTCTACGCGCTCGCCGCGGGCTTCCTGACGGGCAAGTACCGCACGCAGGACGATGCCGCCAAGAGCGCGCGCGGCGCCAAGACCGTGGAGAAGTACCTCAACCCCCGGGGCCTGCGCATCCTCGCCGAACTCGACGAAGTGGCCGAGCGCTACGAGGCCACGCCGGGGCAGGTCGCGATCGCCTGGCAGCTGGCGCAGCCGGGCATCACCGCGCCGATCGCGAGCGCCACCTCGCTCGAGCAACTGCAGGATCTGGTGCGGGCCGCGCAACTGCAGCTCGACGCCGATGCGCTGGAGGCCCTGAGCCAGGCGAGCGAAGAGACCCCTGACGAGGCCTGACCCTGCCTACCCGTCCGCGTGCGCGCCCGGGGCCGCGGCAGGCCGGTACCACCGCGCGACGCAGGCAGCAGCGTCAGCAGCCGTCCCCGATGCTGCGCCGGTAGGCCGCCAGCGCCTGCACCGTGGTGCAGAGCAGGCCATGCCAGTTGGCGAACCGTGCCACGTCGGCGCCGCGCGCCATCGTGCCGTCGGGGTTCATCAGTTCGCACAGCACCCCGGCCGGCGGCAACCCGGCCAGGCGCGCCAGATCGACGGCCGACTCGGTGTGGCCGCTGCGCTCCAGAACGCCGCCCTGCCGGGCCACGAGCGGGAAGACGTGCCCCGGACTGACCACTTCCGGGACGGCACCCGGCGCCGGGATGCGCAGCGCGCAGCGGACGGTCTGCACCCGGTCCACGGCCGACACGCCGGTGGACACGCCCCAGGCGGCCTCGATGGACTGCGTGAAGGCGGTGGAGAACGACGATCGGTTCACCTCGACCATCGGCCGCAGGCCGAGCGCCCGGGCATGCTCCGGAGGGAGACAGAGGCACACGATGCCGCTGCCTTCGCGGATCATGAGCGCCATGGTGGCTTCGGTGAGGTTGTCGGCGGCGCACACGAGATCGGCCTCGTTTTCGCGGTCGGCATCGTCCAGCACCAGCACGGGGCGGCCGGCCGCGATCTGCGCGAGCACCTCGGCCATCGGCGCGAGGGGGACACCGTCGCCGGCCGGCCTGTGGACAGGCGCGGGCACGACGTCGGACGGGGGTGCATCGCCTGGATGCAAGGCTTCGCGCGTTGCGGACGGCACTGTGGAGGAGATGGCGAGGGATGGGTTCATGGAAACGCTCCTTGTTGAGAGAAAAGAACGTCCCAAGGCTTGTCATGCGGCCGGCCATGCGCGGCCCCGCCCGCTTCGCCGCAGCGAAACGCGCAGGGCACGGCGAAGCGGCCGGGCGCATGGAGAAACCCTGCGCCCGGGCCTGCCGGCAGCATCTTCTTTCATCCGGACTGTGACCGTCGGCCCCAGAATGGACGCAGCCCTGTCGGCCGCCTCGCACTGGGTCTGCTGACCTCCTGCCGTGCGGCGGGAGCGCTCGCGGGCTCGCGGGGCGCGTCGCCGCGCCCTGCCTACCGCCGGTGGGGAATTCCACCCCGCCCTGAAGACCCACGGATTATGCGGCCCACGCGCCGCCTTCAGCCCCCGCGCTGGCGCAGCGCCTCGTAGAGGCAGACGCCGCTCGCCACCGACACGTTCAGGCTCTCCACCGCGCCCTTCATGGGGATGGAGACGAGCTCGTCGCAGGTCTTGCGCGTGAGCTGCCGCATGCCGTCGCCCTCGGCGCCGAGCACGAGCGCCACGGGGCCTTTCAGATCGACCTGGTAGATGGTCCTGGGCGCATCGTCGCTGGTGCCGATGCACCAGATGTTGCGCTCCTTCAATTCGCCCAGCGTGCGCGCGAGGTTGGTGACCATGAAGTACGGCATGGTCTCGGCCGCGCCGCTGGCCACCTTGGCCACGGTGGCGTTGAGGCCCACGGCATGGTCCTTGGGTGCGATGACCGCATGCGCGCCGGCCCCGTCGGCCACGCGCAGGCAGGCGCCCAGGTTGTGCGGATCGGTCACGCCGTCGAGCACCAGCAACAGCGGCTTCTCGATGCCGTCGGCTTCGAGTTGTTCGAGCAGTTCGTCGAGCGAGTGCACCTGCGCGATGGCTTCGACACGCGCGGCCACGCCCTGGTGGCCGTGGCTGCCCGCGAGCTTGGCGATGCGCGGCGCGTCGGCCTCGATGAGGCGCGCGCCGGCTTCCTTGGCACGGTCGAGGAACTGCCGCATGCGCGCATCGCGCCGCGTGGCCTCGTAGTAGATCTCGATGATGGACTGCGGCGCGGTCTTCAGGCGCACGCCCACGGCGTGGAAGCCGAATAGCACTTTGGGGCTGGAGGACATGCGGGCGATTATCCGCGCCCTGGCTCCCCCGCCCTGCGCGCTGCCCGACCGGGGCCGCGCCCGGATCAATCGCCGGGGACGATCCGGCCCGCGTCGATGGTGATGCGCCGGTCGCAGCGCGCCGCGATCGCGCGGTCGTGCGTGACCAGCACGAGCGTGGTGCCGAGTTCGCGGTTCAGGTCGAACATCAGCCGCATGATGGTCTCGCCGGTGGCGAAATCGAGGCTGCCGGTGGGCTCGTCGGCGAGCAGCACGTCGGGCTGCACGACGAAGGCGCGCGCCAGCGCCACGCGCTGCTGCTCGCCGCCCGAGAGCACCTTGGGGTAATGTCCCAGGCGCTGGCCGAGGCCGACGCGGCCCAGCATCTCGGCGGCCAGGGGGCGCGCGTCGCGGCGCTGGGCCAGTTCCAGCGGCAGCATCACGTTCTCGAGCGCGGTGAGGTTGCCCAGCAGCTGGAAGCTCTGGAACACGAAGCCCATGCGCCGTGCGCGCAGGGCCGCGCGGCCGTCCTCGTCGAGCGCGAACAGGTCCTCCCCCGCCAGCCGCACGGTGCCGCGCGTGGGCGTGTCCAGCCCCGCGATGATGGACAGCAGCGTGCTCTTGCCGGAGCCCGAGGCGCCGACGATGGCCACGGTGTCCCTCGCGGCGAGCCGGAAATCGATATCCCGCAGAATGTCGAGCGTGCCGGTGGAATCCGTCACCGACTTGTGCACGTGCTCCACGGCGATGACGGGGGCGCTGGCGGCGGCGGTGGAGGAGGAAGGAGTTTCCGGCGGTGTTTCCGACATGAAAGGTGCTCTTGCAGTGATGCGATTCGATGCGTTCCGGCGTGACTTTATCGTGGCGGCCATGGGGGCCTGGGCCCTGGGGCTTTGCATGCCCTCCGCAGGGGCGCAGCCGGCGCCTGCAGGCGGCAAACCCGTGATCCTCGTGGTGGGCGATTCGCTGAGCGCCGAGTACGGGCTCGCACGCGGCACGGGCTGGGTGGCGCTGCTGGAGAAGAAACTGGCCGCGGAGAAGATCTCGGCCACGGTGGTGAACGCCAGCGTGAGCGGCGACACCACGGCGGGCGGGCGCTCGCGCCTGCCGGCTCTGCTCACCCAGCACCGGCCGACGCACGTGGTGCTGGAGCTGGGGGGCAACGACGCCCTGCGCGGCCTGCCCATGCAGGGCACGGAGGCGAACCTGCGTGCCATGGCGGAGGCGTCGAAGAAGGCCGGCGCCCAGGTGCTGGTCGTGGGCATGCAGGTGCCACCGAACTACGGCTCCGACTACACGCGCCGGTTCGAGAAGGTGTTCGCCGCCGTCGCCGAGGCCACGGGCGCGGGCCTCGTGCCCTTCCTGCTCAAGGGCGTGGCGGACAGGCCCGATGCGGCGGCGCTGTTCCAGGCCGACCGCATCCACCCCCGCGCCGAGGCGCAGCCGGCCATGCTGGCGAACGTCTGGTCCGAGCTGCGCAAGCTGCTGCGCTGAGCCCGGGAAGACGCTGCGCCGCGTCAGGCCGCCGTTCCGGTTCCTTCGCCGGGCGCCCGGCCGGCTTCACCGGCATCGGCAGCGTCATTGCCGTCCTGCCCGGACTCCTGCGCCGGGTCGTCGCTCTTGCGCTGGGACTTGGCCAGCGCCTTTTCTTCCTTCTTTTTCTTCTTGGCGAGCTCGCGCTGCCGCTTTTCGTAACCGTAGTTGGGTGTTGCCAAGATGGGGCCCCCTTTATGTGATGCTGAATGGAAGGCCAATGTAGCAGCACGCCGCGCATGGCCTTGCGAAAAATCAGAAATGGCGGCGGAGCGCGGACGGCCCGCGCCCGCGCGTTCAGTCCGTGAAAGCGGCCGCGAGTGCCTGGGCCAGGTCGGCGCGCAGATCCCGCGGGTCCTCCAGGCCCACCGAGAACCGCACCACCGTGCCGGGGCGCAGGTGCGGCGTGGGCCGCGCGCGCATGGTGCGCAGCTCGTAGGGGACGACGAGGCTCATCGGCCCGCCCCAGCTGTAGCCGAGCTTGAACAGCTGCAGTGCATCGCAGAACGCATCCACGCGGGCCTGCCCGTGGCGCTCGTCGATGACCACGCTGAAGAGGCCCGCCGCTGCGCCCTCGCCGCCTTCGCGGGCACACAACGCTGCCCAGTGCGCATGGCCAGGCGAGTCTTCGAGTGCCGGGTGCAGCACCTGCACGACCGCAGGGTGCCCGCCGATCCAGCGCGCCAGGTCGCGGGCGGCCGCGTCGTGGGCGCGGTAGCGCAGGCCGATGCTGGGCAGCGAGCGCAGCACGGCTTCGGCATCGTTGGCTCCCACGCCGAGCCCGAGGCGCATGTGGGTGAGCTTGATCCGCAGGTGCAGGGCCGCATCGCGGGTGATGACGCTGCCCATGAGCACGTCGCCCCCGCCGCTCGGGTACTTGGTGAGGGCGTGGGCGGAAATGTCCACGCCCAGCTGGCCGTCGCCCAGCAGGTCGAACGGCTGGAACGCGATGCCCGCGCCCCAGGTGTTGTCCAGCACCGTCGTCACGCCGCGCGCACGGCAGATGCGCACCTGCTCCACGAGGTCCGGGAATTCCAGCGTGACCGAGCCCGGCGCTTCGAGCCAGACCAGCCGCGTGGCGTCGGTGATGCGCGCGGCCAGGTCGGCGGGGTCGAGCGGATCGTAATAGGCATGGCGGATGCCGTACCGCGCGAGTTCGACCTCGGCCAGCGACTTGTTGGGGCCGTAGGCGTTGTCGGGAATCAGCACTTCGTCGCCGGTGCGCAGCAGCGAGAGCGCCACGTTGGCGATGGCGGCGAGGCCGCTGGGCACCAGGACGCACTGCAGGCCGCCTTCGAGCGTGCAAAGCCGCTCTTCCAGCATGTAGGTGGTGGGCGTGCCGTGCAGGCCGTAGGTGTAGCCGGTCTTGTCCTTCCACTCGCGCGCGCGCATCGCCGCGACGTCGGGGAAGATGACGGTGGAAGCCTTGTGCACCGCGGGCTGGGGCGCGGAGAACCCCGCCGGCGGAACATACGGATGGTGGATGAGCCGGGTGTCCGGCCCGGCGCCCGGGGGGGCGTCGTGGGTGGAAGAAGTCATGCGGCGATGGTATCGCCGCCGGCACCCGGGGTCAGCCCACCGCGCCCGGACTGACGGTGAGCTGGTTCACCACCGAGTTCACGCCCTTGACCTCCTGGGCGATGCGGGCGGCGCGCTCGCGGGCCACTTCGTTCTTCACCGGGCCATTGAGCGTGACGATGCCGTTGCGCGTGTCCACATCGATCTTGATGGCGCTCAGCTCGGCGTCCTGCGCGAGTCCGGCCTTGACCTTGGCGCTGATGCCGGCGTCGTCCATCACCTCCGCAGCGCGGGCCGCGGCCTGGCGCGATGCCTGGCCGGCCTCGGTGGCTGCGGCCTCCATGCGGCGTTGCGCGTCCGAGGCCGCATCGCCCGTGCGCTCGATGGTGGCGTCGATCTTCTGGCCGACGGTCTGGCCGTCCTGGCGGTCGCAGGCGGCCAGGCCGAAAGCCAGCGCGGTGGCCGTCAGGATGGCGATGGCGCGGGGCGTGTGGCGTGCGCGGGAATCGGAGCGGGTGGGGGCAGCGTGGGCCATGGCAGCGTCCTCGGAAAAACGTTCGGAAATCGGGTGATGAGCGAAATGTAGGCTCGACCATAGGCGCGGGGTGGTCAGACAACGCCGAAGCGGGTGTAGGACGCTTGGGGCGAGAATCCCCCCATGCCCTCCGTTCCCTCCCCCGAGCCGTCCGCGAGCGCCGGACGCTCCGCCCGCTTCCGCGCCCTGCTGCTGCACTGGCTGCCCTTCCTCGGCTGGCCCCGGCCGGATGCGCGACTGCTGCGCGGCGAGTTCTGGGCCGGCATGACGGTGGGGCTGATGCTGGTGCCCCAGGGCGTCGCCTATGCGGCCCTCGCAGGCATGCCGCTGGTGACGGGCATCTACGCTTCGCTTGTCCCGGCGCTGGTGGCGGTGCTGTGGAGTTCCTCGACGCGGCTGGGCGTGGGCCCCACGGCGCTCACCGCCCTGCTGATCGGCGCATCGCTCACCGGCATGGCCGAGCCCGGCAGCGCCGACTGGGTGGCGCTGGCCGCCTGGATGGCGATCCTGTCCGGGCTGCTGCAGCTCGCGCTGGGCGTGGCGCGGTTCGGCTGGCTGCTCAATCTCGTCACGTCGCCGGTGCTGAACGGTTTCACCCAGGCGGCGGCGCTGCTGATCCTCGCCTCGCAGCTGCCGGCGCTGCTGGGGCTGCGCACCAGCTGGCAGGCGCTGTCCGATGCGCCGTCGATCCACCATTTCGACGGCACGGCAGCGGCGTTCGGGCTCGGCAGCCTCGCCCTGCTGATGCTCGCGCGCCGCTGGCGCCCGGGCTTTCCCTCGGCCATCATCATCGTGGGGCTGGCCGGGCTGGCCAGTTGGTGGATCGGTTATGCCGACCACGACGGCGCCGTGGTGGGCCACCTGCCCTCCGGGCTGCCGCAGCCCTACTGGCCGGGCTGGCTGGGCTGGGACCAGTTCGGCCAGTTGCTGATGCCCGTGCTCGTGGTCACGCTGGTGAGTTTCCTGGAAACGGCCTCGTCGGCCAAGGTCGAGCACCAGCAGGGAGGCACGCGCTGGAACGAGAACCAGGACCTGATCGCCCACGGGATGGCCAAGGTGAGCTCGGGCCTGTGCGGGAGCTTCGCCACCAGCGCGTCGTTCTCGCGTTCGGCGATCAACCTGTATGCCGGCGCGAAAAGCGGCTGGGCGACGCTGTTCGCGCTGGCGCTGGTGCTCGCGGTGCTGCTCTGGCTGACGCCGGCGCTCTACCACGTGCCGCAGTCGGTGCTGGCGGCGGTGGTGGTCGCGGCCGTGACCAGCCTCATCAAGCCGGGGGTGCTGCTGCGCCTGTGGCGCGTCTCGCGCGTCGAGGCGCTGATCGGCGGGATGACGTTCTTCCTGACGCTGGCCACCGCGCCGCGCATGTACTGGGGCGTGCTGGCGGGGCTGGTGATGAACCTCGGCCACTTCCTCTACCAGCGGCTGCACCCCCGCATCATCGAGGTGGGGCTGCACCCGGACGGAAGCCTGCGCGACCGCCACCTCTGGCTGCTGCCGCCGCTCGCCCCGGACCTGCTGGCGCTGCGCATGGATGCCGAACTCGATTTCGCTTCGGCGGCGGCGCTGGAACGCCGGGTGGCCGACCACCTCGCGGCGCACCCGGCCGTGCGGCATGTCTGTCTTTTCGCGCTGCCGATCAACCGGATCGACGTGACGGGCGTTGAGTGCTTCGCCCGCTTGCGGGCGATGGCGCGCGCCCAGGGCGGCGCGCTGCACGTGAGCGGCATGAAGCTGCCCGTGGAGCAGGTGCTGCGCCGCGGCGGCTTGCTCGACGGGCCGGGCCTCGTGCTCTACCGGACGGACGCGGAAGCGCTGACGGCTTTGCAACGATTCTGTTCGTAGCCGGCTATGGATGGGCTGAGGCTGATACACTCCCGATACCTTGCTTGTTGCATTTTGTGTCTGAATCTGAGACCCCTCACACTGTGGACCTGCGCGACCTGCGCCTGACGACTGCGCATGCCCTGGTCGCGCAGGCGCTGGGTTCCGAATCCGCGATCCCCAGTGAGACACCGCTGCACTACCTGCAGGGGTTGATCGACGGCCTCTGCGAGCTCTCCCTCAAGGACCCCCTCACCGGGCTGGCCAACCGGCGGCATTTCCGCACCGTCCTGGAGCGCGAGATCGACCGGGTGACGCGCGCAGGCGAGGCCGCGCTGCTGCTGATGCTGGACATCGACCACTTCAAGCGGGTGAACGACACCTACGGCCACATGGCCGGGGACATCGTCCTGCAGTCGATCGCCCGCACGCTGAGCCGCTGCGTGCGCCCCATGGACACCCTCTCGCGTTACGGCGGCGAAGAATTCGCCGTCGTGCTGCCCGCCTGCCACGCCGGGTTCGGGCGCGTGGTGGCCGAGCGCATCCGCCGCGCGGTGGAGCGCACCCCGGTCCGCATCTCGCCCACCGTCGAGCTCAACGTCACCGTCAGCATCGGCGGCGCGTTCGCGCTCCAGTGGATCCGCAGCACGACGTTGCTGTGGACCGAGCGCGCCGACAGCCAGCTCTACAAGGCGAAGGTGGCGGGCCGCAACCGCGTCAGCATCGAGGAGCAGCCGGACAGCACCGTGACGGCGGAAGAGAAGAGCCTGCTCTTCGGCCCGCTGTACACTCCCTCGGGCTGGGGCGATCTGCCCCCGGCTTTGGATTCCACAGGCAGCGCCTATTGAAAGCACAGAGATGACCGACGCGCTGTCACCCCGCTCCACGCCCCCGGCGCCCCAGGCGCCCGGTCCGGGCCGGCCTCCTGCTCCGGCGGCCGGCGCACGCATCATTGCCATCACGAGCGGCAAGGGCGGCGTGGGCAAGACCTTCGTTTCCGCCAACCTCGCCGCCGCCCTCACCCGCCGCGGCTACCGCGTGCTGGTGCTCGATGCCGACCTCGGCCTCGCCAACCTCGACGTGGTGCTCAATCTCCATCCCAAGGTCACGCTGCACGACGTGTTCACCGGCAAGGCGGACCTGGACGATGCCGTGATCCAGGCACCCGGCGGCTTTTCCGTCGTGCTCGCGGGCTCCGGCATGGTCGAGTATTCGCGGCTCACCCCCGAGGTGCGCAGCGAGTTCCTCAACGTGATCCAGACGCTGGCGCCGCGTTTCGACGTGCTGCTGCTGGACACCGGCGCCGGCATCTCCGACGTCGTGCTGTTTTCGGTGTCGCTCGCCTCCGAGGTGCTCATCGTGGCCACGCCCGAGCCCACCTCGCTCACCGACGCCTATGCCGCGATCAAGGTGCTCGCCACCCAGCAGAAGCGACCCTACGTGCGCATCGTCGTCAACCAGGCCGCCCGCCCGGGCGACGGCCGGGCGATTACCGGCCAGCTGCAGCAGGTGCTGGAGCGCTTCGTGAGCACCGATTCCGGCCGTCCGATGCGCCTGCTGCACATGGGGGACATCCCGGCCGACACGGCAGTGCGCGACGCGGTCATGCGCCGCCAGCTGCTGCTGCTGCAGATGCCCGGATGCCCCGCCGCGCTGGCGATTGCGCAGCTGGCCAACAAGATCGACACCACCCTGCTCTCGCCGGCGACCTGACGGTGACGGCCCGGGGCGCGCACGGCCCCGCCGTCCGGTGCGTCCCGGCCCCGTCTCCCGCGATGAACCAGCCCGACATCCTCAACATCTCCAGCTACCTGTTCGTGCCGCTGCCCGACGCCGCGGCGTTGCGCGACCGGCTGCACGAACGCTGCCTGGCCGACGGACTCAAAGGCACCATCCTGCTGGCCGAGGAAGGCATCAATCTGTTCCTGGCGGGGCCCGCCGGCACGGTGCGCGGTTTCGTGGACTGGCTCCGGCGCATGGACGGGCGCTTCGCGGCGCTGGAACCCAAGGAGAGCTGGTCGGCCAGCCAGCCCTTCCGCAAGATGCTGGTGAAGGTCAAGCGCGAGATCATCCGCATGGACCATCCCGCCATCCGCCCCGCCGAGGGGCGCGCGCCGGCAGTGGATGCGCCCACGCTCCATCGCTGGCTCGCCCAGGGCCACGACGATGCGGGCCGGCCGGTGGTGACGCTCGACACGCGCAATGCGTTCGAGGTGGACCACGGCACCTTCGAGGGCGCCATCGACTGGCGCATCGGGAAGTTCACCGAGTTCCCGCCCGCGCTGCGCGCCCACAAGTCCGAGCTGGCGGGCAAGACGGTGGTGAGTTTCTGCACGGGCGGCATCCGCTGCGAGAAGGCGGCGATCCTCATGCGCGAGGAAGGCATCGAGAACGTCTACCAGCTCGAGGGCGGCATCCTCAAGTACTTCGAGCAGACGGACGGCGCGCACTACCGCGGCGGCTGTTTCGTGTTCGACGAACGCGAGGTGCTGGCCAGCGACCTCTCGGCACCCGGCACGGCGTCGTCCGCCACCGAAGACCGCTGAAGGCCCGCGCTCAGCGCTTGAAATGGCGTTCCGGCAGCGGGATGCGTTCCGGATCGCCGGGCACGGCGCCCATGTGTCCGGCCTCCCAGTCGTCCGCGGCCCGCTCGATGCGCTCCTTGCTGCTGGACACGAAGTTCCACCAGATGTGCCGGTGGCCGTCCAGTGGCGCGCCGCCGATGACCGCGCAGCGCACCGGGTCGCTGCCGGTGGCCTGCAGCCGCACCGGGCCAGGCCGCTGCAGCACGGCCAGGATGCCGGCGGACGGGTCCACAGCCGCCTGCCCCGCCGCGTCCTGCAGCCGCAGCGCACCCTCCACCACATAGACGGCCATTTCGGGCGCGAGCGCGGGCAGCTCCAGCGCGCCGCCCGCAGGCAGCCGCACGTCCAGGTAGAGCGTGGGCGAGAGCGTGGCCACGGGCGAGGTGGCGCCGAAGGCGCTGCCGATCAGCACGCGCACGCAGCCGCCCTGCGCGTCCTGCACCTCCGGTATCGCATCGGCGGGGGTATGGACGAAAGCCGGCGGCACATCCTCGTGCCCAGCGGGCAGCGCGGCCCAGAGCTGCAGGCCGTGGTTCACGTAGTGCGCGCCGCGCAGGCGGTCCGGACGGCGCTCCGAATGCACGATGCCGCGCCCGGCCGTCATCCAGTTGATCGCGCCGGGGCGGATCTCCTGCCCGGATCCGAGGCTGTCGCGGTGCATGATCGCGCCGTCGAACAGGTAGGTGACGGTCGCCAGGCCGATGTGCGGATGGGGCCGCACGTCGAACTCGGACTCCGGCTGCACCGCGATCGGGCCGAAATGGTCGAAGAACACGAACGGTCCGACGGACCGCCGCTGCAGCGCCGGCAGCAGCCGCCGCACATGGAAGCCGCCGCCCAGGTCCTTGGCATGGCCGCCGAGCAGCAGGAAGGGCGACGCCGGATCGGCGGCGGAAGAAAAGGTGTTCGTGTCCATGGCGGGCCTCCGTGCGGTGATCGCCCGCGCCGCGCAGGTGCGGGCCGGGCCAAAGCGGAATGTACGCGGCGGGGCCTCGTGGCGCCCGCCGCCGGCCCTCAACCGCGCAGGCGTTGCGTGATCTGCGCCACGCGGGCGCCGTAGGCGCGGCCGGTTTCCAGGTCGCCGGGCAGCATTTCCTGCACGCTGGCATCCGAGGGGCTTTGCGCGAGCAGGCCCACGGAGCCGCCGAGGTTGTTGGGGTCGTTGCGCTGGGCGGCCTTGCTGTTGCTCGGCAGCATGCCGAGGCTCACCCAGATGCCGCCATGCTGCGATGCCAGCGTCTGCAGCGCGATCAGCGTCACCTGTTTGTCGCCGTTCAGGCTGGCGCTGTTGGTGAAGCCGCCGAACACCTTGTCCTGCCAGGCCCGGCTGAACCATGCCTTGGACGACGCATCCGCGAACTTCTTGAACTGCCAGCTCGGGCTGCCCATGTACGTCGGCGTGCCGAAGATGATGCCGTCGGCTTCGGCCAGGGTGTCCCACGCGCCTTCGGGCAGGTCGCCGTCGGCATCGATGGCGATGAGCTGGGCGTCGGCGCCCTCGGCGACGGCCTGGGCCAGGCGCTGGGTGTGGCCGTAGCCGGAGTGGTAGACGACTGCGATCTTTGCCATGGAAGAGACTCCTTGAGATGGAATGGAAGCGGCGGTGAAGAAAGGGAAAGAAACGGATGGGAGCGGGCAGCCGGCGGGGCGCTTTTCGGGGGTAACCGCGGCCGTCACGCGGCGAGGTCGAACACCAGCACTTCGGCGGCCGAGCCCCGGCCCAGCCGCAGGCACTCCTCCTGCAGCATGAAGACCGCGTCGCCCGCCGCGAGCGGATGGCCGTTGGCCTCCAGGCTGCCGCGCAGCAGATGGACGTAGCATTTGCGGGCAGGATCCAGCGGCAGTTCGGCCGCCTGCGGCCCATCGAACAGGCCCGCATGGAGACGCACATCGGCCTGGACCGCCAGCACCGGCCCCGAAGGCTCGGCGGGGCCGTCCAGCGCCGCGTGCGCGGGGGCTGCCAGCAGATGGAGACGGCCGGCGGGCCGGCGCGCGGGCCCGGGCACCTGGGCGCCGTCCGGCGCCCGATCCCGCGGGGCGGGGTCGATCCAGATCTGCAGGTAATGCGCGGCCCGGTCCGGCAGCGGATTGAATTCGGCACAGGTGGTCCCGGCGCCGGCGCCCATGCGCTGCACGCAGCCGGCGGGGACGGACTGCACCCGGCCGCTGCAGTCGCGGCTGGCCAGCTCGCCGGACACGACGTAGCTCAGGATCTCCAGGTCGCGGTAGCCGTGCTGGCCCAGACCGGCGCCGGGGGCGATCCAGTCCTCGTTCAGCACCCGCAGGTTCCCGAAGCCCATGTACCGCGGATCGCGGTAACCGGCGAAGGAGAAGCTGTGGAGCGATCGCAGCCAGCCGTGGTCGGCATGGCCCCGGTCGCAGGATTTGCGGACGGTCAGCATGGGCGGTGCATCGGGCAGAAACGCCACTGTAGAAGTCGCTCCTGGCTTGCGGGCACAGCGCGATTGAAGGCATCATTCAAAACCTTTGAACCCTGGCTGCCCATGACGATTCCCGCCCCCGCACGCGACGTGCTCACGCCCGACAGCCTGGCCATGTTGCAGGTGATCGCGGAGACCGGCAGTTTCGCCGCGGCGGCACGGCAGCTCGGGGTGGTGCCCAGCGCGCTCACCTACCGCGTGCGCCAGATCGAGGAGGCGCTCGACGTGCTGCTGTTCGACCGCAGCGCCCGGCAGGCGCGGCCCACCGAAGCGGGCGGCGAGCTGCTGCGCGAGGGCGCACGCCTGCTGGAGGAAGTGGAGGCCGTGGCCCACCGCGTGCGCCGCGTGGCCACCGGCTGGGAGCCGCAGCTCACGATCGCGGTCGACGGCGTGATCGCCCCCACGACGATGCTGGAGCTGGTGGAGGCGTTCTACGCGCAGTCGCCGCCCACGCGGCTGAAGCTGCGCGACGACATCCTCACCGGCACGCTCGAAGCGCTGACCTCCGGCCGTGCGGACCTGGCCATCGGCGTGGCGGTGAACGCCTCCAATGCCTCCGGGCTGCAGGGCGCGGTGATCGGCGATCTGCTGTTCCTCTTCACCGTGGCGCCGCACCACCCGCTCGCGACCGTGCCGGGCCCGCTGACCGACACGGTGCTGCGGCAGCACCGCGCCATCGCCGTGGCGGATTCCGCGCAGCGCGGCGGTGTCACCATGGGCCTGCTGGGCGGACAGGACGTGTTCACCGTGGGCGGCATGCAGACCAAGCTGCAGGCCCAGTTGCGCGGCCTGGGCGCCGGCTTTCTGCCCGAACCCATGGTGCGGCCCTACGTGGAGGCGGGGCGCCTGGTGGTGCGCGAGGTGGCGCGGCCGGCGCGGCGCGTCCGGCTGCACTACGCATGGGGCGGCGCAGGACATGCGGCGCCCGGCCGCGCGCTGCAGTGGTGGCTGCAGCAGCTCGAGAGCCCGACCACCCGCGCCGCCCTGCTGGAGAACCACCACCCTTTCTGATGGAGGCGCGATGCAGCGCGGGAAAGGCCGTTTTCCCGGTGCCCGGGGCCTTCCGCGCCGTGTAGAGTGGCCCCATGCGCGGACGGCGCCACGCGCTCCGCGACCCAGAAGCTTTCCATGAAAGGCCGGACCATGACCCCTTCCCGATCCCGCTCACGGGCCCGCGGCACCGCCGCCCAGGTTGCCGCAGGAGGCGCCGCCGACGCGCCCCGGCGCATCGCCGTGGTCGGCGCAGGCATGGCCGGCATCGCCTGCGCGCGCACGCTGGCGCAGGCGGGCCACCACCCCGTGGTCTTCGAGCGGTCGGACCGCCCGGGGGGCCGGATGTCCACGGTGGATTCGCCCTTCGGCGGATTCGATGCGGGCGCCCAGTACTTCACGGTGCGCGATGCGCGCTTCGCCCGGGCGCTGGAGACGGTGCCCGGCCTGTGCCGGCCCTGGAGCGCGAGCAGCGTGCGCGTGCTGGACGCCGCGGGCCGCCAGGCCGCGGCCGCGCCGCCGCCCCGCGAGCCGCACTGGGTGGCCACGCCGGGCATGCAGTCGCTGGTGGCCACCTGGGCCGAACCGCTGGCACGTGCCGGCCGGCTGCTGCCGGGCCTGCAGGTGGACCGCATCGGCGCCGACCCGCTGCAGCCCGGCCGCTGGCAACTGCACACCCTCGGCGCGGGCGGCGCCCGGCAGGTGCATGCCGGTTTCGACGCCGTGCTGCTCGCCCTGCCGGCCTCGCGGGCACGCGCCCTGCTGGAGGGTCCGGGCCTGCCCGCTGCCTCGGCCGAGGGCCTGGAGAACGTCGAGGTCGCTCCGTGCTGGACGCTGATGCTGGCGTACCCGCATGCGGTGCAGCCCGGCCTGACCACCCTCGGGCCGCAATGGAACGCGGCGCGCAGCACGCACCACCGCATCGCCTGGATGGCCCGCGAATCCTCCAAGCCCGGACGCGCGGCGGTGGAGCGCTGGACCGTGCAGGCCAGCCCCGCCTGGTCGCAGGAACACCTGGACGACGCGCCCGACCGCGTGCAGGCCAAGCTGCTGCGGGCGTTCGCGGAAGTGACGGGCCTGCGCGCCGCGCCCGTGCATGCCGATGTGCTGTGCTGGCGCGACGCGCAGACGCTGCGCCCGCTCGGCCGCAGCCATGTCTGGGATGGGGCGGCGGGCATCGGCCTGGCCGGCGACTGGTGCCTGGGCCACCGGGTGGAAGACGCGTTCATCTCCGGACTCGAACTCGCCCTCGCCGTGGCATGAGCGGGCGCTACGTCGGCCGCTTCGCGCCCTCGCCCACCGGCCCTCTGCATGCGGGATCGCTGGTGGCGGCGCTGGCGAGCTGGCTGGATGCCCGCACCGCGGACAGCGGCCGCGGCGGCACCTGGCTGGTGCGCATCGAGGACGTGGACACGCCCCGCTGCCAGCCCGGCGCGGCCGAGACCATCCTGCGCCAGCTCGCGGACTGCGGCCTGCACCCCGACGGGCCGGTGCTCTGGCAGTCGGCGCGCCACGTGCGCTACGCCGAGGTGCTCGACCGCCTCGTGCAGGACGGGCTCGCCTATCCGTGCGCCTGCACGCGCGCGGACATCGCCCGCGCGCACCTCCAGAAGCACGGCGAGCGCGACAGGCATGCCGAACTCCCCTACCCGGGCACCTGCCGCCAGGGGCTGGGCGGACGTGCGCCCCGGTCCTGGAGGTTCTACGCGGCACGCTGCCAGGCGCGGCTGCCGCCGGAGGGCATGCCCTCCACCGCCTGGCATGGTGGCGATCCTCCCCGCTTCACCGCATGGGGCGTCGATTGGCACGACCGCCGGCTCGGCGCGCGCCACCAGGACGTGGCGGAAGCCGTCGGAGACTTCGTGCTGCGCCGGGCCGACGGACTGTGGGCCTACCAGCTCGCGGTGGTGGTGGACGATGCGGACCAGGGGGTCACCCATGTGGTGCGTGGCGAAGACCTGCTGGACAACACCCCGCGCCAGCTGCTGCTGCAGCACGCGCTGGGGCTGCCGGCACCGGCCTACCTGCACACGCCGCTGGTCCGGGCGGCCGACGGCGAGAAGCTGTCGAAGCAGCACGGCGCTCCCGCCGTCGATACGCGTGACCCGATCGCGGCGCTGGGCGCTGCCGCGGCAGCGCTCGGGCTTCCAGCTCTGCAGCATCCACACGACAGTAGCGTGTCCGAGGCGCTGGGGCACTGGGCGCAGGCGTGGGCTGGAACCTACAATCGACCATCGTGATCGCAATGCCTTCTCCATCGGCCGACAACGGCCCCGACACCCTTCCCGCACCGCCCGTCCACGGCGGCCCGCCCGCGGACGTTCCCTATCCCAAGGCCATCAAGAGCTACGTCCGGCGCGCCGGACGCACCACCACCGGCCAGGCCAAGGCGCTGGAGGCCTTCGGCGGCCAGTTCGTGCTCGACTACGCCGCCGCGCCGCTCGACGCCACGGCCGCCTTCGGGCGCGAGGCTCCGCTGATCCTTGAGATCGGCTTCGGCATGGGCGACGCGACGGCGCACATCGCCGGCGTGCGCCCCGAGGACAACTTCCTGTGCTGCGAAGTCCACGAGCCGGGCGTGGGCGCCCTGCTCAAGCGCATCGGCGAGCAGGGGTTGTCGAACATCCGCATCCTGCAGCACGATGCCGTCGAGGTGATCGACCACATGCTGCCCGAGGGGTCGCTGGACGGCGTGCACATCTTCTTCCCCGATCCCTGGCACAAGAAGCGCCACCACAAGCGCCGGCTGATCCAGCCGCCCCTGGTCGCCAAGCTCGCACGGCGGCTGCGGCCCGGGGGCTACCTGCACTGCGCCACCGACTGGCAGCCCTATGCGGAGCAGATCCTCGAGGTGCTCTCGGCCGAGCCGCTGCTGGCGAACACCGCGCAAGGCTACGCGCCACAGCCCGATTACCGGCCCCGCACCAAGTTCGAGAACCGCGGCCTGCGGCTGGGGCACGGCGTGTGGGATATCCTGTTCCGGCGAACGTCCTGACCCGTCGCTTCGCCCTCTGCAACGCACCGCACTCCTTTCATGAAGCCCATCCTCGACAATCTGGTCGAAATGACCGGCCACCGCGATCACCTGCGGCTGGAGGTGTCGGTGCTGTCCACGTTGCAGAAGCTGCCCGCCATCAAGAGCGTGCGCGCGCTGGAGGTGTTCCAGTCGCACAACGAGGCCTACGTGAGGCCGCGCACCTGGCACGACAAAGGCCAGATGGTGACGAGCGACTGCGAGGCACCCGCCGACCCCCGCCGGGTGCCGCTGTCGGCCTACCCCGCCCTGCACGAGTGCATCGGCCAGCGGCAGCCGCATGCGCTGCAGACGGTGCGGCGCGGCGAGCACATGCTCTGGATGCCGGTCTGGCTGCACGACCAGGTGCATGCCTGCATCGAGGTCACGCAGTCGCGGCCGTTCTCGGCCCACAAGCTCGACGTGATCCAGAGCGTTTTCCTGGTCTACCAGAACTACCAGAGCCTGCTGGACTACAGCGAGCGCGACGCGCTCACGGGCCTGTTCAACCGCAAGACCTTCGACGAGCAGTTCGCGCGCCGCGGCGGCATCTCCAGCGCCGCGGCGGCGGCGGCGCCCACCGTGGAGGCGGACGGCTCCCAGGAGCGCGACGAACCGCTGCGCCACTGGCTGGCGGTGGTGGACATCGACCATTTCAAGCAGGTCAACGACCGCTTCGGTCATCTCTACGGCGACGAGGTGCTGATCCTGATCGCCAACATCCTGCGCAGCTCCTTCCGCAGCCACGACCGCATCTTCCGCTTCGGTGGCGAGGAGTTCGTGGTGCTGCTGCGCTCGACCACGCTCGCCACGGCCCACAAGGCCTTCAACCGCTTCCGCGACGCGGTGCAGGAGTACCGCTTCCCGCAGGTCGGGCAGGTCACGGTGAGCCTCGGGTTCGCCAGCACCGAACGCGGCGCGCCGGTGGAAATCCTCGGCCAGGCCGACCAGGCGCTCTACTATGCCAAGGAGCACGGCCGCAACCGCGTGTGCTACTACGACGACCTGGTGAACGCGGGCCACCTGCACGTCAAGGTCGCGCACGACGACGTCGAGCTGTTCTGAGCGCGCCGGCGCCCCGCCTCGCCGCCGGGCGGGCGCCATGCAAAAAGGCCCGCGACAGCGGGCCTTTTTGCCGGGAGGCAGGCCAGCCGGCCCGCGTCCATCCCCTCAGGCGCGTTCGCCCACCCAGCCGGCCACCGAGGCCAGCGCCGCGGGCAGCGCCGCGGCATCCGTGCCGCCGGCCATCGCCATGTCGGGCTTGCCGCCGCCCTTGCCGCCCACCTGCTGGGCAACGAAGTTCACCAGCTCGCCGGCCTTCACCTTCGCCATCACGTCGGGCGTGACGCCGGCCGCGATCTGCACCTTGGCACCGTCCACGGCCGCGAGCACGATGGCCGCGCTCTTGAGCTTGTCCTTGAGCTTGTCCATGGTGTCGCGCAGGGTCTTGGCGTCCGCGCCGGGCAGCGTGGCCGCCAGCACCTTCAGGCCCTTGACGTCCACGGCCTGCCCAACCAGCTCGTCGCCCTGGCTGGATGCCAGCTTGCCCTTGAGCGCCGCCACTTCGCGCTCCAGCGCCTTGACCTGGTCGAGCGCCTGGCCGATGCGGCCGGCGAGTTCCGAGGCCGGAGCGCGCAGCGCGCCCGCCGCCCTGGCCACCGTGTCTTCCAGCTGCTGCAGGTAGGCCAGCGCGCCGGCGCCCGTCACCGCCTCGATGCGGCGCACGCCCGCGGCCACGCCGCTCTCGCCCACCACCTTGAAGAGGCCGATGTCGCCGGTGCGGGCGACGTGCGTGCCGCCGCACAGCTCGCGGCTGGTGCCGATGTCGAGCACGCGCACGGTCTCGCCGTACTTCTCGCCGAACAGCATCATCGCGCCGGTCTTCTGGGCGGATTCGATGTCCATCACGCGCGCCCCGGTCGGCGTGTTGGCGAGGATCTCCTCGTTCACGCGGCGCTCGATCTCGCGGATCTGCGCATCGGTCACGGGAGCGTTGTGCGCGAAGTCGAAGCGCGTGCGCTCGGCGTTCACCAGCGAGCCCTTCTGCTGCACGTGGCCGCCCAGCACTTCGCGCAGGGCCTTGTGCATGATGTGCGTGACCGAGTGGTTGCGCATGGTGGCCGCGCGCAGCGCGGTGTCGACGTCGGCCTGCACCGCATCGCCCACGCGCAGCGTGCCGGCCTCCAGGCGGCCGTGGTGGCCGTAGACGTCGGCGCGGATCTTCAAAGTGTCGTCCACCGCGAAGCGCGTGGCGCCCGCATGGATCACGCCCTGGTCGCCCACCTGGCCGCCGCTCTCGGCGTAGAACGGGGTGCCGTCGAGCACCACGACGCCCGACTGGCCGGCCTCCAGCATCTGCGCACTGGTGCCGTCCACGTAGATCGCCACGACCTTCGCGCTCTCGCTCAGCGCCTCGTAGCCGCTGAAGCGGTTGGCTTCGCCGGCGTACTCGAGCGCCTTGTCCATCTTGAACTTGCCGGCGGCGCGGGCCTGGGCCTTCTGCCGGTCCATCGCGGCCTTGAAGCCGTCCTCGTCCACCGTCACGCCGCGCTCGCGGCAGACGTCGTTGGTCAAATCGAGCGGGAAGCCGTAGGTGTCGTGCAGCTTGAAGGCCACGTCGCCGGGCAGCACCTTCGCGCCGCCGCCCAGGGCCGCGTCCAGGATGTCCATGCCGTTGGCCAGCGTCTCGAAGAAGCGTTCTTCCTCGGCCTTGAGCACTTCGGTGATGCGCTGCTCCTGCTCGCGCAGCTTCGGATAGGCGTCGCCCATCTGCACCACGAGATCCTTCACGAGCTTGTGGAAGAACGGCGTCTTGCGGCCGAGCTTGTAGCCGTGGCGGATGGCGCGGCGCACGATGCGGCGCTGCACGTAGCCGCGGCCTTCGTTGCTCGGGATCACGCCGTCGCTCACGAGGAACGCGGTGGCGCGGATGTGGTCGGCGATCACCTTGAGCGACGGGTTGGCGAGGTCGGCGGTGCCGGTCTCGCGCCCGGCCGCCTGGATGAGCGCGGCGAACAGGTCGATCTCGTAGTTGCTGTGCACGTGCTGCAGGATGGCCGCGAGGCGCTCCAGGCCCATGCCGGTGTCCACGCAGGGCGCGGGCAGCGGCGACACGGAGCCGTCCTCGGCCATGTCGAACTGCATGAACACGTTGTTCCAGATCTCGATGAAGCGGTCGCCGTCCTCATCGGGGCTGCCCGGGGGGCCGCCGGCGATGTGCGGGCCGTGGTCGTAGAAGATCTCGGAGCACGGGCCGCAGGGGCCGGTGTCGGCCATCATCCAGAAGTTGTCGGACTTGTAGCGGCCGCCCTTGTTGTCGCCGATGCGGATCACGCGCTCGGGCGGCAGGCCGATCTCCTTCGTCCAGATGTCGTAGGCCTCGTCGTCCTCGGCATAGACGGTGGCGAGCAGGCGCTCCTTCGGCAGGCCATAGACCTCGGTGAGCAGTTCCCAGGCCCACTTCAGCGATTCGCGCTTGAAGTAGTCGCCGAAGGACCAGTTGCCCAGCATCTCGAAGAAGGTGTGGTGGCGGGCGGTGTAGCCCACGTTCTCCAGATCGTTGTGCTTGCCGCCGGCGCGCAGGCAGGCCTGCACGGACGTGGCGCGCACGTAGGGGCGCTTGTCGGTGCCCAGGAACACGTCCTTGAACTGCACCATGCCGGAGTTGGTGAACATCAGCGTGGGGTCGTTGCCCGGCACCAGCGGGCTGGACGGCACCACGGTGTGGCCCTTGGAGGCGAAGAAGTCCAGAAAACTCTTGCGGATGTCGGCAACGGACGACGGCGGGGTCGGTTTCGTCATGGGCGAAAGGGCTGCGAGCCTCGAGTGCGTGGAGCGCGCTGCGGTGAAAGCAGCCGCGGGGATGGTTTGTGAAGCGTAACCCCCGATTCTATCGAGCCGGGCCCGCCGTTCGCCACGCCGCGGGGCCGGCCCTGCCCCGCGCGGGGCCGCTCACCGCCGGGAGCGCTTTTGCGGGGCGCGGTTGGTGTAGCTCGCGTTGCCCAGGCCGGTTCCCACGGTGAGCACGGCCCAGCGCTCCACGTCCTGCGTGAAGGGCAGTTCGGAGAGCCCCTGCACCACGGCGTCGTTGTGCAGGCAGACCTGGATGCGGCCGCCGTTGATGGTCGGCAGGCGCTCGCACAGGTCGCGCGGCAGGTGGAAGCGGATGCTCTCCCAGTTGCCGGGCAGGTTCTGCGTGCCGCCCGCGAGCGAGCCGTCCTCGCAGACGAGGCCCGGGCAGGCCACGCCGACGAAGGGTGCGAGGCTGAGTTCCTTCTTGCGGGCGTACTCGACCAGGTCTTCCAGGATGCCGGCGATGCCGTCCACGAGTTCGTCGCGCCGCGGGGAGTCGTCGGCATGGCCCCACTTCTCGCGGCGCAGCACCTCGGCCTTCGACATGTCGGGCGCGGAGTGCAGGTGCGTCTGCACGATGCCGCAGCGGACGTTGGTGCCGCCGATGTCCACCGCCAGGATCGCGTCGTAGCTCTGCAGCAGCGCGGGCGGTGCCAGGTGCACCCAGCCGATCAGGCCGCCCTCGTCGGCATGGTGGTGCAGCAGGCGCAGCTCGATAGGGTCCTTCTTCTTGCGCTTCAGTTCCTCCGCGACGAGGTCCGACGCGCGGGCGATGGCACGCTCGCCCACCTCGCTCTGGTGGAAGCCGCCGCCCACGATCACGCGCTCCACGCCCTTCCAGGTCTTGTGCTGCAGGAAGCGCAGGACCACGTGCGCGAACTGCTGCGCATAGTCCTCGGAAGCGGCCTCGATCGTCCGTGCCGCCGTGCCGTCCTTCTGCAGCATCTCGTCCAGGCGCTGCTTGCTGATCTCGCGCGTGGGCTTGTCGCCGAGCGGGTCCTTGCCGGCCATGTCGGCATAGACCGTACGCCAGGCGTCCAGCATGTGGCGGAAGGCGGTGCGGCTGGCGTTGTCGCCCGCGAAGCCGTCGCCGTCGCGCAGCTCGAGGCTGTAGTCGTCGATGGTGACGGATGCCAGCTCCATCTCGCCGTGGGGGCCGGCCGCGCACAGCGCGAGCCGGGCTTTCTCCTCACGCTCCGTCGCGGCGGCGGATACGGGGGATTCTTCCTTTTCTTTCGATGCCATGGATGGTGTCGGTGGGTGGAGCGGGAGAGCGCCGGCCGGCGGCCGGACGCACGGGCACGCGGCGCATGTCCTTGCCGGATGGTGCCTCGGCCGTGGCGGGCGTTGCGTCAGCCAATGCCGCCAAACCGGGCCCTCATGCCCCTACCCCGTCATCCCCTCGCCCGCAGAGCCACCTGCGCACGCCCGCCCAGCCCCACCGCGACGAGCACGGACACGCCGAAGACCCAGCCCGACAACGCCCCCGCGATGCTGCCGGACAGCAGCGTGCCGACGGTGCAGCCCAGGCCGGTCATGGCGCCCCAGCCCAGCAGCACCCCACCGCCCAGCCCGCGGACGGCGTCGCGCGCGGTGGGCCACCGGGGCGCGAATTGCCGGCTCGCCAGTGCTGCGACGAACGCGCCCGCCACCAGCCCCGCCAGGAGCAGGGCGTTGGGAGTGAGCCATTGCGCCTGGGGCGCGGTCGCGCAGCCGCCCAGGCCGTCGAGCCCTTCGAGGCGCACCGGCACCCATCCCCATTCCGTGCCCAGCGCACGGGCCGCGCCGCCCAGCGTGGCGGTGACGCCGAGCGGCCGCATGCGCACGATGACGAAGGCGGCGATCAGGCCCACGGCGAGGCCACCCGTCCAGTAGGGCCAGCGGCCGGTCCAGAGGCCCTGCCACACCGCGCCCAGGGGCCGCACGGCGGGGCCGCCCGGTGCAATGGCCGGCGCTCCGGCCTGGCGACGCGCATACCCGCGCCACAGCAGCGCCGCCGCCCCGCCGAGCACCGCCAGCTGCAGGGCGAGCGCTCCGCCGTAGCCCAGGTGCGCCGGCAGCCAGACCACCGGCGCTTCGGCGATCACCTGGGAATACAGGGTGTTCCAGGTGCGGAAGCCGAGCAGGAAGCCGAGCGCGGTGCCGAGCAGCGCGAAGGGCGCGACGGCCGACCCTTCGGCGAGCCGGTACCAGTGCGCGCTGATGCACGAGCCCGACACCACCATGCCGGTGCCGAACGCCAGCCCGGCCGCCACCAGCGCCACGCTCACGGGGCCGATGTGCATGTCCGGCGGCAGCAGGCCCGGCGCCGGCGCGGCCACCCAGCTGCCGAGCACCACGGTGGTGCCCATCGATCCCACGGCCAGGGCGAGCAGGATGGCGAGCAGCCCGCGCGGGTCGCCGCCGTCGATCCAGTCGCGCGCATGGCAATAGAAGCAGAACCGCGAGCGCTGCAGCACCAGCCCCAGCAGCGCCCCGGCCAGCAGCGCGAAGGCGAGCGTGCGCCCGCCGCCGGCATGCTGCTGCAGCGCGTGCGCGGTGGCCGCGATGCCCACGGCCAGCACCGCGGCCACCAGCGCGGAAAGCGCCGCGCCCGGGGACCGGTCCGCGCCTGGGGCCGCGCCTGGAGATGCGATCGGTGTCGATGCCATTGGCGTCCGTCCTTTCCGCCGCGGTGCGGCAGCCCTTGCCATTCAGCCCAAAAAAAGCCCGCACGAGGCGGGCTGTGAAGGAGACCCCCTACTGACAAACCGTCAGCCGCCCGGGGAAGGGGCGCCTGGAGGCGGCACGGGCATCATTTCGATGCCCAGACCGTGCCGGCCGGATTGATGATGGGCACGCCCACGGCATTGCCGTATTCGGTCCATGAGCCGTCGTAGTTGCGGACCTGGTAGCCCAGGATCTTGCTCAGCGCGAACCAGGTGTGGCTGGAGCGCTCGCCGATGCGGCAGTAGGTGATGACCGGCTTGCTGCCGTCCACGCCCGCGGAGGCATAGAGCCTGCGCAGCTCGTCGGCGGATTTGAATGTGCCGTCCTCGCGCACGGCCTGGCCCCAGGGGACGTTCACGGCGCCCGGCACGTGGCCGGCGCGCAGCGCGAGCTCCGGCACGCCGGGCGGCGCGAACACCTTGCCGGAGTATTCGTCGGCCGAGCGGATGTCCACCAATTTCGCGTCGCTGCGGCCTTCGGCCACGGCCAGCGCATCGGCCAGACGCGCGCGCAGCTGCGGATTCGGGGCCGTGACGCGGTAGGTGGTGGCGGCGTATTCCGGCACCCGATTGTTCAGCGGCCGGCTTTCCGCCTCCCACTTCCTGCGGCCGCCGTCGAGCAGCTTGACGTTCTTCACGCCATAGATGTCGAACACCCAGGCGCCCCAGGCCGCGAACCAGTTGTTGGTGTCGCCGTAGAGCACCACCGTGGTCTCGGGGCCGACCCCGGAGCGCGAGAGCAGCGCCTCGAACGCCTCCTTGCCGACGATGTCGCGCCGCACCTTGTCGTTCAGGTCGTTGTGCCACGAGAAATTGACGGCGCCCGGCACGTGCGCGCGCTCGTAGAGGCCGGGGTTCACGCTGACCTCTACGATGCGCACCTGGGCGTTGTCCAGGTTCCGCGCCAGCCAGTCGGTGGTCACCAGCGGCCCATCGGGGATCGGGGTGGCGGCGAACGCCACGGCGCTGCCGCCCGCGATCAGCCAGCCCCAGACGGCGACACGCAGGCCCCTGCGGGCGGTGTGGAGGCGCCCGCGCTGCGCCGGCGCGGCAGCCGAGAGATCGTTGGCGGGGTGGGCGGCATGGGTCATCTGTCGTCCTTTCGGCAGTGCGGTGGGTGGCTCGGGGTGGGCCCTGCGCACAGGTCGCGCCGGGTTGAGCTCTACTTTAGGGTTCGGTGGGGCCTGTGGTAAGCGACAAGATCGCGCTTGCTCATGCGCAAACCGAGCAAGCGTGGAGGCGGACGCAGCACCGGGCACGCCACCCGCGCCCGCAGTGCCGCGGCATACTCGGTGCCAGGCCGCCCCGAGGACGGCACCCGACGGATCGATCACCATGCCGCAACGCTTGCTTCCCCACCCCTTGCGCCGCGCCGCCGCGACCGCGGCATGGTGTCTGGCAGCCGTCCTCATCCATCCCCCGGCGCAGGCCGACGAGGGCCGCGGGGTGCGGGACAACGGCTGCATGCGCTGCCATGCGATGGAACGCCCCTACGTGGGGCCCGGCTTCGCCCAGATCGCCGAGCGCTACCGCGACGACAAGAACGCCGAGAGCTACCTGGCGGATCGCATCCGCAACGGTGGCGCGGGCGAATGGGGCCGGGCCCTGATGCCGCGGCACCTGCGCATCGGCGAGGAGGAAGCGCGGTCGCTGGCGCGGTGGATCCTCGCGCAGCGCCACAAGGGATAGCGCCGCGCACCGGGGGTGGCGGGCCCCTGTGTTCAGCGCTCGCTGCGCAGCGCCTCGTCCACCGCTTCGCGCGTGAGGGTGGGCACGAAGGTTTCGATGAACCGGTAGGCGTAGCCGCGCAGCCAGCTGCCGCGCCGCAGGCCCAGCCGGGTGAGGTTGACCTCGAAGAGATGCCGCGCGTCGATCATGCGCAGATGGCGGTCGCGCTCCGCATCCAGCGCGATCGAGGCGACGATGCCCACGCCCATGTCCAGCTCGACGTACGTCTTGATCACGTCGGCGTCCATGGCGGTGAGCACCACGTCGGCCTGCAGGCCTTCGCGCGCGAAGGCCTCGTCGATGTGCGCGCGGCCGGTGTAGCCCAGCTCGTAGGTGATGATGGGAAAGCGCGCCAGCTGCCGCAGCGTGGGCGGCTCGGGAAGGTCCAGCAGCGGATGCCCCGGCGGCACCACGATGCTGTGGGACCAGCGGTAGCACGGCAGGGTGACCAGCTCGCCGTAGCCCGCGAGCGCTTCGGTGGCCACGCCGATGTCGGCCTCGCCCGAGAGCAGCATCTCCGCCACCTGCCGGGGCGAGCCCTGGTGCAGGTGCAGCGTGACCTGCGGAAACAGCGCGCGGAAGTCGCGCACCACCTGCGGCAGTGCGTAGCGGGCCTGCGAATGCGTGGCGGCGATGGACAGCCGCCCTTCCCCGCTGGCGCGGAAATCCTGGCCTGCGCGCTGCAGGTTCGCGGCCTCCAGCAGCAGCCGCTCGACGATCGGCAGCAGCGTGGTGCCCGGTGGCGTGAGCCCGGTGAGCCGCTTGCCCGCGCGCACGAAGATTTCCAGGCCCAGTTCCTCCTCCAGCTCCCGGATCTGCCGGCTCACGCCGGGCTGGGAGGTGTGGAGGGTGCGGGCCACGTCGGTGAGGTTGAAACCCGAGCGCACGGCCTCGCGCACGGAACGCAGTTGCTGGAAATTCATGCGCCGCCGCGCGCCTCAGAGTTTGGCGATCGACACTTCGGTCGATTTCACCAGCGCCACCACGTCCGAGCCGACCTGCAGGCCCAGGTCGTCCACCGAGCGGGTGGTGATGACGGAGGTGACGATGCCCCAGGGCGTCTCGACATCGACCTCCGAGACGACGTCGCCGCGGATGATCTCGCGCACTTTGCCCTTGAACTGGTTGCGCACATTGATGGCCTGGATGGACATGGTGGGTAGCTCCTGTGGTGGTGAAAGAAAAGAGAACGGTGGATGGATGAACGTGCGGATGGCCTGGTGCGGATGCGCGGAGCGCTCAGACGGCCCAGCGCAGGCCGTGCGCCGGCACGCCGGGCCAGCCGCCCGCGCCGGCGGGCTCTTCGGGCTGCCCGGGCTTCTGCAGCACGCGGTCCAGGATGCGTTTTTCGATGGCGGCGAACGCCGCATCGCCATGCGATCGGGGCCGCGGCAGTGGGATGCGCTCGTCGAGGGCGATGCGGCCGTCCTCGATGAGCACCACGCGGTCGGCCAGGGCCACGGCTTCCTGCACGTCGTGGGTCACGAGCAGCGCGGTGAAGCGGTGGCGCTGCCACAGGCCTTCGATGAGGCGGTGCATCTCGATGCGCGTGAGCGCATCCAGCGCGCCCAGCGGCTCGTCCAGCAGCAGCAGGCGCGGCCGGTGCACCAGCGCGCGCGCCAGGGCCACGCGCTGGCGCTGGCCACCGGAGAGGCGTGCGGGCCATTCGCCGGCGCGGTCGGCCAGGCCCACCTGGGCGAGCACCTCGCGGCCGCGCTCCTCTTCGGTGGCCGGCAGGCCCAGGGTGACGTTGTCCAGTACGCGGCGCCAGGGCAGCAGGCGTGCCTCCTGGAACATGATGCGCGTGTCGCCGTGCAGACCGGCGACGGGATGGCCGTCGACTTCCAGCGCTCCGGAGCTGGGCGCCTCCAGCCCCGCCACGAGGCGCAGCAGGGTGCTCTTGCCGCAGCCGCTGCGGCCGACGATGGCGACGAACTCGCCCGGCGCGATGTCGATCTGCGCATCGCGCAGCACGGCGCGCGCGCCGTAGCGCTTGGTCAGGCGCCGAGCCTGCAGGCGCAGGCCGCCGGCAGCCTGCCCGTGCGCGTTGGAAGATGGGGTGTCATGGGGCATGGCGAGGTCCTTTCTTCATGCCTTGGCCTGGTAGCCGGGGTGCCACCGCAGCCACCAGTGCTCCAGGCCGCGGGCGAACACGTCGGCCAGCTTGCCGAGCAGCGCGTAGAGCAGGATGCCCACCAGCACCACGTCGGTCTGCAGGAACTCGCGCGCGTTCATCGTGAGGTAGCCGATGCCGGCCTGCGCGGAGATGGTTTCCGCCACGATCAGGATCACCCACATGAGCCCCAGCGAGAAACGCAGGCCCACGAGGATCGAGGACATCGCGCCCGGCAGGATCACCTCGCGGTAGAGCTGCCGGCGCGAGAGCCCGTAGGTGCGGCCCATCTCGATCAGTCCGGGATCGACGTTGCGGATGCCGTGGAAGGTGTTGAGGTAGATCGGGAAGAACACCGACACCGCGATCAGGAACACCTTGGCCGATTCGTCGATGCCGAACCACAGGATCACCAGCGGGATCAGCGCCAGCGCCGGAATGTTGCGCACCATCTGTACGGTGGAATCCAGCAGCGTTTCCGCCCAGCGCAGCGAGCCGGTCAGCAGCCCCAGCAGCAGGCCCAGGCCGCCGCCGATCGCCAGCCCCGCCAGCGCACGGCCGGCGCTCACCTTGACGTGCGTCCAGAGTTCGCCCGATTCCGCGAGCGCCCAGGCCGCCTTGAGCACGTCGAACGGCGCGGGCAGCACCCGGCTGGAGAGCCAGCCCTGGGCCGAGGCCACCTGCCAGGCCGCGATCAGCGCCACCGGCACGAGCCAGGGCAGCAGGCGCTGCCCCACCGCGGCGGCCCATTGCCGCACGGGGGCGGGCAGGCCCGCGCCGGGCGCTTCGGGCGTTTCGGTGGCGGCGGACACCTGCAGTTCCCGCACCGTGGGCGATGCGGCGGAGGGCACGGCGGGGTTCGTCATGCGAAGGCTCCCGCTTCCGTGTCGGGTTCGAGGAACTCGAGCTGGTTGCCGGCCGGGTCCTTCACGTAGAAGCGCAGGTAGCCGGGCAGCGCGCGGTTTTCCACCAGCGGCAGTTCGGCCTGCAGCAGGCGGCCCCGCAGTTCGGGCAGGTTGTCGACTTCGAACGCCAGGTGCGATGCCACCGGCGCCGGCTGCCAGCGGGCGGTGGGCACCAGCGCGATGCGCTGGGGGCCGGCCGCGAAATGCAGGGCGTCCTCCGCCGGGTACCCCACTTCGGGAAGGCCGAGCAGCCCGGCGTAGAAGGCGCGCATCGCGCCCTCTTCGCCCGCGGGGAACGGCAACTGCACGTGGTTGATGGAATGGATGGCCATGCGGTGTTCCTCCTGCGGGGGTGGTTCAGCTCTGCGCGGCGCGCGGCACGAACTGGTTGCCGACGATCTCGCCGAAGGGGCCGGTGAGCGGGCCCGACGAAGCGCCCCCGCCGGCGATGCGCGCGCGGGTGTCCAGCGGCAGCAGCGGGAACACCAGCTCCGCGAAGCGGTAGGCCTCTTCCAGGTGCGGATAGCCGGAGAGCACGAAGGTATCGATGCCCAGGTCCGCGTACTCCTGCATGCGCGCGGCCACGGTCTGCGGATCGCCGACCAGCGCGGTGCCGGCGCCGCCGCGCACCAGGCCGACGCCGGCCCAGAGGTTGGGGCTGATCTCCAGGTCGGCGCGGCTGCGCTTCGCGCCCCCGGCGTGCAGTGCGGCCATGCGGCGCTGCCCCTCGGAATCCATGCGCGCGAACACCGCCTGCGCCTGGGCCACGGTCTCGTCCTTCACGCGGCTGATGAGTTCCTCGGCGGCGGCCCAGGCGGCCGCGTCGGTTTCGCGCACGATCACATGCAGCCGGATGCCGAAGCGCACCGTGCGTCCCCGCCGGGCGGCCCGGGCGCGCACGTCGGCCACCTTCTGCGCGACGGCGGCCGGCGGCTCGCCCCAGGTCAGGTAGGCGTCCACATGCTCTGCCGCGAGGTCGTGCGCCGCCTCCGACGATCCGCCGAAATACACCGGCGGGTACGGCGTCTGCACGGGAGGATAGAGCAGCTTCGCACCCTTCACGGACAGGTGCTCGCCGTCGTAATCGAAGGCCTCGCCCGCATGGCTGCGCGCCAGGATCTCGCGCCAGATGCGGATGAACTCATCGGACTGCGCATAGCGCTGCGCATGGTCGAGGAACACGCCGTCGCCCTCCAGCTCCACGCGGTCGCCGCCCGTCACCAGGTTGATGAGCAGGCGCCCGCCCGACAGCCGGTCGAAGGTCGCGGCCATGCGCGCGGCCAGGGCCGGCTGGTGCAGCCCGGGCCGCACCGCCACGAGGAACTTCAGGCGCCGGGTGACGGCCGCGAGCGCGGATGCGGCGACCCACGGGTCTTCGCAGGAGCGGCCGGTGGGGATCAGCACGCCCTCGTAGCCGAGCGTGTCGGCCGCGGTGGCGATCTGGCGCAGGTAGTCGTAATCGACGGCGCGGGCACCTTCGGAGGTGCCGAGGTAGCGGCTGTCGCCGTGGGTGGGAATGAACCAGAAAACGTGCATGGCGGGCTTTCTCGAAAAGAGTCGGCAGGGTCAGTAGGAAATGGCGAAGCGCAGGGCGCGCGTGGCCCGCGGCCCGCGCACCGCGGGGCGCAGGCCCCAGGCGCGCGCCGTCACGGCCAGCAGCTGCCGGGCGCCGGGGGCGAGGACCGAGGGGGACGGGACGAAGGGCATGGCGTGGCTCCTGGGCAGCGGGCCGCCGGTCAGGCGAGATCCACCGGGGCGGCGTGCAGCACGTTGAGCTTCTTCGGGATCAGCTTGAGATCGAAGAAGGTGTCGGCGATCGCCTGCTGCTCGGCCAGGATCTCGCGATTCACGACCCGCGTGCCGTAGCCCGCGCGGCCGACGAACAGCTCGGTCACGGCGCGGTCCAGGCCCAGCACCTGGGAGAGTTCCGCGGCCGCTTCCGCCCTGTGGCCCGACACCCACTGGTCGACCCCGTCCACTTCCTCGATCGCGATGCGCAGCACGTCCGCGTTGCGGGTGGCGAAGTCGCGCGAGGTGAAATAGAAGGCGCGGTTGTTCACCACGCCCGTGGCGTCGGCCAGGATGCGTGCGCCCAGGGTCTTTTCGGCAGCGGCCAGGAACGGGTCCCAGATCACCCAGGCATCCACCGCGCCACGCTCGAACGCGGCCCGCGCATCGGGCGGCGCGAGGAACACCGACTGCACGTCGCGGTACTGCAGGCCGTTCTTCTCCAGCAATTTGGCCAGGAAGTAATGCACGTTCGAGCCCTTGTTGTAGGCCACGCGCTTGCCCTTCAGGTCGGCGACGCTGCGGAGGGCCGACCCCTTGGGCACCACCACCGCCTCCAGTTGCGGGCGCGGGACCGTCGCTCCGGCGTACACGAGCGGGGCACCCGCGGCCTGGGCGAAGATCGGCGGGGCCTCGCCCACGTCGCCGAAATCGATGGAGCCGACGTTCAGCGCCTCTAGTTGCACCGGGCCGGCGTTGAACTCCGTCCAGGTCACCTTCACGCCCAGCGGCGCCAGCCGTTTTTCCAGCGTGCCGCGCGCCTTCAGCAGCGACAGCCAGCCCTTCTGGTGGCCCACGCGCAGCGTGCGGCCGGCGCCGGAGGACTGCGCCCAGCCCGGGGAAGCGGCGAGCGCCGCGGCACCTGCGCCAGCGGCCAGCCAGCGGCGGCGGGACCACGCATGGGCGGCGGAAGAAAGAGACGAGGGGACCATGTCGGAGACTCCAGAAATGCGATGAATGGATGCGGGCGGCCAGGGCTCCGCCCGGCCGGGGGGCGCATGCGCCTGCCCTGCGGAAACGGACGGACCGAATCGTGGAAAAAAGGAGGGTGGAAGCGGGGCGGCGGCACGCCAGCAGTGCGGGCCCCTGCCCCGTCAGACGCTACATCGCACCTGGTCGAAGGGGATGGGCGGGAAGCGCGCCGCATGGGCCGGCAGCCGCAACGCGTCGTTCACGAGCAGGTCCAGCGCTTCGTCGAGGCGCTGCGAAATCTCCGGGCCGATGGCATAGGCCCCTTCGGGCGTCAGTGCCACCTGCGCATCGGTGGCGTAGACGCCGGGCAGGATGTGCCGGGCGCCGAGCGACTGCAGCACCGGCCGCAGGGCGTAGTCGAGCGCCAGCATGTGGTGCGGGCTGCCGCCCGTGGCCAGCGGCAGCACCGCCTTGCCCCGCAGCGCCGACTGCGGCAGCAGGTCCAGGAACACCTTGAGCACGCCGCTGTAGGCCGCCTTGTAGACCGGGGTCGCCACCACCAGCGCATCGGCCTCGGCCACCTGGTCGACCGCATGGGCGATGGAGCGGTGGCCCGCATCGGCGAGCAGCAGCGCCTGCGGCGAGAGATCGCGGATGTGCAGGCGGTGCACCGCCGTGCCGCGCACCGAGAGCCGCAGCGACACGGCATCCAGCAAGGCCGCCGAGCGCGAGCGCTCCGAGGGGCTTCCGGCGATCAGGAGGATGGACATGGGCTGCTTCCTTCGTTGGAGTAGTTATCGGGCGGCCGGTGCGGTCACTTCTTCGTGTAGATCTGGTCGAAGCTGGCGCCGTCGGCGAAGTGGTCCTTGTCGGCCTTCGCCCAGCCGCCGAACGCCTGGTCGATCGTGACCAGCGTGAGCTGGGGGAACTGCGCCTCGTACTTGGCCTTCGCCTTCTCGCCGGTCGGGCGGTAGAAGTGTTTGCCGGCGATGTCCTGGCCCTCGTCCGAATAGAGGTATTTCAGGTATTCCTCGGCCACGGCGCGCGTGCCCTTCTTGTCCACCACCTTGTCGACCACCGCCACGCTGGGCTCGGCCAGGATGGACAGCGAGGGGGCGACGATCTGGAACTTCTCGGCGCCGAACTCCTTCAGCGCCAGGAACGCTTCGTTTTCCCAGGCGAGGAGCACGTCGCCCACGCCGCGCTGCACGAAGGTGATGGTGGAGCCGCGCGCACCGGTATCGAGTACCGGCACGTTCTTGTAGAGCTTGCCGACGAACTCCCTGGCCTGCGCATCGCCGCCGTACTTGCGCTTGGCGTATTCCCAGGCGGCCAGGTAGTTCCAGCGCGCGCCGCCGGAGGTCTTGGGGTTGGGCGTGATCACCTGCACGCCGGGCTTGACGAGGTCGTCCCAGTCCTTGATGCCCTTGGGGTTGCCCTTCTTCACGAGGAATACGATCGTGGAGGTGTAGGGCGCCGAGTTGTGCGGCAGGCGCTTTTGCCAGTCGGGCTTGACCAGCCCGCCGTTCTTCACCAGCGCGTCGATGTCGCCGCCCAGCGCCAGCGTGGCCACGTCGGCGTCGATGCCGTCGATGATCGACCGCGCCTGCTTGCCGGAGCCGCCGTGCGATTGCTTGACCTGCACGTCCTGCCCCGTCTTGCCTTTCCAGTACTTCGCGAATGCCTGGTTGTAGTCCACGTACAGCTCCCGCGTCGGGTCGTACGACACGTTGAGCAGCTGCACCGGCTGCTGGGCGACGGCCGGCAGGGCCAGCGCGCCGAGGGAACCCGCGAGGACGGCGGCGGCGGGAAACTTGATAAAGTGGCGGCGAAGGTTCATGAGGGGCTTTCCAGAGAAGATCCGTGGACGGTGCGGTAGAGCACGGCACCGATGCAGCGCATTCTGTGAGCCCGCCCTCAAAACTGAAACTACTGAAATTTCAGTTTTAAATTTCCAAATCATCTTTGGACCTGGACCGCTTCACCCTGTCTCCTGCGGCAACGCCCGGAGACTCCCCATTTCCCATCCCGTCAGAACAAGGAAACACCCCATGGCACGTACCGTCCAGTGCATCAAGCTCGGCAAGGAAGCCGAAGGCCTCGACTTCCCTCCCTACCCCGGCGACCTGGGCAAGCGCATTTTCGAGAGCGTGAGCAAGGAGGCCTGGGCCGGCTGGCTCAAGCACCAGACCATGCTCGTGAACGAGAACCGTCTGAACCTCGCCGATGCGCGCGCCCGCCAGTACCTGGCACGCCAGATGGAGCAGCACTTCTTCGGCGGCGGCGCGGATGCCGCCGCGGGCTACGTACCGCCCAGCGCCTGACGCAAGGGCGGGCCGGCACCGTGCCGGGCCGCTTCCGGCGCAAGCCGCCCCCCCGCCCCCCGCAAGCCCGGCCCCGCCGGGCTTTCCTTTTTGCGCTCCGCCCCCCCGCCCGGGCATCGACCGGCCCTGTTCCGGCGGCCCCTCCCGCCCTGTCGCTGACGCGGCGCAACCCGCCGCGCCCTCCGGCGCCCCGACAATCGCCGCATGTCCGAACCCATCGACTGGCTCCCCGACGGCACCCCCTTCAATCCGCGCTTCGGCGACCGCTACCACAGCGAAACCGGACTCGCGCAGGCGCGCGACGTCTTCCTGTACGGCTGCGGGCTGCCGCAGGCATGGGCGGGCCAGGCGATGTGGCGCGTGCTGGAGACCGGCTTCGGCTTCGGCCTGAACTTCCTCACCACCTGGGCCGCGTGGCGGGCCGACCCTGCACGGCCGCGCCTGCTGCATTTCGTCTCGTGCGAGGCGTTCCCGGTCTCCGCGGACGACCTGATGCGCTCCCTGCAAGGCCATGGCGAGCTGGAACCGCTCGCCCGCGCCCTGCACGCCCAGTACTGGGGCCTGCTGCCCGGCGTGCACCGGCTCGCCTTCGAGGGCGGCCAGGTGCTGCTCACGCTCTACATCGGCGATGCGCAGGCCATGCTGCGCCAGCAGCAGCCCGTGGCCGACGCGGTGTACCTCGACGGCTTCAGCCCGCAGGCGAACCCCGAACTCTGGGACGTGCACACCCTCAAGGCGGTCGCGCGCTGCTGCCGCCGCGGCACGCGCCTGGCCACCTGGAGCGTGGCCGGCGCGGTGCGCGAGGGGCTCGCGCAGTGCGGCTTCCAGGTGCGGAAGGTGCCCGGCGTGCCGCCCAAACGCAGCAACCTGCAGGCGGTGTTCGATCCGGCCTGGGAGCCGCGCCCGGTGCAGCCGGAACTGCCGGACGTGCAGGTGGCGGGCGGGCCATCTCGCGCGCTGGTGATCGGGGGCGGCCTGTCGGGCGCCGCGGTGGCGGCCAGCCTCGCGCGGCGCGGCTGGCAGGTGCGGGTGCTGGACCAGGGCGCGGAACCGGCGGCCGGCGCTTCGGGCCTGCCGGCGGGCGTGTTCGCGCCGCACGTGTCGCCCGACGACAGCCTGCTCTCGCGCCTGTCGCGCTGCGGCGTGCGGGCCACGCTGCAAGCCCTGGCGGCATCGGATCTGGCGGAGGGCGAGGACTGGAGCGCCTGCGGCGTGCTGGAGCACGCGGTGGACGGCAAGAACCGCCTGCCCGCCGCCTGGGTCGGCGGCACCACGGCGGGCGCCGAATGGAGCCGGCCGGCCGATGCCGCGGCGCTGGAGGCCGCGGGCCTGCCCGATGCCACCGTCGGCACCTGGCACGCACGCGGCGGCTGGCTGCGGCCCGCCCGGCTGGTGCGCGCGCTGCTGGCGCACCCTGCCATCCAGTGGCAGGGCCGCAGTGCCGTGGCGCGGCTGGAGCCGGTGTCCGCCCCCGATGGCACGACGCGCTGGCAAGCGTACGGCAATGACGGCACGCTGCTCGCCGCAGCGCCCCATGTGGTGGTGGCCGCCGGCTACGGCAGCCGCCCCTGGCTGCCGGCCCGCTACCCGATCCATCCCCTGCGCGGGCAGGTGAGCTGGGGCACGCGGGCGAACGGTCCGGAGGCCGCCTGGCCGCCCTTCCCCGTCAACGGCCACGGCAACCTCGTTCCGCACGCGGGCGCGGCGGGCGGAGCGATCTGGGTGATGGGCTCGACCTTCGAGCGCGGCCAGACGGAGTTGCCGCCTGCGCCGCAGGAACAGGCCGAGGCCCATGCCACCAACGCCGCGAAGCTGCAGCAGTTGTTGCCGGCGCTGGCACAGGGCCTCGCACCCGCCATCGCCGGCCCGGGCGCCGTGCCCGGCCACTGGGCGGCCGTGCGCTGTACCGCACCCGACCGGCTGCCGTTCGTGGGGCCGGTGGATGCCGCTGCGCAGCCCGGGCTCTGGGTCTGCGCGGCGATGGGCGCGCGCGGTCTCACGCTGTCGCAGCTGTGCGGGGAGTTGCTGGCCGCCCGCATGACGGGCGAGCCGCTGCCCGTGGAGGTGCGCCTGGCAAGGGCGTTGTCCGCCGAGCGGCTTCCGGGGGCCTGAAGCGCCAGCGCTCAGACCTGCGGAGCGCTCGGCTTGCGCGCCGGAATCCACAGGCCGAGCAGCGCCGCCGCCGCGAGCGACAGCAGCCCGGTGACGGCGATCCCGCCCGCGAGCGATGCGGTCGCCACCAGCGCCGACAGCAGCGCCGGCCCGCAGGAGCCGCCCAGGTCCGACAGAAAGCGCCACACCGCGAGAAAGTAGGGCCGGCCGTGGCGCGGCGCGAAATCCGCGCCCAGCGTCATGATCAGGCCCGAGCCGATGCCGTTGCCGAAACCAATCGCGGTCGCGGCGATCAGCAGTGTCACGAAGCCGCCCGTGAACGGCATCGCCAGCAGCGCCACGCCGATGATCGCCATCGACGGCACGGCCACCCAGCGGCGGCCCTTCAAGTCCATCACGCGGCCGGCCGGATAGAACAGCAGCATCTCGATGCCGCCCGCGATGCCGTAGATCACCGACGTGACCGCGGGCGCCAGCAGCAGGTGGTCCGCCCAGAGCGGGATCACCGCCTGGCGCGACGCGCGCACCGCGCTCACGAGCGCCACGCCCAGCCCGAGGGTGAGGAACACCTTGCGGTGGTCCGCCACGATGGAGCGCAGGCTCACGGGTGCCGGAGCCGGCGCGCCCTCGGGATGCGGCGGCGCCTGCAGGTCCGGCAGGCGCGCGCCGATCGCCGCGGCCGCCAGCACGCCCGCGATGCCGACGGCGAACGCGGCGTGCAGCCCGAAGGCATGCACCACCGCCGCCGAGAGGAAGGGACCGATGAACATGCCGATGCGCATCACGCCGCCCAGCGTGGAGAGCGCCCGCGCACGGTAGGCGGGCGGCACCGCCTCGGTCAGGTAGCTCTGCCGCGCGAGGTTGTAGACGGCCTGCGACATGCCGACCATGCAGGAGCCGATCGCCAGCGGCACCACGCCGGGCAGCAGCACGGCCAGGGCCATGCCCAGCGCGCTCCACACGCCCGCCGCGACGATCGCCCAGCGCTCGCCCCAGCGGATCGTGATCACCGAGGCAGGGATGTTGTTCAGCAGCGATCCCAGCCCGATCAGCGTCACCACGAAGGCCGCCATCGGCACCGAGGCGCCCAGGTCCCGCGCCAGCAGCGGAACGATCGGCAGGATCGCGCCCTCGCCCACCCCGAACAGCAGCGACGGCCCGAAGGCCGGCAGGGCGATCCGGCGCCACGAGAACGCGGCGTCGCCAGCGGCGGCGGAAGAGGTGTGGGGGGCGGAAGACGAGGAATCGGTCATGGGCATGCGGCGATGGCGGGGAACGATGCCCCCCGCCGACGATACGCGAAGCGCGGATGCGCCGCCGTCCGCGTGCCGGGATGGGACGGCGGCAGGTCTTCGCAGCGCCAGTTCATATACATATATCGATATACATGAAGGAATAAACAATAGTTTGAAACCATAAGGCGAAACCCTACAGTCACGGCCTATGCATGACTTGGCGTTCGTTTTTGCGGGATTCGCGGTGGGCCTGATCGTCGGCCTCACCGGGGTCGGTGGCGGCTCGCTCATGACGCCCGTGCTGATCTTTTTCTTCGGCGTGAAGCCGCACCTCGCGATCGGCACCGACCTGCTGTTCGCGGCCTTCACCAAGATGGGCGGCACCGTGAGCCTGGCCCGCCAGCGCCTCGTTCCCTGGCGCGTGGTGGCCCTGCTGTGCGCGGGCAGCCTGCCCGCGTCCATCGCCGCGCTCTGGGCCCTGCGCGCCATCGGCCCGGCGAGCGCCGTGGCCCAGCAGATCATGACCACCACGCTGGGCGGCGCGCTGCTGCTCACCGCGGCGGCCACCCTCTACAAGGCGTTCGTGTTCTCGCCCGCCCGGCAGGCGGCCGAGCGCGCCGCCCGCCAGAGCCAGGGCGAGCGGGCCGACCGGCCCCGCCACTGGAGCCTGCCGGTGCTGCTGGGTGCGCTGATCGGCACGCTGGTCACCTTCACCTCCGTGGGCGCCGGCGCGATCGGCGTCACGGTGCTGCTGGTGCTCTTCCCCCTGCTGCCGCTGCCGCGCGTGGTCGCGGCGGACATCGCCTACGCCGTGCCGCTCACGCTGGTGGCGGGCCTGGGCCATGCCACCCTCGGCTCCGTGGATTGGCCGCTTCTCGCACAATTGCTGGCGGGCTCGCTGCCGGGCATCTGGCTCGGCTCGCGTCTCGTCACCCGTGCGCCGGAGCGGCTGATCCGCTCCGCCCTTTCCGTGCTGCTCGCCTGGGCGGGCGCCAAACTGATTCTGATCTGAGTGCGTCCCACGCGCACCGCCCCACCATGTACCAATACACAGAATTCGACCAACAGTTCATCCGCCAGCGCGCGGACCAGTACCGCGACCAGCTGGAGCGCTTCCAGGCGGGCAAGCTCTCCGGCGACGAGTTCAAGCCGCTGCGGCTGCAGAACGGCTGGTACGTGCAGCGCTACGCCCCAATGCTGCGCGTGGCCGTGCCCTACGGCGAGCTCTCCAGCGGCCAGCTGCGCGTGCTGGCGCGCATCGCCCGCGACTACGACGTGCCCGAGGCCTCGCTGCTGGCCGAAGCGCAGGCCACGCAGGAAAAGCTCGGCGACATCCCGCTCGCCGACGGCCGCCGCATCGGCACGCGCCTGAAGTACGGCTACGGCCACTTCACCACGCGCACCAACGTGCAGTACAACTGGATCCCGCTCGACAAGAGCGCGGAGGTGATGGACCTGCTGGCGTCCGTGCACATGCACGGCATCCAGACCAGCGGCAACTGCATCCGCAACATCACGAGCGATGCGCTCGCGGGCATCGCCGCCGACGAGATCGCCGATCCGCGGCCCTTCGCCGAGATCCTGCGCCAGTGGAGCACGCTGCACCCCGAGTTCGCCTTCCTGCCGCGCAAGTTCAAGGTGTCGCTCAACGGCGCCCGCGAAGACCGCGCCGCGCTCGGCTGGTACGACGTGGGCCTGCAGCTCGTGAAGAACGAGGCCGGCGAGCTGGGCTTCCAGGTGCGCGTGGGCGGCGGCATGGGCCGCACGCCGGTCATCAGCCCGGTGGTGCGCGAGTTCCTGCCCTGGAACCAGCTCATGAACTACCTCGAGGCCGTGATCCGCGTCTACAACCGCTACGGCCGCCGCGACAACCTCTGGAAGGCGCGCATCAAGATCCTCGTGAAGTCCGAAGGCCAGACCTACGTGGACCAGGTGGAAGAGGAATTCCGCCAGATCGTCGAGGTGGAGGGCGGCCCCCACACCATCACGCAGGCCGAATACGACCGCGTGGCCGCCTGCTTCCACGACCCGGTGCCCGACCTGGGCGGCGCGGACGCCGAGAGCCAGACGCTGTCGCTGCTGCGCGCGGCCGCCGAGGGGGACCAGGGCTTCGGCCGCTGGCTCACGCGCAACGTGCTGCCGCACCGCCACCCGCTGCTGCGCGCCGTGGTGCTGTCGTTCAAGCGCATCGGCCATGCGCCCGGCGACGCCACGGCCGACCAGATGGACGCCGCCGCCGACCTCGCCGACCGCTATTCGTGCGGCGAAGCCCGCGTGACCCACGAGCAGAACCTGCTGCTGCCCTGGGTGCGCGCCGACCAGCTGCCGGCCCTCTACGAGGAGGCGCGCGCGCTGGGCCTGGCGCAGCCCAACATCGGCCTGCTGACCGACATGATCGCCTGCCCCGGCGGCGACTTCTGCTCGCTCGCCAATGCGCGCTCGCTGCCGATCGCCGAAGCCATCACCGAGCGCTACCAGGACCTGGACGAGCTCTGGGACCTGGGCGAGATCGACCTGCACATCAGCGGCTGCATCAACTCCTGCGGCCACCACCACAGCGGCCACATCGGCATCCTGGGCGTCGACAAGGACGGCAAGGAGTGGTACCAGATCACGCTGGGCGGCGCCGACGGCACCGACCTCTCGGGCGCGGCCGTGCCCGGCAAGATCATCGGGCCGTCGTTCAGCGCGGCCGAGGTGCCCGGCGTGATCGAGGCGCTGCTCGCCACCTACCGCGAGCACCGCCAGGCGCTGCCGGCCGATGCCCCGGGCAGCGCGCGCGGCCAGAAGCACGAGCACTTCATCGACACGGTGCGCCGCGTCGGCATCGAGCCCTTCAAGGCCGCCGCGAACGCCGCGCGGCACCCGTCCGAGGCCGTGTCCGCCTGAGTCCGCATCCGCTTTCGACCGAAATCAGCCCCATGAAAATCATCGCTTCCCACGACCACACGGCGGCGCCCGCCGGCCAGACCGTGCTCGACATGCCGAACGACGCCGACCCGCTCGTGCAGGACCTGGCCGGCATCGACCGCATCGACCTGCATTTCCCGAAGTTCACCGACGGCCGCGCATTCAGCCAGGCACGGCTGCTGCGCCAGCGCCGCAAGTTCCAGGGCGAGATCCGCGCCACGGGCGACGTGCTGATCGACCAGCTCGTGCAGATGGCGCGCTGCGGCTTCGACGTGGCCGTGCTGCGCGAAGGCGTGGACCTGGCCGACGCACAGCGCCAGTTCGACCGCTTCCACGCCTTCTACCAGGGCGATGTAGCCCACCCGCTGCCGCATTTCCGGGACGCCGCCTGAGGCGCCGCCGCACAAGAGAACCGACCGAGAGACCGATCGCATGAACGCCCGCACCGAACCCCACGTGCTCAGCCAGCTCAGCAACCGCCACCTTGACGCGCTGGAGGAAGAGACCATCTTCATCCTGCGCGAGGTGGCAGCCGCCTTCGAACGCCCCGCCCTGCTGTTTTCGGGCGGCAAGGATTCGCTGGTGATGCTCAAGTGCGCCGAGAAGGCCTTCATGGACACGAAGGGCCCCTCCGGTAGCCGGGGCCGCATCCCCTACCCGCTGCTGATGATCGACACCGGCCACAACTTCCCCGAAGTCACGGACTTCCGCGACTTCCGCGCGAGGGAGCTGGGTGCCGAGCTGATCGTGCGCAGCGTGGAGGATTCGATGGCGCGTGGCACCGTGCGGCTGGCGCACCCGGGCGAGAGCCGCAACGTGCACCAGTCGGTCACGCTGCTGGAGGCGATCGAGGAATTCCGCTTCGATGCGCTGATCGGCGGCGCCCGCCGCGACGAGGAGAAGGCCCGCGCCAAGGAGCGCATCTTCTCGCACCGCGACAGCTTCGGCCAGTGGCAGCCCAAGGCGCAGCGCCCCGAGCTGTGGACGCTGTTCAACACGCGCCTCGCCCCGGGCGAGCACTTCCGCGTGTTCCCGATCAGCAACTGGACCGAGCTGGACGTGTGGCAGTACATCGAGCGCGAGCAGATCGCCCTGCCCTCGCTCTACTACACCCACAAGCGCCAGGTGGTGGAGCGCAAGGGCCTGCTGGTGCCCGTGACCGAACTCACGCCGCCGCGCGAGGGCGAGACGGTGGAAACGCGCGACGTGCGCTTCCGCACCGTGGGCGACATCACCTGCACCTGCCCGGTCGAAAGCCCCGCCGCCACCGCCGCCGACATCGTCATCGAGACGCTGGCGGCCGACGTGAGCGAGCGCGGCGCGACGCGCATGGACGACAAGACGTCCGATGCCTCCATGGAAAAGCGCAAGAAGGACGGATATTTTTGATGGGCATCCCCCTGTGGCGCTGCGCGCCTTCCCCCTTCTCTCGCCGGGCTGCGCCCAGCGGGAAGGGGGACACCGACAGCGCGGCGGGGCGGCCCTTGCGCGGCGGTTCTGGCCTGGACCGCGCCAGTTTTGACGCCCCGCGTGGGTGACGGAGAGAGTTGCATGACACACACCAATGATTCGATAGTTGCTGGCACGCATTCAGTGAACGCCGAGGGCGAGGAAGACCACCGCTCTGCCCTGAAATTCATCACCTGCGGCTCGGTCGACGACGGCAAGAGCACGCTGATCGGCCGCCTGCTGGTGGACAGCCGCGCGGTGCTGCAGGACCATCTCGCGGGCGTGACGCGCGGCGGCGAGACCGACCTGGCGCTGCTGACGGACGGCCTCTCGGCCGAGCGCGAGCAGGGCATCACGATCGACGTGGCCTACCGCTACTTCGCCACCGAGACGCGCAAGTTCATCATCGGCGACGCGCCGGGCCACGAGCAGTACACGCGCAACATGGTGACGGCCGCCTCCAGCGCCGATGCGGCCGTGGTGCTGGTCGATGCCACCAAGCTCGATTGGCGCGACCCGCAGCTCACCCTGCTGCCGCAGACGCGCCGCCACTCGCTGCTGGTGCACCTGCTGCGCGTGCATTCGCTGGTGTTCGCCGTGAACAAGCTCGACGCCGTGGAAGACCCGGCGCTCGCGCTGCGCCACATCCAGGGCGCGCTGGAGACCTTCGCCCGGGCCGCCGGCATCGCCGTGCGCGCCACGGTGCCCGTCTCGGCCCTCAAGGGCTGGAACGTGGTGGATGCGAAGCCCGGCTGGTGCGGCTACGAAGGCCCCAGCCTGCTGCAGATCCTGGAGCAATTGCCCCACACGCCCGCCGACACGGGCCTGGCGTTCGCTTTCCCCGTACAGTGGGTGGAGAAATTCTCGTCGTCGGCCGACACCACGCAGGGCCGCCGCGTGTTCTGGGGCCGCGTCGCCGCCGGGCAGGTGGCGCCGGGCGCGGCCGTGCGGATCTTCCCGAGCGGGCAGCTCGCCCAGGTGGCGCAGGTGCTGGACCATGCGCGCAGGCCGCAGGACGTGCCGGCCGGCATGAGCGCCGGCATCGTGCTCGACCGCGAGGTGGACGTCTCACGCGGCGACTGGATCCTGGCCGCCCCGGCACCGGCTGCGTCCGCCGCGGCGGACGATTTCGACACGCCCGCCCCCGTGCCCGCCTGGCCCGCGCGCCGCGAACTGCGCGCCACCGTGGCCTGGATGGACGACGAGCCCCTGGTGGCGGGCCGCGTCTACTGGGCACTGCACGGCCACCGCTGGGTCAAGGCCAAGGTGCAGCGCGTGGTGCACCGCCTGAACATCCACACCCTGGAGGAAGAGGAAGCGACGCAGCTCGAACCCAATGCCATCGGCCACGTCGACCTGCTGCTGCAGGAAGCCCTGCCCGCCGCGCCGTTCACGCAGGCCCGCGTGCTGGGCTCCCTGATCCTCGTGGATACGGCGAGCCACCGCACCGCCGCGGCCGTGCTCGTGAACTGATCCGGACCGGCCGCGCCGCCCCTTCCTGCGACGGCGCAAGGGGCGGCGGGCGCCTCCGGCCCGATCCGCCCTAAAATTGCGGGTTACCCCCGATCCAAAGACTGCCTCTCATGACTCACGTCGTCTCCGAAAACTGCATCAAGTGCAAGTACACCGATTGCGTGGACGTGTGCCCCGTGGACTGCTTCCGCGAGGGCCCGAACTTCCTGGTGATCGACCCCGACGAGTGCATCGACTGCGCCGTGTGCATTCCCGAGTGCCCGGCCAACGCGATCTACGCCGAGGAAGACCTGCCCGCCGACCAGTTGGCCTTCATCAAGCTCAACGCCGAGCTCGCCCCGCAATGGAAGAGCATCACCAAGCGCAAGGCCTCGCTGCCCGACGCCGACGAGTGGAACGGCAAGCCCGGCAAGGTCGCCGACCTCATCCGCTGAAAGATGAACACATCCCCCCGAGCGGCTGCGCCGCTCCCCCCTTCTCTGGCGGCGCTCCGCTGGCCGGAAGGGGGGCGACGCCAGCGCGGCGGGGCGGCCCTTGCGCGGCGTCTGCCCGCCTGGGCCGTGGCGGGTTCCAGCGCCGCAGTCCTCTCTTGAACATGTGATGCAAAACGCTCGCGCCATCGAAGCCGATGCCGTGGTCATCGGCGCGGGGCCCGTGGGGCTCTTCCAGGTCTTCCAGCTCGGCCTGCAGGGCATCGCCGCCCACGTGATCGACGCCCTGCCCCACGTCGGCGGCCAGTGCGCCGAGCTCTACGCCGACAAACCCATCTACGACATTCCGGGCGTGCCGATGTGCACCGGCCGCGGGCTGGTGGAACTGCTGGCCCGGCAGATCGCGCCGTTCTCTCCGCAGCTGCACCTCTCCCAGCGGGTCGAGACGCTGCAGCCGGGCCCCGAGGGCGGCTTCCTGCTGTCCACGGATGCCGGCACGGCGCTTCACGCACGCACCGTGTTCATCGCCGCGGGCGTGGGCGCCTTCGTGCCGCGCACGCTCAAGATCGAGGGGATCGAACGCTTCCACGGCACCCAGGTGTTCCACCACGATGCGCCGGCCGACACCGCCGGCCGCCATGTGGTGGTGCACGGTGGCGAAGACACGGCCGTGGCCCGCGCCATCGCCTGCGCCGAGCACGGCCCGCAGTCGGCCGCGAGCGTGGTGCTGCTCTACCGCCGCGATGCCTTCCAGGCGCCGCCGCAGGCGCTCGCCCGGCTGCAGGCGCTGCGCGCGGAAGGCCGCATCCGCGTCGTGGTGGGCCAGGCCACGGGCATCGAGGGCGCGGAGGCGGCGGAGGGAACCGGCTCCGCCCTGCCGCGGCTGTCCGCCCTGCGCGTTCTCACTCCCGATGGAACGGAGCAGCGCCTGCCCACGGACGTGCTGCTGCTGTGCCTCGGCGTCTCCCCGCGCCTCGGGCCGATCGCCGACTGGGGCCTGGTGCTGGAGCGCAAGCAGCTCGTGGTGGACACGGCGACGTTCTCCGCCGGCGTGCCGGGCCTGTATGCCGTGGGCGACATCAACACCTATCCCGGCAAGCGCAAACTCATCCTCTGCGGCTTCCATGAAGCCACGCTGGCCGCCTTCGCCGCGGCCGAGCATCTGGCGGGCGCCCCGGTCGCGCTGCAGTACACGACCACCAGCAGCCGCCTGCACGAGCGGCTCGGCGTGGCGCCGGCCCGGCCGGCCGCGGCCTGACGGGCGACGGGCGACGGGCGACGGGCGACGGGCGACGGGCGACAGTTGACGCCACGGCGGGTCGGGAGAGGGCCGCCAGAAGGCGAAATCCCCCTGCAGTCCGAGGTCCGCAGGGGGATTTGCTGCCCCGCGCCATCCCCCTCCCAGAGGTGGCGCGGATTCTTCTTGTTGTTGTCATCGAGGCGATGGAATCGCTTCTCCTCCTGGCCTCTCGGCCATGTCTTCGTTGATCAGTCGGCGATCACCCGCAGCGCAGCTCCCACGCGGTGGGCATGCATGCACATCCGTTCCAGATCGCGCAGGAAGTCGCCCAGCGGCGTGAACGGCAGGCGGCGCATCACGCAGTCGCACTCCGTGCTCCAGCGCAGCAGGTCGGGCCCCTCCACCTGCATCTCGGCAGGCTCCCCGTGGTAGTGCCGCCAGAACGCCGACAGATAGCCTTCTTCGGAGGCGGCAGCCATGACGTGCTGGTAATACGATTCCCAGAGGGACTGCGGCTGCCACAGGGCCCCGGACGTGGCGGGCCTGCCGGCCCGGTCGGCGTCGGACGCCACGGTGACGCACCTCATGGCAGACTCCGGGCGACGAGGGCGCCGGACGGTGCGCAGCCCAGGCCCCGGGCACTGCCGGCGCTTGCAGGGGCGGCGGCCTCCGGCAAGGGTGCGCCGGCAGATGCCGAGATGGGGGTGGGCTGCATGGTCAGGCTCTCTCGATCGGGTTCGGGGTGATCCGCGTTCTGCGGCGTTACCCGTAATCTGAAGAGACGGCCTGCAACAGCCAATTACATCGAATTACAACCCCGGGGCCTTCCAGTCGCCTTCGGGCCGGCCGCATTTGCGGATGCGGAACGAGTAATCGCCGAAGCGCACCTCGCCGCGGCGGCGCTCCACCACCGCCAGCGCCGAGCCGAGCGCGTTCTGCACCTGGCGCCGCGCCCGGAAGAGCTGGATGTTCAGATACGGAACGTCCACGCCCAGCATGCGGGCCAGGGCCTCGATGCCCAGCCAGCCCTGGCTCGAGGGCGGCAGCCCCCGCTCCGCGTCATGCAGGCGCTGGCGCGACAGGGTGACCAGCGTGTAGTGGTGGATGCGCTCGCCGAGCGTGAGCGTCTGCGAACCCACGTGGATCTCCAGGCAGACGTGCTCCTCGTCCTGGCTCAGGTCGAAATCGAACACCGGGGCCGCCAGGGTGGGCGAGGTGGTCATGCGCGGCAGGTCCTGCGTGACGCCGAGGTCTTCGCAGAGCACGAATTCCCAGTGCCGCCCGCCCGCCTGCACCACGTGGCCGTCGAGCAGCGGAACGACGTGGTCCATGCGGTCCCACCACCAGCGCCCCTCCGACTGGAACACGTTGGACTCGGCCGCCGCCGGATCGGGCAGCAGGTTTTCCTGCATGTCGAGCACCCGCAGCACCTTCTCGCCCTCGAGCGGCCAGAGGCCCGTCCTGGGGCACGAGGTATCCACCAGCTGCCAGACGGCCGAGGTCGAGGTGCCGAAGCGGAGCTCCGCTCCCACCGCCAGCGCGTGCCAGTGCCCGGGCGCCAGGCGGCGGCCGTCCATCAGGGTGCCGTTGCGGCTCTGGTCGCTGATTTCCCACTGCGTGCCGGACCAGCGGACCAGCGCATGCAGCTTGGACACGTCGGACTCCTGCAGCACCGTGCGGCAGGAATCGGGATGCCGGCCGAAGGTATGCAGGGGGCGGAGCACGATGCTCCGGCCGCTCGGAAGATTTCGCAGGATCGCCATCGTGCTCGTCGGGACGCTTTCAAATCAGACGTACAGGGGCCATGGATTGAGAAGGCCCTCATTCTGCGGGGTTTCGCGCCAGCCCATCTGGACGGGCACGCGGTACAGCCGGGGGTTCGCGAACTCGGGCCAGATGTGGCAGGCGCCGGGCACCACGGTCCTGATGGTATGGAGCGGAATGTCGGGCCGCGTGTAGTCGTGCACCACCACTTCCATGCCGCAATTCCCGGCCGCCGCCACGCACTGCGCGATGTCCGCCCGGAGGCCGCCACTCCCGCGGTCGTCCTCCCGGGGCCGGCGGGCGCTCCCGGCCCATCCACGGTAGGGCCCATTGGGCCACAGAAACGCCGGGGATGCATCCCGCAGGCCATTCCAGTGTGACGGCAACGTCTTGCCCACCGCCACGAGCTGCACCAGCTCGGTGAGCGCCCGTTCGCAGGCCATCGCGGCATCGAAGCTGCAGCCGAAGCCGAGCGCCCAGTCGCCGCCGCGGTGCCGCCCGACGGCCGCGGCCACGGGAATGCCCAGATCGTGGGTCAGGTCGAGCAGCCAGAACGTCCAGTCGGGCCCCAGCGTGCCCTGCACGCGCCGGACGTGCCCGGCCGGCACCGCCTCCGGGGCGAAGGCCGGCCTCGGCAGTTCGTTGTACCACCAGATCGCCGTCGCGTCCCGTTCGACCACCTCCAGCAGGCCCTGCAGGATCGCCTCCTCGGGGCAGTTGCCGGCGGCGCAGCCGTTGGAGTTCCAGGCGCCGTGGCGGGACCACGCATCCGGCACGCCCAGGTAGCACTGGGCGAGTGGAATAAAGCACGGCGCATCGCGCGTCAGCGACCAGGCCGGCGTCCAGGCCAGGGGCTCGTGCGGGGCATGGGGCACGAAGCGGCGCACGCGGTCGTCCTGCGGCCCCGCCCCGGCGGCGGAGCGCGCCCGCTGCCCCTCGCTGATGAACACCAGCGCCTGCGGACCGAAAGCCGGGCCGGGCAGGTCGCCCTCGAGTGCGACCGTGCAGGGCTCGTCCCCCTGCCAGCCCGCTGCGTAGCGCTCCACCGCCTCGCACAGCGCGCTGGCCTGCGCCTGCACGGCGGTCATGCCCTTGCCCAGGCACCACCGGGCCGAGGCCGGCATGCCTTCGGGCGCGCCCGGGGGATGGAAGCCGCTGCGGTAGACGGTGATGTCCCCGGCCTGCGGCAAGGGCAGCGGCGTGCATTCCGTCACCACGCCCGCCACGCCGTCGACGCAGGGCAGCAGGGCCTGCACCGTGGTGCCGGGCGGCACGGTGCGCGATCCCCCGCGGGCGCCCGGCAGCGCCTGCACGGGGCCCGGGCGCACCGGGCGGCGGAGCTGACGGGCCATCCAGTCCGGGTCGCCGCAGTGGGGGCACTGCGGCCGCTGCGGCGCGGCGCCCCACCGCACCGCCGCGTCCGGCTCCATGCCGTCCCAGGCGGCAAACCGGCCGGGCACCGCGCCGGCCAGCAGTTCGCGCGCGGCCTCCTGCGCCCTCTCGTGCCGCGCCATCCACCCCGGGTCCTCCTCGCGGAGCGGCACCAGGCCGTGCGAGCCGGGCACTTCCCGCTCCAGCCAGCTCCGACCGGGGCTGTTGCGGCGCAGCCGGTGCATGAAGCAGTGCCAGCAGGGACCGGGGGCGCCCGGGCGCAGCAGCGGGCCGACCAGGGTCCGCGCCCCCGCCTGGCGCACCGGCAGCCACCAGCGCCCGCGGCCGGCGCGGCAGGCTTCCGTCCAGGCCGCCGCCAGCCGCGGGTCGAAATAGTCGCTGCAGAGCAGCACGTCCGCGCCGCCCGCCTCCGCGATCTCCGCCCAGCGGTTTGCCACATTGCCCGCTCCGTCCCCGCCGCTTCCCGCCTCCGGGGCGCCGGGCAGGCGGCAGAACAGCCCGAGGCTGCCCGTCGCGCCGTCGATGCGCACCGGGCCGGCCTGCACGTCCGGGATCCGCCAGCCCCGGCCCGGGTCTTCCGGGCCCGAGGGAACGACGCAGCGCTGCCGCGACAGCGATTCCAGGGCCATCAGCAGGCCGGGCAGATGGCGCGGGTCCCCCCCGGCCGCGCACCAGGCTGCGGGCGAGAGCCCGCCATCGACCAGCCCGGCGAGCACGCCGGCCTCGGCGAAAGGCAACTGCAGCGCCCCGGTGTCTTCCACCAGGACAGGCTCGGGCAGCGAGGACGGCGCCAGCGGTGCCTGCGGCGCACGCAGCACGGGCCGGAACCGGGGATGCCAGCGGGGTACGGTGTGGAACCAGTCCATGGAAATCAGCGTATCGAAAAAGGACCAGGGGCCGGGGCACGGGCGGCGCCGCCGGGCTTGGTGGCCGGTTCAGCGGCTTCAGGGCTGCTGCAGATCGAAGCAGGCCACGGCATAGGGCGCGTGGCCGTGGCGCGTCCGGAAGTCGCCCTCGAGCCGCCGGTGCGCCTCGGAGAACTCCCCGAACGGCTCCCATTGCCGCACCGTGCGGAACCCCGCGTCTTCCGGCGCCAGCTCTTCGGCGCGTTGGAAGCCGGTGGTCACCGGCAGAACGGCCGGCCCGGCCTGCAAGGCGGCGATCGGCACGAAGTCGCGGTGCAGGTAGTCGATCACCACCCGGCAAGCGCAGCCTTCCCGACGCGCCCGCGCGGCCAGCGCACGCAGCATGCCGGTCATGGCGGCCGCCGGCACGTAGGGCGCGACCCCCTCGACCAGCACGAGGCAACGTTGCCCGCGCCGCCACGGCACGGCATCGAGCCATGCCGGGTCCTGCAGGCCGCAGGCCACCAGGAGGCTGGCGGACGGCGCAGCAGCCAGCGTCTGGTGCAACAGCCGCCGGCGCAGTGCGATCACGTCGGGCAGGTCCACGTCGATCCATGCCGGCCCGCTGCCATCCGCGCCTGGACCTTCCGCCGCGAGGCGGCCCTGGCGCGTGCACAGGCCGACGCCGATGCTCACCACCGCGAACACGTCCTGCAGCGCACAGGCCTCGCGCACGGCGCCATCGAAGATGCGGCTGCGCACCACGACGGCGCGCACCAGCGATGCGTCCTGGCCCGCGAGGCGCAGGTCCCAGGGGCACTGCGCCAGCAGGCGTTCGGCCCACGGATCGGCCCAGCCGGCATCGACCTGGCGCGCGAGCGGCGAAGCGCGCGCGCCCAGGGTCAGGGCCAGCGTGGCCGAACTGCCGCGCAGCGCCTGCCATGCGGCATCGGTGCGCGCAGGCGCGGGAAGCTCCGGCTCAGGCACTGCGGCGGGCGCTTCAGCAGGTGAACGGGTAGGCGCTGCCGGTGTTGTTGTAGGAGGTCAGGGAGATCGGCCAGAAATCCTTCGCCTCGGGCGCGTTCGGATAGTTCAGCACGATGCGGTTCTTGATCCGCTGGCCGTCCGCGGCGTACTGGTTCCAGGCGCCCTTGTCCGCATCCCAGGTCAGCGCCGGGTCGGTCTTGAAGCGGATGGAGAAGTTGAAGGGGTTGTTGTAGCCCAGCCACTGGCTCAGCAGGGGGGCCGCATCGGCGCACGCGGGGTTCAGCAGTTCGTCGCGGAACACCTGCGACTTCCACGCCAGGGCGATGGCGCGCAGCACCACGCCGCCGAAGGCCAGCAGGGAGCCCGGGTCACCGCCGGGAATGCCCAGGCCCGTGGGCAGCGCGCCGCCCACCATGTGCGGCTGCGGTGCGTCCTCGGCGGGCACGTCGGCGGTCGCACCCATCAGCGTGGGGAACAGCTGGTAGTAGCTGGCCAGCGCTTCGGCCGCGTGGTCGGCGGGGGCCTGGGGGAAGACGATCTCGAAGCCGTCGTCGAGGCCGATCCAGCCGGCGGTCAGCTCGGGCTTCCACAGCGTGAGGTCTTTCGGGTCGTCGCTGCGCTCCAGTGCCACGTCCAGCCAGGGCCAGATGGTCTGCAGGCCGAAATCCTTGGCGAGCAGCGGCTGGATGTCCTTCTGCGCGAGCAGGTGGTCGCGGTACTCCGGCTCGTACCAGGACTTGGCGATGGCGCGCAGGTAGGCCAGGCGGAATCCCAGCAGCGGGTCGCAAGGTTGTTGGTGAGTGGAACTCATCGGATGTCCTCCCTCTTTCAATCGGTCAACACACAAATGCCCCGAGTTCGGGGCGCATACCCAGCAGGGCCTGCAGCCGCGACGCGTCGCCTACGGTGCAGGATGCAGGATCCACATGGCGCAGGCGTGACAGTGCCTGCGCTTCCACACGGTGCTTGCCGCCCGCGCGCGCGACTTCCGCGGCCTGGCGGAAACAGGCCGGGGCGTCATGGGCGGTGCGCGCGTCGTGCAGCAGGTACTCGGCCTTCTGCAACCACAGCTCGGCAGTGTATATGCCCTCCGAGAGCTCGTGTGTGAGTTCCAGGCAGTGCGACACGCGGTCGACGGCGTCGGACCAGCGGCCCTGGCGTGCCAGGATCTCGGCGCAGAAGGCGCGGTAGTAGGTCTGGCAGTACTTGCAGCCGATGCTCCAGAGCGCCTCGATGGTGGCGTCGGCGCTGGCCAGCTCCCCCGCCACCCAGCCGCGGATCACTTCCGCGTAGCCGCGGAACGCCGGCAGGCCGTAGCGTCCGGACAGCTCGATCAGCTCTTCGACGACCTGGCCGGCGCGGGGGGCGTCCTGCCGCCCCAGGTAGCCCAGCGCCTGGTAGAGCAGCGTGATGCCGATCGAGGGAATGTGCGCCAATGCGCGGGCGCGCTCCACCGCGCGTTCGGCATCCTCGCGCGCCAACGCATCGTGGCCGGCGCCCCAGCGCACCAGGGCCCGCGCCGCCAGCGCCCAGGCGACGGTGTCGAACCCGAACTGCGCCGGGTGGTGCCTGGAGAAGTCGCCATGCCGCTCGTCGACGGCCTCCGACAGGTACTGCTCCGCCGCATCGAAGCGGCCTTCGGAATAATGGGCCAGCCCGATCCAGGTGCAGGCGGCCACCAGGATGCCGGCATCGCCCCGCTGGCGCGCGAGTTCTTCCAGCTGCAGTGCCAGCCGCATCACTTCCGCGCGGTGGCTGGCCACGTGGTGGTAGGTGAGCACGAGCCAGAGGTGCTGCACGCGCAGCTCCACGGAGATGTCGCGCTCCACCAGGCCCTGCGAGAGCTCGATGCGCTGCTCCACCTGCGGATGCGCCCAGCCGTGCTTGTTCATCAGCGCCTGCATGACGTAGCCGTTGAGCGCCAGCCGGGGCTCCCAGCGGGCGGGCTCGTCCAGCCGGTCGATCCAGTCCTCGACCGTGCGGGCATAGGTGATGGTCTCGTCGTTCAGCGAGCGGTGCTGCGTCATGCGCAGCTGGGCCAGGCCGGCGGGCACCGCGTTCGCGTAATCGCGGGCCAGCGCATAGTGGTGCGCGAGCAGGCCGGGCTCCTCGTCGCGCACCCGGGCACGGCGGCGCAGGATGACTTCCGCGGCCACGCCGTGCATCAGCGCGCGCTGGGTCGCCAGCATGCTGTCGTAGGCGGCGTCGCGGATCAGCGCATGGCGGAACAGGTAATGGCCCGCGGCATCCGCCGGCATGAGCAGCCCGACGTCCACCAGCGACCGCAGTCCGGCAGGCACGTCCTGCAGGCCGCAGTCGGGCAGCCAGTCGCCGTCGAAGCGCCGGCCCCAGATGGACGCCCAGCGCAGCACCTCGCGCGCCGGGCCGAGCTGCATGAAGCGGCTCTCCAGCGAATCGCGCAGCGTGATCGGAATGCCCTTCAGGTCGGCGTCCTCCTGGAAGTCCCACTGGCCGTCGCGCTCTTCCAGGCAGGTCTCCAGCAGGGTGCGGGTCAGCTCCTGGATGAACAGGGCGACGCCGTCCGTGCGCGCGACGACGTGGTCCACGACGGCCTGCGACACCTGCCGCGGCGCCAGCACCTGCCGCACCATGGCGGCTGCCTGGCGCGCGCCGAGCCGGCCGAGTTCCAGCGACACGAGCGTGCCCTGCATGCGCAGCGGCGGCTCCCATTCGGGGCGGGCGGTGAGCAGCAGCATGCAGCGCTCGCCGGCGAGTGCCGCCGCCAGTTCGGCGAGCCATTCCAGCGTGGCCGAATCGGCCCAGTGCAGGTCTTCGACGAACAGCAGCACGGGAGCCTCGCGGGACTGGTGGCGCAGCCAGCCGAGCGAGGCCTCCATCAGCAGTGCCTTCTGCAGCGCGGGCGCGATGTCCACCACCTGGTGCATGCCCACCTGCAGCGACAGCCAGACGCAGAAGATCGGCAGCACGCGGTCCACGTCGCAGCCGGCGTCGCCGAGCATGCGCGCAAGGCGCTCCACGACCACGGCATCCGCCTCGTCCGGGCCGCCGCACTGGGCGCGGATGAGCGCCAGCATGGGCGCCAGGGCGCTGTTCTCCTGCTCGGGCCAGCAGGCGGCGCGCAGCACCCGCCCGCCGCGGCCCTGCACGTGCGCCAGGAAGGTTTCGCTCAGGCACGACTTGCCGACCCCGGCCTCGCCGCGCACCAGCACCGCGCCGCCCTCGCCGAGCAACGCCGCGCGCCAGCGGCGGCGCAGAAGCAGCAGCTCGCGCCACCGGCCCACCGCTTCGCGGGGCAGCGCCGGCACCGCGCTGGCGCCGTCCTGCGCCATGGCGAAGCACGGCAGCTCGGCCGGGGCGCCGGGCAGGCGCACGCCACCCTGCGGGATGAACTGGGCATGGTGCCGCAGCCGCTGGCGCGCGGCCTCGCTGACCACCACCTGCCCGTCGGCCGCAGCCTCTTCCATCGCCATCGCGATGCTGAGCGCGCGGCAGGGAACCACGGCACCGCTTTCGATCAGCACCGAGCCCGTGTGCAGGCCGATGCGCACCTCCCAGCGCACGTCGCCGACCGGCTGCGCGGCGGATCGCACCAGTTCCTGCGCGATCTGCACGGCGAGGCGCGCATCGGCCTCGGCGTGGGCGGAATAGCCCAGCGTCACCAGGAAGTGCGTGCCCAGAGTGCCGCCGAGCGTCCCGCCGCGCTGCACGGCCACGTCGATGAGGCGGCGCAGCACGTTGCGTTGCGCCATCTCCTGCTGCTCGGCCGCCTCTTCGTCGCCGCCGTCCGGCGGGGGCGCGAAGACCACGCCGCAGTAGAGGAGCGTGAGCTGCCGCTTTTCCTCATGGGGCGTGCCGAACGCCGCCACCGTGGGAGCGATGCCGCCGGCGCCGGCACCGGGCCGGGTGCGCAGCACGCCGACCAGATCGTCCAGGCGCACGGCCGAGGACCGCTCCCAAAGCTGCCGCGCGGAGGTGGCCCGGTCCTCGCGCCGCTTGCGCAGGGCGCTGCGCAGCACCTCGGCCAGGGGGTGGCCCTGGATCGCGTGCGGCAGGCTGAACTCCTGCGGCGACAGCTGGCGCTGGTAGATCTCGGCCGTGGACTCGCCCGTCACCACCCGCCCGGTGAGGCATTCCAGGAAGATGAGCCCCCAGGCGTACAGATCGGCCTGCGGCGTGGCGACCTCGCCGCGCAGCTGCTCGGGCGCGCTGTAGGCCGGGGTGCCGACGTATTCACCTTCGCGCGTGAGCTGCGTCGCGTGCGCGTCGCCGAAGCCCGGCAGCAGCGTGCTGATGCCGAAATCGAGCACCTTGGCGTGCGACGTCAGGCCCGAGGCGCTGATCATGATGTTCTCGGGCTTCAGGTCGCGGTGCGCGACGCCCGCGTCGTGCGCGCAGGCGACCGCGTCCAGCACCTGCAGCATCAGGCGGCCGGCCTCGCCCGCGGACAGCGCCCCCTGCTGCTGCAGCAACTGCCGCAGGGTCATGCCCGGCACGAACTCGAAGACCGCGAAGACGAACGGGCCGCAGACGCCTTCGTCGAGCAGTTGCACGACGTGCGGATGGTGCAGCCGCGCGCAGGCCCCGATCTCGCGGCGGAAGCGCTTGAACAGCCGCTCGTCCTCGTCGATGCGGACGAATTTCAGCACCACCTTCTGGCCGGTGGGCTGTTGCAGCGCGGAGAAGACGATGCCGTAGGAGCCGGTGCCGATCACCTCCTGCAGCGCATAGCGCTGCACGAGCGCGGCGTCGGCGGTGAACGCCTGCTGGATCTGGCCGGGATCGGGAGGTCGGAAGCTCATGCCCATGCGTGCTCCGCAATGCGCTGCACCACGGGTGCGTGGCCATGGTCCAGCGGACCGGAGCCGCGGCCGGTGCGCACGCCGGCGCCGGCCTGGATCGCGGCCTGCACGTAGGCGTGCGCGGCCGAGACGGCCTCCGGCAATGCCAGCCCGATCGCCAGGTGGGCCGCGATCGCGGACGACAGGGTGCAGCCCGTGCCGTGGCCGTTGCGGGTGTCCACGCGCGCGGCGCGCAGGCGCAGCGGCGGCTCGCCGCCCTGCCGCGCGAGCAAATCCACCAGCGCGTCGCCGGGCAGGTGGCCGCCCTTGATCAGCACCGCGTTCGCGCCCAGGCCAAGCAGGTCCTGCGCAGCGGCCTCCATGGCGGCCTCGTCGGCGATGCCGCGGCCCAGCAGCATGCCGGCCTCGTCGAGGTTGGGCGTCACCACGGCCGCCAGGGGGAAGAGCTCCTCCACCAGCACGGCCACGGTGTCCGGCGCGATGAGGCGGTCGCCGCTGGTGGCCACCATGACGGGGTCGAGCACGACGTGCGGCAGCGCGTGGCGGCGGATCGCGTCGGCGACCACTTCGGCGATATCGGGCGCATGGAGCATGCCGATCTTGACGGCGTCCACGCCGATGTCCTCGACCACCGCGTCGATCTGGTCGCGCAGCATGGCGGGGGGGATGCCGTGGATGGAGCGCACGCCCTGGGTGTTCTGGGCGGTGATGGCGGTGATGGCGGTCATGCCGAAGCAGCCGAGCGCCGCGAAGGTCTTCAGGTCGGCCTGGATGCCGGCTCCCCCGCCGCTGTCGGACCCTGCAATCGATAGCACACGCACGTAGCGGGGGCCGTCCGCGGGGCCCGCCGGCGCCCGAGGATCAAGAGGCTTGGAATTCATGGCAAAAATTATGGCGCATGCGCGGCATCAAAAACCTCGCTATCAACCCTGTGCTGTAATCCCGTCACGGACGAAACAGGGGTGCCGCGCCGTCCGGCGTGGCTGAGAAAAACCCTCGGCACCCGATCCAGGTCATGCTGGCGTGGGGAGTTTCGACGGTGGACCGCCGCCTGTTCTCCTCCGCTGCCGATCCGCCGCGCCCCTCCCGGGCCGGCGCCTCCGATGAGAACGCACGCCACCTGCCCCATGTCCGCTCTGCTCTCCCCCCATTCCTCGATCACTGTCCTCGGCGCCGGCCTCGTGGGCCGGCTGCTGGCTGCCGAGCTGGCACGCCAGGGCCACGCGGTGGAGGTGCACGAGGCCCAGGGGCCCGACGCCCAGGGCGCCGCGGCGCGCATCGCCGCCGCCATGCTCGCGCCCCTGGCGGAATCGGCCATCACCGAGCCCGGCGTGGTACGCATGGGCCACCATGCGCTCACGCGCTGGCCGCAATTGCTGGCCGGGCTCGACTGGCCCGTCTTCTTCCAGCAGGAAGGCACCCTCATCCTCTGGCACCGGCAGGACGCCGCCGAGGCCGTCCGGCTGCGTGGCGTGCTCGAGCGCACGGCCCGCACGGTCCCGGAACTGCCGGCCCTGCAGGCGCTCGACGCGCAAGGGGTCGGTGAGGCGGAGCCGGCGGTGGGCGGGCGCTTCCACCAGGGGCTCTACCTGCCGGGCGAAGGCCAGCTCGACAACCGCCAGCTGCTGGCCGCCCTGGAGCAGGCGATGCGGGCGCGCGGCGTGCGCGTGCACTGGAACAGCCCGCGCGCTCCGGAAGACTTCACGCCCGGCGCGCCGGGCCAGCCCGACTGGGTGCTGGACTGCCGCGGCCTGGGCGCGCGCGCGCAGTGGCAGCAGTTGCGCGGCGTGCGCGGCGAAGTCGTGCGGCTGCACGCGCCCGGCGTCACCCTGCGCCGGCCCACGCGGCTGGTGCACCCGCGCTACCCGATCTACATCGCGCCCAAGCAGGACCACGTGTTCGTGATCGGGGCGACCGAGATCGAATCCGACGACCTCTCGCCCGCCAGCGTGCGCTCCACCCTGGAGCTGCTGAGCGCCGCCTACGCCGTGCATCCGGGCTTCGCGGAGGCGCGCATCCTGGAGATCGCCACGCAGTGCCGACCCACCCTGCCCGACAACCTGCCCGCCGTCCGGCAGCTGGCGCCGCGCGTGCTGCAGGTCAACGGCCTGTACCGCCACGGCTTCATGATCTCGCCGGCCATCCTCGACGTGGTGATGGAATTGCTGAACGAGGGACAATCGCGCCTCGCCCCCCGCTTCGACCTGGCGCTGGAGCTGGGCGCAATGCCTTCCCGGCCCGAGACCGAACCCGCCGCCATCCATCCATGAACGTCGTCATCAACCAGAACGCCACCGAACTGCCGGAGGGCGCCACCGTGGCCCACGCCGTCGCGGCCATCGCGGCGCGCCCTCCCTTCGCCGTCGCCGTGAACACCGTGTTCGTGCCCCAGGCCCGCCATGCGCAGCATGCGCTGCAGCCCGGCGACCGCGTCGAGATCATCGCGCCCGTGACGGGCGGCTGAACGCACCCGCGCCGCTCCCGCAACCACCGTCCCTCACCGTGCCGCCGGCTCCGTCCGGCCCCCTGCCCTTTTTGCCTGCCATGTCCACCTCCGCATCCGATGACGCCCTGGTCCTCTACGGCCAGCGCTTCGAGAGCCGGCTCCTGCTCGGAACCGCGCGCTACCCCTCGCCCGCCATCCTGGAGGCCGCCGTGCGGCGCGCACGCCCCGCAATGGTGACCGCCTCGCTGCGCCGCCAGGGCAGCGACCCCGCGGAGTCCGGCAGCGGCTTCTGGGAACTGCTGCGCCGGCTCGGCGTGCCGGTGCTGCCCAACACGGCCGGCTGCCACAGCATCCTGGAAGCGGTGACCACCGCCCAGATGGCGCGCGAGGTGTTCGGCACGCCGTGGATCAAGCTGGAACTGATCGGCGACGACTACACGCTGCAGCCCGACACCCTCAACCTCGTGGAGGCTGCCTCGCAGCTGGTGCGCGACGGCTTCCACGTCCTGCCGTACTGCACGGAAGACCTGGTGCTGTGCCAGCGCCTGGTGGACATCGGCTGCCAGGCCGTCATGCCCTGGGCCGCGCCCATCGGCACCGGCCGCGGCCCCGTGAACCCGTATGCGCTGCGCACGCTGCGCGAACGGCTGGACGTGCCGCTGCTGGTGGACGCCGGCCTGGGCCTGCCCTCGCATGCCTGCCAGGTGATGGAATGGGGTTACGACGGCGTGCTGCTGAACACGGCCGTGGCGCTCGCCCAGGACCCGGTGGCCATGGCCGGCGCGTTCGCCGACGCGGTGCAGGCCGGCCGCGCGGCACGCCATGCCGGCGCCATGTCCGCGCAGGACGCGGCCCAGCCGAGCACGCCGGTGCTCGGCACCCCTTTCTGGCACCACGACCATGGCTGAAGCACCGATCCAGGCGATGGCCGATGCCATCACGCAGGCGCATGCCGCCGCGTTCGCCGACTTCCCGCCGCAACCCGCACCGGCGCCCGCGCAGGGCGGCAGCGTGTACCGCGCGGCGCTGCAGGCCTGCAGCGCGCTGGGTTTCATCGCCGTGGACGCGGACTGCCTCGCGCGCGCCTGGCAGGGCCGCACGGACCGCACCGGCGCGTTCGACCCCGTGCAGTGGCCGGACGCCCCGGAGGATTTCGGCCTGCAGGCGCGGTCCCACGCGCAGCCCTTCCCGCCCTGCCCCACGGATCTGGGCCTCTATGCGGTGCTGCCGGACGCGGACTGGGTCGGGCGCATGGCCCGCGCCGGCGTGCCGACGGTGCAATTGCGCTTCAAGTCGGGCGACGCGGCGGCCATTCGGCGCGAAGTGGCGGCGGCGGCCCGCGCCGTGCGCGGCACCGGCGCGCTGCTGTTCATCAACGACCACTGGCAGGAGGCGCTCGATGCGGGCGCCTACGGCGTCCACCTGGGTCAGGAAGACCTCGACGCGCTGGCGCCCGGCGCGCTGCAGGCGCTGCGCGGCGCGGGCGTGCGCCTGGGCGTGAGCACGCACGGCTACGCCGAGATGGTGCGCGCCGACGCGGCCTCGCCCAGCTATGTGGCGATGGGCGCGGTCTTTCCCACGACGCTGAAGAAAATGGCCACCGTGCCGCAGGGACTGGCCCGGCTGACCGGCTACGCGCGCCTGATGCGCGGCTATCCGCAGGTCGCCATCGGCGGGATCGGCGCGGAGCAGTTCAGCGCGGTGCTGGCGACCGGCGTCGGCTCGATCGCGGTGGTGCGCGCGCTGGTGAACGCCCCCGATCCGGAGGCGGCTGCGCGCGACCTGATGCAGCGCATGGCCCTGCGGCCGGCGCAGCCCGGTGCGCCCATGGCCGCTGCGGCCACCGCGGGCGGCAGCGCCGGCCGCTGACCCGGCGAACCGCCCGTCGCCCCGCGCCGGAGCCTCACTGGGGATCGATCGGGCGCTTGCGCTGCAGTTGGTCGAGTTCCAGCCGCAGCTCCATCCGGTCGTTGTCCATCCCGAAACCCACGGGCTGCCCGGGCGCAGGCGGCTCCGTGACCGGCAGGGGCGGCAGGTCGCTGAGCGTCAGGTGGGGCGGGTCCGACAGGTCGAGATCGAGCATCGCATCCGGGTCGGAGTGCAGATCCAGGTGCAGCGGCACGGTGGACATCGAAGCGGTGGCGGGCCGGGATGCCTCGGGCGCGGCCGGGGGCGAAGGCGGCAGCGGCGCCGGCAGCGATTCCCAGGTCAGGCCCCCGGACAGCGTGTCGAACGAGCGCAGCTCCTCTTCCAGCGAGGGTTCGTGGCTCGGCGCGGGCGCGGGGTACTGGGCGGCCAGCACTTCGTCGTCCGGCGGTTCGGCCGGCGTGGTGCGGGGGCGTGGCGGGGCCGCGCCCCGCGCGCTGGCCGGCGTCGTCTGGGCGATGGCCAGGAGCAGCAGCAGATCGTCGAAGGCAGCCAGATCGAACTGGGTGGCCAGGAGCGCATCGGACTGGCGGAACAGCAGGCTCTCGATGGTGCCGACCACGGCCGGCGAGGACCATTCGGCCTCGATGGCGGCCAGGGCATCGGGGAAGCCCTGCAGGCTGCGTCCGGCGCGGTGGAAGGCGCCGAACTCGGGCACGAACACGTTGAACTGCGTGCGGAACTGCTCCCGCAGCTGCTGGAAGCGCTCCACGCGGCCGAGCGTGTGGTAGAGCCGCAGCAGCTCCAGGTAGGCGAAGGCCGAGGTGTCGCCGTGCGCGGCGATATGCTGCTGGAGCACGTCGATGGCCTGGTCGTGCTCGCCCACCGAGACAAAGAATTCCGCCTGCTGCTGGATGTCGAACAGGTCCTCGGGAAGCGGGCCCGCGGCACGGGCCGGCGCGGCGGACGCCAGAGACGCGGCGCCCGACGGCGCGAAGGCCGGCGGCGCTGCCGGGACCGGCGGCGGAGCCGGCGGCTGGGCCGCGGCATCCGTCGGCTGCAGCGGAGCGTTGCGCGTGAAGGCAGGGCCTTCGACCAGCACGGCGCTCGAGAGCGAATCCGCGAAGGCCGGAAGGTGGAGGCCGTCGTCCCGCCGCAGCGCCGGGCCGGCCGGTGCCGGAACGGGCGCCGGGGCCACCGCGGGCGCTGCGGGCGGCGTCTTGGCCTTGCCGCCGCGCGGCAGCACCGGCAGGCGCCGGGGCTTGCCGGCCGGCACGTCCGCACCTTGCGGCCGGGTGTCCGCCCCCGCGTCGTCCGCCGCCGCGGCCGTGGCCGTGGCCGTGGCTGCGGGCGCGGCACCTTCGGACAGGGGCGGCTGGCCATGGTTCACCACGACCTGCGTCCAGGCCGCTTCGCGTTCGCGGCGCGCCCGGGCCCACAGCCAGGCGGCGAGCGCGAGCAGCAGCACGACGAGGCCCAGGAGTGCATACACGACCAGGGCCGGGAAGCTGTCGGATTCGGCGCTGTCGAGGCGCTGGCGCAGGTCGGCGGCGGCCGCGCGCTCGGATGCCGCGCGGGCACGCTCGGTCGCCACGGTGCCTTCGAGCTGGGCCGTGCGCGCCGCGGCGCGCTGGACGTCCTCCACCGGGGTGTTGAGGGCCTTCCACAGCGCGGCGGCTTCGGCGCGCTGCTCGGCGGATGCCGGCGCCGCCGCGGACGCGGGCGAGAGCTCGACGGAATTGCGCAGGGGCAGCGGCGCCTCGAGCCAGACATCGAGCGGCTCCATCACCAGGCGCGCGCGCTCCGCTGCGGGGGACGAGGGCGTGGCCGGCACGGGCCGCCGCGCACGGC